>DATEGC010000020.1:0-5771 GCA_035280285.1 Candidatus Dormiibacterota bacterium | reverse complement strand
AACTCGCCGTCGAGGCCCTCATTCCAGACGCCAACTCCGCCCGCCAGGACTCCGCACATGGGAAGGGCGGCGTCAAATCGCCCCGGATTCCTCTGCAGCAGCCCGGCGGTGATGATCCCTCCGAGTGAATGTCCCCAAGCGATGGTTCGCTTGGGCTTCCCAACCAGAGCCGCGAAGGTGTCGAGGGTCGCGATCTGGTCGATGAACGCATCTTTTAGCGCCCAACCGGTGGTTGCATAGGACGATCCCGCGAGCGCAAACCCCTGGCTCAGCAGGAATGCGCGTGTCCCCGGATCACCTACGTCGAATGCCGGGTTAGGTGAGCCGGGCCTAACGTAGCCGTGACTGTACAGGAGGAGCGTCCCGTTCCACGGAGAGGGGACCTCGATCAGGTACGTGGCCCCGTCTGTGAAGGCGCCGGTGTGAGTTGTGGTTGCGGCCGACGCGGGGACCGCAGAAACTCCCATCACGACCACGACCCCGAGACACGCGACGATCAGGCGGCGAATCCCCAGCATCGGAACGTCCTCCATCCCCAGAACGAGCCGGCTCTTCTCAGGGAAACTCTAGACCCTACTCTCCGCCAAGTGGAGTCGGTCCCAGTCCGAGTACTCGCCGTTGACGTGGATGATCCGGCTCAGGCCCGCCTGCTCGAGCAGGCTGGCGGCAATACCGGCGCGATAACCGGACGCGCAGTGCACGGCGACGGGCGCATGTCGCGGAATCTCGTCGGCGTGGTGCGGCACGTCCGGGACATACATGTGAATGGCGCCCGGCACATGACCCGAGACCCATTCGTGCTCGTCCCGCACATCGACCACAGTCATCGGCTCCGCGCTCAGTACCCACTGCGCCATGTCCTCGACGTCGACCGCCTCGAAGGTCGAGACCTCGCGGCCGCTCGAGCGCCAGGCATCGACGCCACCGTCGAGAACGCCGGCGATGGTGTCGAACCCTATGCGCAGGAGTTGCCGCTGGGCTTTGCTCACCTCGCGCTCTGAGCCGCCCACCAGCACGATCGGCCGTCCACGCGCGATCAACCATCCCACCCACGCGCTCACCGGACCGCCGATGCCGATCGAGTAGCCGCCCGGGATGTGGCCACGATCGTAATCGCGCCCGTCCCGCACGTCGACCACCGCCGCGCCGGCGTCCATGATCTGCGCCACCTCGTCAGCTTTGAGTCTCGTCAGCGGAGGCGCGGAGTGGCCGATGAGGGGCGCCCCTCCCCTGTTGATGGCTCCCATGTCGCGGTAGTAGGTCGGGTAGCGAGGCTGATTCAACGCCAGCGCCAGGAACGGCATGACGTCGGTGAGCTGGAAGAACTGGTTTGTCTCGCGCTCGTGCCCGAGCGTCGTCTCGTGGCCGCTGCGGCCGCCGGTGCCGCAGAACGATCCGCTCCCGTGCGTGGGGAAGACCCGGAGGTCGTCGGGCAGCCCACGCAGCCGAACCTGCAGCGTGCTCAGCGCCTCAAGCGCGAGGTGCACGGCCAGGTGAGGCCCGAAGAGGTCCGTGCGCGCGATCGCGCCCAGCATCACCGCGCCGCCGGAGAACAGGGCCCGTGCGCGCCCGCCCTCACTGAGCACGTAGGCCTTGTGGTCTGGCGTATGGCCCGGCGTATGGATGGCGCGCAGGGTGACGTCGCCCAGCGCTAGCTCGCCGCCCGGCGCGAGCTCGTCGATGTTCGCGCCAACCTCGGCGTGAAGCTCGCGTCGGCCTGAGACGAAATCGTTGTGCAGGTGAGTGTCGAGCGCGTATGTGAGCTTGATGTTGAGGCTGGAGGCGAGTGTCAGGTAGCGCTCGATGTCGCGCAGCGGGTCGACGACAAGGCCCACGCCACGGTCGGTGTCCGCGACGACAAAGCTGGCGTTGCCCAGCTCGCCCGCCGGGACCGCTTCGACGGTGTACATCGACTAACCGAAGGAGATCGGTGCGGTCGTGAGAAGGATCCAGATCGTGACGAGCGTGATCACTACGGCCCCACCGTAGAAGATCGCCTGCGCCGGCACGCTCCTGGCGGCGTGAACACCCACATCGACCAGCAGGTAGCGCAGGCGATGCGCGAAGTGATAGAAGGGCGCCGCGATCAGGACCAGCAGATAGAGCTTGACGATCGGATTGCTCAGCAGGCTGAGATCGCCCGGCGTGGCGACCTTGACGTACCCGAGCGGGCCTAGGATGCCCTGGAAGACGATGTGCACCGGCAGCAGGATCGCCGCGAGCACGCCACCCTGCGCGAACAGGAACCAGTATCCGAGATGGAGGAAGGACGTTCGCTTCATCGGGCCAACCACACGAGAAGCACGGCGATGATGATCGATGCGACCGCCCAGGAGCCGAACTGAGAAAGCACGATGAGGCGCGATGAGATCGGCCGGTCGAACACCTTGAAATGAAGGATCGCGCCGGCGAGGCTGAGAAACGTGTAGCTGTGAAACAGCGCAAACGGGAGGCAAACGATGCTGAAGATCGCGAATGTGGTCGGCTGCGTGATGCGAGCCGCGCGGATGTCAAACAGTAGCCACAGCAGCCACAGGGCGAGCGGCAGCGCGGTGAACTCGCGCACCACATAGAGGAGGTAATGGCGGTTGCGCGTCCACCACGTAACCGGCATCCGCCAGCCGTATTCGAGCGGGGCGGCGTGTGCTTCTGTCGTCAATCGCGGTTTCCGTATGGAAGGACGAAGCGCATGGTCGTGTCGAGCTTGGTCTGCTGGATCGCCTTGGCCGGGTCGACACCCTTTGGGCAGACCACCGAGCACTCGCCGACGAAGCTACACTCCCACACGCCCTCGGGGTCAGCAACGATCGGCAGCCGCTCCTTCAAGCCCTGGTCGCGCGAATCGAGGTTGTAGCGCCTTGCGAGCGCCGTAGCCGCCGGGCCGAGGAACTCGTTGTTCAGCCCGTAGACGGGGCATGCCGCGTAGCACAGCATGCAGTTGATGCACTCGCTGAACTGCCGGAACTCATCGATCTGCTCGTTGGTCTGGCGGTGCTCTCCGGCGCCAAGCGGAATCTCCTGCTTGCGGATGATCCACGGCTTGATGGACTTCAGCTTGTGCATGAAGTCCTCCATGTCGATGACGAGATCGCGGACGAGTGGGAAATTGTTGAGCGGGCCGACATGGATCGACCGCGGCCAGTAGTCGCGCACGAACGCGTTGCACGTCAGCTTCGGGGTTCCGTTGACCATCATCCCGCAGCTGCCGCAGATCCCCATGCGGCAAGACCACCTATAGCTCAGGCTGCCGTCGACCTCGGACTTGATGTGGTTGAGAGCGTCCAGCACGACCATGCTGTCGTCGTAGAACGGGATGTCGTAGGTCTGTGTGCGGGGCTTCTCGTCCTTTTCGGGGTCGTAGCGAACAGCGTGGATGATGATGCGCTTGTCGGCCATGTCAGTAGCTCCGAGCCTGCGGCTTGAAATTGCCGAGATGGACGTCGTGGTACTCGAGCCGCGGGCGCGCGCCCTCACGGCGAAACGCGAGCGTGTGCTTCAGGAACTTCTCGTCGTTGCGCTCGGGGAAATCGCGGCGCGCGTGGGCGCCGCGTGATTCCTCGCGGGCCAGGGCCGACACCGCGATGGTTTGGGACATCTCGAGCATGAAGTCCAGTTCGATGGCGGAGGTCAGCTCGGTGTTGAAGGTGCGGCTCGAGTCCTCGATCTTGATGCGGCCGAAGCGCTCGCGCAGGCCGCCGAGCTGCTGGATCAGCTTCTCCAGGCCTTCCTTGGTTCGAAAGACTCCGGCGCCGGCATCCATGGCGTGCTGCATTTCCTCGCGGATCCCGCCGATGCGCTCGGTGCCTCCTTTCTTCTCGAGGTAGTCGACTTCGACTCGACGCGCCTCGTCCCAGAGGAGCGCGTCGACGGGGTTGGCGGTCGCCGGTCTGGCCGAGCTCGCGTACTCGGCCGCGGCGCGGCCGGCGGCGGCGCCGAACACCAGGCACTCGGACAGCGAGTTGGAGCCAAGACGATTGGCGCCATTGAGGCCGACGTTGGCGCACTCGCCGGCTGCGTACAGGCCGGCAATCGGCGTCGCGCCCGAGATGTCGGCGTCGACGCCGCCCATCATGTAGTGCTGGACCGGGCGCACCGGAATTGGCTCCTTGACGATGTCGATGCCGACGAACTCGCGCCCGAGCTCGCGCATGAAGGGCAGCTTGCGGTCAATCACCCTCTCGCCCAGATGCCGCACGTCGAGGTGAAGGTATTTGCCGTGTGGTCCCTCGAATCCGCGACCCTCCTCGAACTCGGTGATCATCGCGCGCGAGATGATGTCGCGCGGGCCGAGCTCCATCTTGTTCGGCACGTAGCGCTTCAGGAACCGCTCCCCCTGGTTGTTGAGCAGGTAGCCTCCCTCTCCCCTCACCGCCTCAGTGATGAGGATGCCGGTAAACGGCAGGCCGGTCGGGTGGAACTGGACCATCTCCATGTCCTTCAGACCAACTCCCGCGCGATAGGCGAGCGCCATGCCGTCGCCGGTGCAGATATTGCCGTTGGTGGTGAACGCGTAGACGCGGCCGAGCCCACCGGTTGCCAGGATGACGGACTTGGCCGTCAGGGCGTCGAAGCGTCCGCTCTTCATGTCGAGCGCGACCACCCCCACGCAACGGCTGTCCTCGACGAGAAGCTTGGTGACGAATGCTTCGTCGTGGCGAGTGATCTGCGGGTACTTGAGCGAGGTCTGGAAAACGCTGTGCAGCATGTGAAATCCAGTCTTGTCCGCGGCAAAGCACGTGCGCCATGTCGTCATACCGCCGAACGGACGCGCCGAGATCTTGCCATCCGGGTCGCGGCTCCACGGGCAGCCCCAGTGCTCCATCTGAATGATCTCGATCGGCGCCTCGCGCACGAACGCCTCGACCACGTCCTGGTCGGCGAGGTAGTCGGAGCCTTTGACCGTGTCGAAGGCGTGGTTCTCGTACGAGTCCTCGGGCCGAAGCGCGGCCGCGGCGCCACCTTCGGCGGAGACGGTGTGGCTGCGCATCGGGTAGACCTTCGAGACCATTCCGACCTTGACTCGCGGATTGGCCTCGACAGCGGCTATCGCTGCCCTGATGCCGGCGAGCCCTCCGCCGACTATCAAGACGTCGTAGCTCTCCACGTGCCATCTGATTTTATTGGGACTCGTGAGCACGCCGTTCTGGGCGCCGCCGCCTGAAAAATACCCGGGCCGCCTACCTGACAAGGCAGACGTGCTGGTCATCGGCGGCGGCATCGCCGGGGTCAGCGTGCTGTGGCACCTCGCCGCGCGGCGCATCGATGCGGTGCTGGTGGAGCGCGATCACCTCGCGGCGGGCGCGAGTGGGCGGAACGCAGGCTTTCTCCTAGCCGGTGTCGCGTCGAGCTACGCCGAAGCGGTGCGAACCTATGGCCGCGACAAGGCCCGCGAGGTTTGGGGGATCACGAGCGAGAATCACGACCGGATGATCGAGGCTGCCCGCGGCCAGGAGGTCGGCCACCGGAGGCTGGGCGGCGCGATCCTCCCGGCGAGTGACAGCGAGCGTGCGCTGCTGATCGAATCCGAGCAGCTGCTGCGGGAGGACGGATTCGCGGCTCGATGGGACGGGACCCGGCTCATCAATCCACGAGATGGCGAGGTCGATCCGGCCGCTTTGGTGGCCGCGCTGGCGCGCCAGGCGAAGCCCGGAGCGATCCGCGAAGGCATCAATGTGACGGCCCTGGAGTCGCGCCGCATCGGCGTCACGGTCACCGCCGGCGATGTGACGTGTGACGCCGGCGTCGTCATCGTGGCCACGAACGGGTACACG
>DATEGC010000019.1:0-7085 GCA_035280285.1 Candidatus Dormiibacterota bacterium | reverse complement strand
TCCTGGAAGATCATCTGCATGTTGAAGCGGATCCGGCGCAGTCGCCGGCCGCGCAGCTTGGTGATGTCCTGCCCGTCGAAAACAATCTTCCCGGCCGTCACGGGCAAAAGAGCGGTGATCAGCCGGGCCAGCGTAGATTTTCCGCACCCGGACTCGCCGACTAGCCCGACCGTTTCGCCGCGCCGGATCTCCAGGTCCACGCCGTCCACCGCGCGCACTGCTCCGCCGCCAAACCCGGCTAGTGGGAAGTGCTTATAGGCGCTTTCGACCCGCAACAGAATAGGGTCTGACCTGGTGACGGAAGCCACCGCCGGCACCCGCTCAGCTGCCTGCAAGACTGCCGACCTCTGGCTCTTCAGCCTTCAGCTTCTGTGCCGCCTCGACCGAAAGGGCGCTGGCCTTGGCGGCTTCCACGTCCGCCTGCTGCACGTTGCGCATCAGCACCCAACAGCGCGCGACCTGGTTGAGCGCAACCTCCCCGAGCGAGGGCTCCTCGGTCTTGCAGCGGTCGATGACAAAGGGACATCGGGGGTGGAACTTGCATCCCGGCGGCGGGTTGATGAGGTCGGGGGGCAGGCCCTTGATCGACACCAGACGGTCTTTGCGCGCCTCGTCCACGCGTGGCACCGAGCGCAGCAGTGACCACGTATACGGATGCTGTGGACTCTTGAATATCTGCTCGACCGGCCCCTCCTCGACAACCCGGCCCGCGTACATCACCACCACGCGCTGGCACAGCGACGCGACCAGCGCCATGTTGTGGGTGATCAGCATCATCGCGGTGCCAAGCTCGCGGTTCAGCTGCTTCATCAGCTGGATGATCTGCGCCTGCACGGTGACATCCAGCGCCGTGGTCGGCTCGTCCGCAATGAGCAAGGACGGCTCGTTCGCCAGGCCCATCGCGATCATCGCTCGCTGTCGCATGCCCCCAGAGAACTGGTGGGGGTAGTCCTTGACTCGTGTTTCGGCGGCCGGCACCCGCACCCGTTTCAGCAGCTCGACGACTCGCGACTTGGCCAGGCTCGCTGAGAACCGGTTGTGCGCCGTCATGGCCTCCTCGATCTGAAACCCGACTTTGGTGACCGGGTTCAGCGAGGTCATCGGGTCCTGGAAGATCATGGCGACGTCGTTGCCGCGGAAATCGCGAATCTCCTCGTCGTCCATCTTGGTGACGTCCCGATCGCGAAACATGATCCTGCCCGAGGTGATCCGGCCGGGTTCGGGAACGAGCCTCAACACCGAAAGCGCGGTGATGGTCTTGCCGCAACCGGACTCGCCGACGACGCCGAGCGTCTCCCCCGCGTCGACGTGCAACGTCACACCGTCCACAGCGCGCACCACACCCCGAGACGTGAAGAACTGGGTGTGCAGGTCCTCGACCTGCAGCAGGGTTTGCGCCAACTGGCTCCTGAGCTCTGGGGAGGCTACCGGCGCATCCGCGGATCGAGCGCGTCCCGCAGGCCGTCGCCGACGAAGGTGAACGACAGCATCGTGAGCGCCACCGCAATGCCGGGGAAGATGACCAGTTGCGGATCCGCGAAGATGCCGGCGTAGCCGTCCTCGATCATCACGCCCCAGCTCGGCTCCGGCGGGCGGATGCCGATGCCGAGGAAGCTGAGCGCGGCCTCGGTGAAGATCGCGGCCGGGATGCCGAACGTCAGGGTCACGATCACCGGGCCGAGCGAGTTCGGGAGCAGGTGCTTGATGATCAGCTTCAGGGGGGCGGTCCCGGTCATCCGGGCCGCCTCGATGAACTCCTTTTCCTTGATCGACAGCACCTGGCCGCGGACGAGGCGGGCCAGACCCACCCAGTACACCAGACCCAGGGCGATGAAGATGCTCCAGAAGCTGGGGCCGAACGCGGCGACGAAAACCAGGACCAGGAGCAGGTCCGGAAACGCGTACATGATGTCCGTGAACCGCATCAGCAGGTTGTCGATCCAGCCGCCGAAGTAGCCCGCCGCCATGCCGATGCTGCCGCCGATGACCAGGATCAGGAACTGGACGATGATCCCGATCGACAACGAGATCGACGCCCCGTAGAAGATCCGGGACAGAAGGTCGCGCCCGAGGACGTCGGTCCCCAATAGATGCTGCAGCGACGGACCGGCAAAAGTATTCGTGACATCCTGCTGAAACGGGTCGCCGGTCAGGTGCAGGATTCTCCACAGGCCACCCGGGGTGGTCGGAAGTCTGGCCCCGATGGCGAGAACGATCATCAGGATGATGAACACGAGCCCGGCGACCGCCAGGCGGTTGCGCCGGAACCGCATCCAGGCGTCTTGCCAGAGGCCGATCTGCTCAGCTACGTCCCAATCGACCTGCTGCGCGACTCCAATGGCTGTCGCCATCAGTCGGTCAGCCTGACACGCGGGTCTATGAACACATACAGCACGTCGACGATCAAGTTGATCACCGCGATCAGCACGGCGTAGAGGATCGTGGTGCCGAGGATCAAGGGGTAGTCACGGCCGGCGATGGAGTTCACAAAGGTGCGGCCGATGCCAGGGATCGAGAACAGCGTCTCGACGATGAAAGAGCCCGTGATCAGGAAGGCGAACGTCGGGCCGAGAGCGGTCACGACCGGGATCAACGAGTTCTTCAGCACGTGACGCATGACAACCAGACGCGCGCGCAGACCCTTGGCCCAGGCTGTACGTACGAAGTCCTGGCGCAGCGTGTCCAGTGTGCTCGATCGTGTCAGCCGGGCGATATAGGCCGTCGGCAGGGCACCCAGCGTTATGACGGGCATGATCAGCTCCGGCTGGAATGGGTTGAATGGCTGCGGCATCCCGCCGGTCGCGAGGTAGAACGTTCCGCCGGTCACTCGGTTCAAGCCGACCGCGAGCAGGATGATGAGGAAGATTCCGACCACGAAGTTCGGCGTCGACGCGGCGGCGGTGGCGAGGCCGAGCGCGGTGTAGTCGACCAGCGAGTTCTGGCGCAGCGCGGCGATGACCCCCAATCCGATCCCGATTGGCACGAGGAGGATGAAGGTCAGCGCGCCGAGCGTGAACGTATACGGCCAGCTTTCAAGGAGCAAATCGGAAACGTGCTGGCCAGGCGAGCGAAGGGAATCCCCGAAATCGAAGCGGATCACGCCCGAGATGTAGGTCAGGAATTGCTGCCATTCGGGTTTGTCCAGCCCGTACTTGATGTTCAGGTTCTGGATCACGGCCGGCGACAGCTGCCTCCCCTCACGGTCCCAGGGTCCGCCCGGTGCCTGGTGCATGAGGAAGAACGTGATGACGATGACGAAGAAGAGGACGGGGATCATCCACAGGAGACGCTTGATGATGTAGATCCCGAGGGTCGTTCCTCGCCCCTGCGGGATGAACGACAAGAACGGCAGGGCGCCCCTGCGACGAGGGGCGCCCGCTGTTACTGCCAAGTCACTTCCTTAGGTGGAAATGTACATCGTCAGAGCCGTTCCAACGTCGCCGATCCAGTCGTCGTCAAGGGCCGAGTAGTTCCAGCCTTTGACCTTGGAGTTGATCAGCAGGAACTTCTGCTCCTGGTAGAAGAACATCACTGGAGCCTGCGTCTCGAGTAGCTTCTGTGCGTCGCCGTAGGCCTTGTCGCGGTCGGCCTGGTTGGGGGAGTTGTCGCCCTTATTGACCAGACCGTCGTAGTCCTTGTTGGTCCAGCCGCTGAACTGGTTGCCGCTACCGGTGAGGAAAATGTCAAACCAGTCTTGCGGGTCGGGGTAGTCCGCGTTCCAGCCCGACACTCCGCCGATCCAGTAGTCGAGGGTGCGGAAGTGCCGAGAGTGGGTCTTGCTCTCGACTGCGTCGACCGTAACGTTGACGCCGAGACACTGCTGCCACTGCTGCTGCAGGAACTCGGCCGTCGACTTGCGGGCCGAGCTGGCCGAGTACTCGTAGTGGAGGCCGTTCAGCTGGGCGTCGGTGACGCCGGCCGCTTTGGCCTTGGCGAGGAGCTGCTTGGCCGCGCTGCAGTCGTACTTCTGGATGTCGGATTGCGCGTATCCGCGCTCACCGTTCGGGATGAAGTAGGTGGCCGGGATGCCGATACCCTTGCGCACGTTCTTGATGTACGAGTCGCGGTCGATCGACTTGGACAGAGCCAGGCGCAGGTCGGCGTTGTTCAGGGGCGCCCTGGTGGTGTTGTAGTCGATCCACCAGTTGAGAAGCGTCGGTCCGCGTAGGACCTCCTTGCTGAGCTTGGGGTCGGCGAGCACCGTCGGCACGTCGGGCGACGGCACGCCGCGTGTGATGTCGAGCTCGCCGTTCTGGAACTTGGCGTACTCCACGTTCCCGTCGGTGATGTAGTAGAAGATGACCTTCTGGAGCTTGGGCTGCGTCCGGTAGTTCTTGCTCGGGACCAGAGTGATGTGGTCCTTGGGCACGACCTCGGAGATCACGAAGGCTCCGTTGCCGTGGATCTTGGAAACCGCGTCTGCGGTGACCGCGCCGTAGTTCGCAGAGCCGGCCGCGTCGACGTCAGCCTTCTTGATCGGTGACGCCAGCCACAGGCTGGTGACCCATTTGAACCACGGAGCCGGGTTGGACAGCTTGATTTGAAAGGTCTGCGCGTCAGGCGCCGAAAGGCCGAGGCCGTCGAGGAACGCCTTGACCGCGGTCGCGTTCTTCGGGTCAACGCTCGAGTACTGGCTGCCGCCGGCGATGATCTCGAAGTACGACTCATAGGTCGCGGCTACCGTCGGGTCGAATATGCGCTTGTACGCGAAGACGAAGTCGCTCGCGGTGACGGCGGTGCCGTCGCTGAACTTCTCGTCGGTGCGGAGCTTGAACGTCCACGTCAGACCGTCTGAGGACACACTCCAGCTCTTGGCCGCGGCGGGCTCGACGTCAGATAGATCGGATTTCGGCCGAGTGAGCGCCTCGTAGATGTTGCGCCCTACGTCCGCCTCGTACACCCACTGCTGTTGAACGATGTCGAGCGTCCCGGGCTCGGTGTCGACGTTCACCCGCAGGATTTGCTTGTCCGGAGACGCCGGGTTCGCTCCCGTTCCACCCTGGTTGCCGCCGCACGCAGCTACCACGAAGACGGTCGCGAGCGCAAGCGCTCGGATGCTCACACCTAAATGCATACGCGTCTTACCTCTCAGACTTTTCCTGCAGCCTTCTTCCCGGCAGCGCCGGGGCGAGAGTGCGCCGGCAGCAGGTCTTACTCACAGCCCCTCTTGGGCCAGATCGAATTCTGTTGTGGGCGACTCACAAGTGTCAAGTTGTTCAGGCACTAAGGGTGCGAACGGTTGTTTGGGTGAGATCCCTTCAGTGGGGTGCAATGGACAGCTGAGCGGGCGTCAGCGCCCCCGGCCATTCGTCCACAGGCGACACTATGACACCCCTGACATATGTCTGGACGATGTACCAGCTCACCGTCTGGGCCAGGAATGCGACCGGCGCATCCCCCGCGAGCATCGACTGTGCCTGCAGGTATTCCTGGTCGCGCCGCGCCGGGTTGGTGTCGGTGCGCGCGACGCGGACGAAATTGTCGTACTGCTGGTTCTGCCAGAAGGAGAGGTTGTTGGAGCTGGTCGTAAGAAAGATGTCGTACCAGTCCGCCGGGTCGGGATAGTCGGCGGTCCACCCCCTCGGCCCGGTGATCTGGAATTCCCCGTTCTCGAGGCGGGACGCCAGCGTGTTCGCGTCCAGCGCCTGCAGGTTCAGCTCGATGCCGAGGTTCGCCTTCAGCTGGTCGTGCACGAACTTTGCCGTCACCTTGGCGAAATCCGACGACTGGTCGTACGCGTACGTGAGCGACACCTGGTTTGGCTTCAAGCCCGAGGCCGCCAGCGCCGCGCGCGCCTGGGCGACGTCGAACTTCTGGGCCGCAAGGTTGGGCGTGTAACCGTGCATGCCCTTGGGGATGAACGTTTCCAGTGGCGCGCCTTGGCCCGCGAAGACCTGGGTCACGAACGCACTGCGGTCTATCGCCTCCGTGATTGCCAGCCGCACCTTCGGGTTGTCCAGAGGCGGCGAGTTGACGCGGAAGACGATCCAGAACACGGTGAGGTTCGGCGTCTTGACCAGCTGGCGGCTCAGAGATGCGTCCCCCGCAACCGACGCCGCTTGCGCAGGCTGGACGGTGATCTCGTCCAGCTCGCCGTTCCTGTACTTGGTCAGGGCGACCGCGCCATCGTTAACGATCACGAAATCGATCAGGCGCAGCGTCGGCTTGCCCCCCCAGTAGTACGGATTTCGCTCCACCCGGATGTGGTCGTTCTTGACCAGCTCGGTGACCTTGAAGGGCCCGTTCGTCACCAACGTGAGCGGGTCCGACGCCCACTTGTCGCCGCTCGTGGCCACGACGTCTTTGCGGACGGGCGCGCCCGCAGGCATCGCGGCGAGCCACAGAAAGGCGGGGTTAGGCTGCGCTAGCTGGACCTGGAACGTGATGTCGTCGACCGCCCTCAGGCCCAGCGTCGTGAGCGCCGCGTCGAGCGACTTTGCGTCCCGCTGCGGGTCCATCAAAGAGACACGCTGGCCGTTCAGGATGGCGTCCGCAAACAGCGCCTCGTTCGGCGCGGCGAGGCGCGGGTCGATCAGGCGCTGCCACGCATAAACGAAGTCCTGCGCCTTCACGGGAGTGCCGTCGGAGTACTTCGCGTTCCCACGGAGGTGAAATACGTACGCCGTTCCATTGCTGTTGACCTCGTAGCTCTGCGCCGCTCCCGGCACGACGCCATTCAGATCGGGCGCCGGTTTCATAAGGGGTTCGGAGATCGCTCGCAGCACCGCCGTCTCGTACAGGTGGGTGGGGTCGGTCTGGCCGGGATCTAGCGTCGATGGCTGGTCTTCGATCATCAGGCGCAACACCTGGTCCTTCGCAAGCTTCGGGCCCACCGTGATCCCGGTGTCGCACGCGGTCGCCGCCAGAAGCAAGACGACGAGGGCGCCAGCCAGCCTGCGGCTTAGAGTCACATGAAAGAGTGTGCCAAAAACAGCCGTTTGAGCGCGGCGGATTCATTCGGTCGTCGCAACATCGGCGGACTCTGACGTCGCTGAGAGTAATCGGCCGAGAGCTTGAGCGGGACGCAACCAGCCGAGTGTCTCTCGTGGGCGGCGATTCAATTGAGCGGCAACGAAGTCGAGATG
>DATEGC010000018.1:0-27389 GCA_035280285.1 Candidatus Dormiibacterota bacterium | reverse complement strand
CCGGGCCACCTTCTGCGCAGCACGTACGTCGCCGGGCAGGGCGTGCCCGCCTTGATCGCGGTGCACCAGGACGCGACCGGCAAGGCGTGGCCACGCGCGCTCGCGTACGCGCGAGCGCTGGGCGCGGGTCGGGCCGGCGTCCTCGAGACGACATTCAAAGAAGAGACCGAGACCGACCTCTTTGGCGAGCAGGCGGTCCTGTGCGGCGGCGTTGCGTCGCTCGTCAAGACCGGCTTCGAAACGCTGGTCGAGGCCGGGTATCAGCCCGAGCTTGCGTACTTCGAGGTGCTGCATGAGCTAAAGCTCATCGTCGACCTGATGTATCGCGGCGGCCTGGGGTTCATGCGCTACTCGGTCTCCGATACCGCCGAGTACGGCGACTACGTTTCCGGCCCGCGCGTGATCGACAGCCACGTGCGCGAGCAGATGCGGCAGGTGCTGCGTGAGATCCAGGACGGTTCGTTTGCCGAGCGGTGGCTCGACGAGAACTTGAACGGACGGGAGCAGTTCATGGCCATGCGGCAAAGAGACTCGGAACACCAGATCGAGCAGGTCGGGCGCGAGCTGCGCTCGATGATGACGTGGTTGGAGCCTGTAGAGAAATGAAAGACACGAGTCCGGACCGGGTATTCATCTTCGACACGACGCTGCGTGACGGCGAACAGTCGCCAGGTTTCCACCTCGATGCCAACTCCAAGCTCCGGATCGCGCGCCAGCTCGAAAAGCTTGGCGTGGACGTGATCGAGGCAGGCTTCCCGATCTCGTCACCCGGCGATTTCGAAGCGTGCCGGCGCATCGCGCGCGAGATCCGCGGCACCATGGTGACTGCGCTGGCCCGCGCCGTGCGCGACGACATCGACGCGGTATGGGGCGCCATCAAGGAAGCCGAGAACCCGCAGATCCACATCGTGCTGTCGGTCTCGGACGTGCACATCAATCGCAAGCTCGGCAAGTCACGGGCCGAGGTTTTGAAGCAGGGCGCGGAGATGGTCGCGTACGCGCGGACGCTGTGCGAGAACGTGGAGTACTCGCCGGAGGACGCGGGTCGCGCCGACCCGGACTATCTCATCGAGACCGTCGAAACGATGATCGCGGCGGGCGCCAACGTCATCAACATCCCCGACACCACCGGCTACTGCCTGCCCCACGAGTTCGGCGAGCTCATACGACGCGTCATCACCGAGGCGCGCGGCAGTGAGCGGGCGCTGTTCTCAGTCCACTGCCACAACGATCTCGGCCTGGCCGTCGCCAACACGCTGGCCGCGATCTCGGCGGGGGCGCGCCGCGTCGAATGCACGATCAACGGCATCGGCGAGCGCGCCGGCAACACGTCGCTCGAAGAGATCGTGATGCTGCTCAAGGTGCGCCAGGGCAAGCTCGGCCTGGAGTGTGGGGTCGAGACGACCGAGATCACGCGCACCTCGCGCCTCGTCTCCGAGCTGACCGGAACGCCAGTGCAGCCTAACAAAGCCGTCGTCGGCGCCAACGCATTCGCGCACGCGTCGGGCATCCATCAGGACGGCGTCCTGAAGGACCGCTTGAACTACGAGATCATGAAGCCGGAGGACGTAGGCCTCTCCGACTCACGCATCGTGCTCACTGCCCGCTCGGGCCGGCACGCGTTTCACCACCGCCTCAGCCGCCTGGGCATCACGCTCGCGGAGGGCAAGGATGATGTGGCGTGGCAGCGCTTCCTCCAACTGGCGGATACGAAGAAGGAAGTCACCGACGAGGACCTGCGCAAGATCGCGGCCATGTCGGAGAGCAACGGTCACGAGGGCAACGGCCATCCGCCGGTCACTGACCGCGCTGGCCTCGATCGGACTTCGCCGCCCGAGGCCAACGGTCTGACCGACCACAACCACGTCGCGGACACCCTTCGGCATCTCATTTTCGGCTGAGTTTTTTTGGCGTGAAGGTCGCGTACCAGGGAGAGCCAGGCGCCTATTCAGACGAGGCGGTCTCGGCGGTCTTTCCAGACGCGCAGGCGGTCGGCTTTCCGACCTTCCGGCTGACGTTCGGCGCCCTCGAGATGGGTGCCGTCGACGCCGCGGTGCTGCCGGTCGAGAACTCGAGCGCGGGCGTCGTGCAGGAAGTATCGGACCTGCTCTGGGAGCTGCCGGGGCTCCGCGTCGTGCGTGAGCACATCCATCCAGTCCGGCATTACTTGCTCGGCTGGCCCGGACCGGTGGAGCGTGCGCTGTCTCATCCGCAGGCGCTGGCGCAATGCGATCGCTACCTGCACGCGCGGCAGATCCGGCCTGTGGCGTACCACGACACCGCAGGGGCGGCGCGGGTCGTGGCCGAGCAGCGCCAGCCGGGCACGGCCGCGATCGCCAGTAAGGCTGCCGCCGCACGGTACGGGCTCTACGTGCTCGCCGAGTCGATTCAGGACGACAGCGAAAACCGGACCCGCTTTGTTGTGGTCCAGAAGGGCACGCCGGCGCGGCCGCGAGACGGCAACAGGGGCTGGAAATCGTCGATTGCCTTCGTTACCGCGCATCGTCCGGGCAGTCTGGCCCACGCCCTGGGATGTTTTGCTCATCGAGGGGTGAATCTGACCCGACTTGACAGCCGGCCGATGATGGGCAGGCCGTTCGAGTACCGCTTCTACCTGGACTTTGCAATCAACGGAGACAGCGGCTCGGTGGAGGCGGCAGAGGCTGCGCTCAGCGACCTGGAAGAGGCCAGCGCCGAAATCAAGCTCTTCGGCACCTACCCGGCGGGCTAGAAAGGGAAATCCCCCCTCCCTGAAGGGGTTGAGGGACAGGGAGAGGGGAGGAGAGCAAGCCGCGGCGGGAAGCACTCTGACCGCGGCCTGCGACGCAAGTTTAACTTAACAACGTTAAGTATGTGTCTGCGATAACTCGATCAACCGCGTTGAAACAGGCGTTTCAGCCGTCGTTCCAGACACGGCTGAAGGTTTGCTATAAAGTGACGGACCGTGACGAGCGGTCGCACTGACGCACTAGTTGCGGCTGATGCGCGACCCCGACGGCGACGACTCCCAGGCGTCAATCTCAGGCCTGGGTCAGTCAAACAAGCCAGGCTCGAGGCTGGTCTGAGCCTCGCCCAGCTGGGCAAGGGCCACGTCACCGCGCCGGCGATCTACCTCATCGAGACCGGCCGCACCCGCCCGTCGTTGCCGACTCTGGAGCACATCGCGAAGCGAACGGGCAAGCCGGTCGAGTTTTTCCTGGCCGAGCCGGCCGGGGCGACCGACGAGACGCAGGCCAACCTGATCGCGCTCGAGGCGATGGTCGCCGACGGCCGCTACCACGAGGCGATCGCGCTGGGCCGGTCCCTGGTGGACAGGGGCTCCTCGGCTTTTCGCCTGGGGCGCATCCGCTACTTCCTCGCGCAGGCTTACCTGGGCGCATCGCAACCGGATCCGGCGGCGACGCTGCTGGCCGAGGCGCGTACGCACTTCGAGGCCGTCAGCGACCGAGTCATGCTCGCCGAGTGCATCGGCGCCCAGGCCTCGCTCGCCAACATGATGCAGTCGAAGGAGGCAGTTGCGCTGGCCGAGACGGCGCTCCGCGTCTGCCGGGAGCTGAAGACCGTGCCCGCGCCGACCGAGGCGCGCCTGCTGGGTATCCTCGCGAGCGCGCACGTGGCGAACCGCGACTGGGACCAGGCGATCGCCGCTTATGAAGAGGCGATCGAAGTCGGCGGCTCGGTCTTCGACCTGCGGGGCGTGGCCCGGATGTACGGCGGGCTTGGCGCCGCCTATCACCAGGTCGGCGAGTCGGAGACCGCGACCCGCTACGCGATGCGTTCGGTCGCGGTGCTGGAGATTCTGCGTGACCGGGTCGCCCTCGCCCGGTCGGAGAGCAACCTGGCGCTCGTGCTGATGGCTCGTGGAGAGCTGGACGGGGCCCGCCGCCATCTCGAACGGTCGCTCGACCTCTGTGATGAGGCCGACCTCGAGCCCGGCCGCAGCCAGGTGCTCCTGAGCCTGTGCGAGCTGTCGATGCGCGAGGGCGAGGTCGACAAGGCCGACGAGCTCGCCCGCGAAGCACTTTCCCTCGCCGAGAGGTTGGAGGAGGGCGCCAGCATCGCGGAGGCGCACGTGTGGCTGGGCCGCATCGCCGACCACCGCGGCGACAACGCGGCCGTCGACCTGGCGTTCGAGGACGCGATCCGCAGCTTCGAGGCCCTTGGCATGCGGGAGCGGCTGATGCAGTGCCACGGCATCTACGCCGAGATCCTGGAGCGCCGTGGCGAGCTGGCCAAGGCATACGTGCACATGAAAGAGGCGCTGCAGGCCAGCCGGCCAGGGCTGCTGAGGCGGGAGCAGGAGCAGGAAAAGGTCAACTCCGCCTAGCCGCCGGGGGCGATCAGTTGATAACGTAGATTTCGCCGCATGGCGAAAGCGCTTCGCAACTCCAAGATCAATCTGACCGCCGAAGCCATCATCGCGGACTACAGGCTCGCGTACAGCAGCCGCCGGGCGAGCGTCATCGGCCGCGCCGAAGTCCTGCGTGGCAACGCGACCTTCGGCATCTTCGGCGACGGCAAAGAGGTGGCCCAGATCGCAATGGCCAAGGCCTTCCGGCCCGGCGACTGGCGGGCGGGCTACTACCGCGACCAGACCTTCATGTGGGCGACGGGGATGTCGAACGTCCGCGAGTTCTTCGCCCAGCTGTATGGCAACGCCAACGTCGAGGCAGAGCCGGCATCCGGCGGCCGCCAGATGGGCAACCACTTCGCGACGCGCTTCCTCGACGACGCGGGTGCTTTCCTGCGCACGACGGACGCCGCCAACAGCAGCGCCGACGTGTCGAATGTTGCAGGCTGGGTGGCGCGCCTGGTCGGCCTGGCTTACGCGTCGAAGCTGTACCGCGAGAACTCTCAGCTGAAAGACGTTGCGGAGGGCTTTTCGGTCAACGGCAACGAGGTGGCCTTCGGCACGATCGGCGACGCCGCAACAAGCGAGGGTCTCTTCTGGGAGGCGATCAACGCCGCCGGCGTTCTGCAGGTGCCGCTGGCGATGTCGGTCTGGGACGACGGTTACGGGATCTCGGTGCCGATCACACAAGAGACGACGAAGGCGTCGATCTCCGACGCGCTGCGCGGTTTCACGCCGGACGATCGCCCGGGCGTCGACATCTACGTGGCACGTGGGTGGGACTATCCCGCGCTCGTGGAGACATACGCGACCGCGGTCGACAAGGTCCGAAGGGAGCACAAGCCGGCGCTGATCCACGTCACCGAGATGACCCAACCACAGGGGCACTCGACGAGCGGAAGCCACGAGCGCTACAAGTCGAAGGAGCGGCTGCGATTCGAGAACGAGTACGACTGCGTCGCCCGTATGCGTGACTGGATCATCGAGTTCGGGATCGCCAGAGAATCACAGCTCGAGGGCTGGGAGGCGGCCGACAAGGAAGCCGTCGAGGCCGCTCGCGACCTGGCCTGGGAGGCGTTCCAGGCCCCGATCCGGGCCGAGCGCGATCGCTGCGTCGCCATCATGCGGCGCATCGATATGCCTGAGGTCGCGGAGCTGACCAACCTGCTCGACGAGGCGCACAAGGTCACTCGTTCGCTCGTGATATCCATCGCGTCGCGCGCCCTTCACCAGCTGCGCGGCATCGAGTCGCCGGCGCGCGTCGAGCTGGCTCGGTTTGTGGATGAGTATCGGCGCGAGAACGACGAGCGCTACAACTCTTTCCTGTACAGCCAGTCACCGGAGTCGCCGTTGAACGTGTCAGTGGTGGCGCCCGTCTACTCGGAGAAGTCGCCGACTGTCGACGGCCGCATGGTGCTGCTGCGAAACTTCGACGCCAACTTCGCGCGCGACCCGCGGCTCTTCGTTATCGGCGAGGACGTCGGCCGGCTGGGCGACGTCAACCTGGTGTTCGAAGGACTGCAAGCAAAGTACGGCGGCCTGCGGCTGACCGACACAGGCATCCGCGAGGCGACGATCCTGGGCCAGGCGATCGGAGCCGCGATGCGCGGCCTGCGACCGATCTGCGATATCCAGTACCTCGACTACTTTCTGTACGCGCTGGAGACGGCGGCGGACGACCTGGCCACGCTGCACTGGCGCACGGTCGGAGGCCAGAAGGCGCCCGTTGTAATTCGCACCAAGGGACATCGCCTCGTCGGCATCTGGCACTCCGGCTCGCCCATGTCCGTGCTGTTGAACTCGCTGCGCGGCGTCTACATCGCGGTGCCGCGCAACATGACGCAGGCAGCGGGTTTCTACAACACGCTGTTCCGGGGCGACAACCCCGGCGTCGTGATCGAGGTTCTCAACGGCTATCGGCTGAAAGAGCGGGTGCCGGACAACATCGGGTCGTTCACGGTTCCGCTCGGAGTGCCGGAGGTGCTGCGCGAGGGGACGGATGCGACGGTGGTGACTTACGGCGCGTGCTGTGCTCTCGCGCTCGACGCGGCCGAGATGCTCGAAGGACTTGGCGTGTCCTGCGAGGTGATCGATGTCCAGACGCTCAACCCGTTCGACATCGGTCACGTGCTGTCGCGCTCGCTGGAGAAGACGCACGCGCTGGTGTGCGTGGACGAGGACGTGCCTGGTGGCGCCTCAGCCTTCATGCTCCAGCAGATCCTCGAGGTGCAGCAGGGGTGGTGGCACCTGGATGCGGCCCCGCGCACGCTGGCCGCGTCACCGAACCGGCCGGCGTACGGGCCCGACGGGGACTACTTCACGAAGCCGAACCGGGAGAGCATCGTGGAAACGGTTTACGAGGTCGTGCGCGAGCGCCAACCGTGGAGGTTCCCGCCTCTCGACGCCTGAATTAGTTCCGGCGCCGGCACTCGCCCCGGTCGTGCGCTGTTCACTCGTTCCGGTGCCGGCACTGGCGGGTAATTGCGTCGCCCGAGCACCTGGTCAACCCAGCCTGTCAGGGCGTTCGTTCGGACATGCGAGCGACCGCGCTCAACATTTCCCGGCGGATCAGCCCTGAGCCCGCGCGAATCGCGAGCCAGTAAGGCAGAAACGCCCGCGCCGAGTTCGTGTCTGTCGGCTGGATCCGCGTTTCGGTCGCAAGCAGCGTTCCCTTGTTGACAGGTTCCAGCTCGAACGAAATCCCGGCCAAAACGAATCCGGGCTGGTTGAAATTGCGAAATCCCGCGCCGTCGTGCACATCGGCAACCTTGCCGCTGACCAACCGCCACGGCTGGATCGCGGTGCCCGCGATGATCAGTCGAGGTGGATCAACCCGAAGTTCGCGAAAGCCGTTCTTCAGAAAAGTCGCGATCAACGGCTTGCTCGAAGCATTACGCCGCCCGTCTCCCCGTACGACTAGTCGCGGAATCGACCTCACACCCATCAGGAAGCGGCTCAGCGGGAGCTCGCGATCCGTGAGGGCGAGCATCGCGCGCCACACCTCGACGGGCTGAGCGGCGATCGTCCGCTGGTGGCGTTCGCGGTGACGGTACACCGGCATGAACTCGTCGAGCGGCTCCGCCACTAAGTCAGCTCGCCCGGCAGGTACTCCATGACCGCGAGTGCCGGTGCCCGGCTCAGCAGCATGAGGCCTTCGAGCAGGTAGCCGAACCAACCCCCAGCCGTCGCCGGCGCCGTCAGCGGTGGAACCGACCGCCTTGGTCCGCGCGCCTCGCGCAGCGGCGCGCTTTCGGTGAGGCCGGCCAGCTCGCGCGCCTTCCTCAACCCCGCGTCCAGTCCGCCCAGCTCGTCGACGAGCTTCCGCTCCAGCGCCTGGCGCCCCGTCCACACCTTGCCCTGCGCGATGGGCTCGAGCTCCTCCACGCTCATCTTTCGCGAGCGCGCCACGACATCGAGAAATCCGCGGTAGAAGTGATCGATCTGCTCGGCGAACATCTCGCGCTCTTCAGGTGAGAAGTGGCGCTCGTCGCTGTCCATCGCCGCGTGCTCACCAAACGCGACCGTCTCCCGGTTGAACATCAGCTTCGTGAATAGCCCACCCGTGACGATCTTTCCGCCCAGAACCCCGATGGATCCGGTCAGCGTGCCGGGCCGGGCGATGATCCAGGACGCGGGCGTGGAGACGTCATATCCGCCAGAACCGGCCACCGGGCCCATCACCACCACCATCGGCTTGCGCGCGGCGACAACTGCAAGCGCTTGACGCATTGCCTCGGCCGCGGTCATCGAGCCGCCCCGTGAATTCACGTACAGCACAACCGCCGCCGCTCGTTTGTCCGCCGCCACCTGGCGTGCCACCTGGACCACACTGAGGTCGCCGGCACGGTCTTCGCCCACCAGGGGCACAGCGATGGGAGGTCTCACCGGCAGCCGCCCCGAGCGGCCGTCGATGATAGAGCCCTCGATCCGGATCAGCGCTACGTACCGGCCGAGCCGGAGCGTCGGGGCCGGAGTTTGCATCTTGCGTTGCGCCTGTTCCCATGTGCCGATCCGGCCGCCGACGTGCGCGGGCAGCTCCTCTTCGGCGATCAACCGGTCGATCACGCGCTGTTCGATCGCGCCGGCGTCTGTGTACGGCGAACAGTCGATCACCTTTCGCGCGCCGTCCTCGTCGAGGAGGCGCGACTCCTTGATCGCGTTCACCAGTTCCTGGTGCTGCGACTCGAGCAGCCACGTGACCTGCTCGCGCAGCTCGTCCGACATCTTCGACTTGGTCAGTGGGTCGGCAGCCGACTTGTAGGGCGAGACCTGGATGAAGTCCGCGCTGATGCCAAATCGGGCCAGGCCATCGGCAAGGAAGACGCCGGTGTTCGAGAAGCCCATCGCCTGGACCATGCCGCCCGGCATGAGAAGGATCTCGTCGCACGCGCACGCGAGGTAGTAGGTGCCCGTCCCGTACGACGGAGCCCACGCCACCACGCGCTTGTCCGCCTTCCGCAGCTTGCCGACCATCTCGCGCAGGTCTTGCAGCGTGGCCATGGGCATCCCGACCCCGCGCAGATGCAGGACCACGCCTTTTATTCGCGGGTCGCGCGCGATGGCGCCAAAACGCTCGCCGAGCTCCTTGAGGCTGAGTCGGGGCCGGCCGGCGAATCGCTGCCAGAAGGGACGCGGAGGATCCGGCAGCGCAGGCAGGCTCTCCTCGAGCACGAACACGATGTACTCGGGCGGCCTCCCGATCGAGCGCCGAACGCTCGATATCAGCCACCACAGATACCGGAACGGAAAAAGGATCACTTCGCTCTCGGGCGAAGTCTAGGACGGCTTCCTAAACGACCTTCGACACCTCGAGGTGCTGTTCCAGGTCTTCGCTCAGTCGGGCTGCCCCGTACTCGTGTCCAACGTGGTGGTGATAAGGCACGCCCGTGAAGAGGTGGTGCGACCTGGTGGGGATGCTCGCGCCGTCATCCCACTCGTTCCGCTGCAGCGCCATGTAGCCCTGTTCTTTGTTTCGCTTGAGGCCTTCGAACAGCATCGATATTCCATAACCCGCCGCGTGCTGCGCCGCCAGCGTGATGAAGATGAAGCCGACGCCGAGCCGTCCAAGCTCGTCCCATGTGATGGGGTCCTTCTCGTTGAACCACTTGAAGGACGAGGAGTAGTTGAATGCAAACCGCGCCTTGGGGAATCGCTTGCGGATCTCATCGCAGAACGTCTCTGTCGGACCCCGATCCGCGGTCGGAAACTCGCACCACAGCAGGTCGGGCACGCCGCTGTCCAGGTAGCGGAGGCCGCGGTCTATGGCCAGCTCCAGGCCGCGCTTGGACTCGGGAGCTTCGGAAGCCGACACGCCGTCCGTGCGCGCGATGATGATGAAGTCCTTGTGGCCGAGATCGTCGGCAGCGCTGCGCATCATCTTCAGCTTGCCGATGAACTCGGACGCGGAGATGAGCGCCTTGCCGGCGATGTGTCCGCATCGCTTGGGCATCACCTGGTCCTCCAGGTGTGCGGCCGCAACGCCGGCGTTCACGTACAGCTCGACTGTGCGCTGGACGTTGAACAGATTTCCATAGCCCGCATCCATGTCGACCACGACGGGCGGGATCTCGAGGTGGATCGGCGCGACCTTCTTCTCGGGGTCGCCAATAGCCATGGTGAGCTGGAACTTGCGCAGCGCGCTCACCGCGCGCCGCGCACCGTCTGCGATCTCGACCGACGAATAGAGGTCCATGTCGGTCGTACCGAGGTGACCGATCGCAAACGAGTAGCCACTGAAGTAGACCGCGTCGAAGCCGTGATACATGACGAGCTGCGCGCCCATCGGGTCGTACACACCAGGCGCGAACACGTACGGCTTCTCGGCCAGCAGCCGGCGAAGCCGCTTGCTGGGGGGCTCGTTGCGCGACGCCGGCACCTTATAGCCCTCCGGCAGGAGGGGTGTGCTAACCAGGTCCATCAGAAGGGCCTCCTCGGCTATTGATTTCTATTCGTTTTCGTGGTCGCAGTTGCAGGGGTCGGGGCACTCGCACTCGTGCGTGGTCGCCTCGTTGTTTACCTCGGTTCTTTGGCTCTGCGGCCGCTGCTCCTTGTCCATGGCGCCCAACCTAGCAAGGACGTAGCTATAAGTCCAATTGATTGATTCGATTAGAACTATCGAAAAAACCGATGCACAGAACGGCCGAGCCGCGCGTTTTATTTCGCTTCGAGCAGCTCCAGGAAGGCGGCCACAATCCCTTCCGGCGGGCCCGCGTCGCGTCGCCTGAAAGCGACAATGGTGTTCTGCATCGGCGGCGCGTCGGTCATTTTCACTGCGCACAGTGTCCCGCTCGCGACCTCGCGCGCCACCGCCGTTCCGGGCAGCAGCGCTACACCGAGCCCGCGCTCGACCATCTTCTTGGCCGCCTCGATCGAATCCAGCTCCATTCCGCCGCGCAGGCTGATTCCCGCGGATAGAAAGGCGCCCTGCGTGATCTCGTAGTAGCTCGAGGTACGGTCGAACATGATCAGCTTCTGTCCCGCGACCTCGGCCATGGTGGCGGCGCCGCGCTTGGTGAACGGGTGGTCCGGCGCGCAGACCAGGACGAGGTCCTCGGTGTGGAACGGGCGCAGCTCGAGGTCGGGATGACGGATGGCGCGGCCCAGTCCGAGCTGCACCTCGTCTCGCAGCACGAGCTCGACGACGTCCTCCGAGTGACCGGTCCGCACTGAAACCTCCACCCGCGGGTGCGCGGCCACGAATCGCTCCAGCAGCTCGGGCAGCACGTACGTGCTCACCGCCGGCGCTGCGGCGACCATCAGGTGGCCGGCCGAAGCGGTCATCACCTGCTGCAGCGCCTCGCGCCCATCCACAAGCGCTCGCAGCGCCCGCTCGGCATATGGAACCCAGGCGCGCCCTGCGTCGGTCAAGCGCATGCCGTGCGGGGTGCGAAGAAACAGCGGCGCGCCCAGGTCGTGTTCGAGCGCCTTCAGGCGGGCGGTCAGGGTCGGCTGGGTGATGAAGAGGGCTTCGGCCGCCCGGCTCACGCTGCCCCGCCGGGCCACTTCGAGGAACCCCTCGACCTGCAGCAGCTGGATTCCGTTCAGCCTGCCGGATTCTTCTATCGCCATAGGCCGACGCTACAAATTCTATCTATAGGTCGCTAGACAACGAACGGAAGCAGGCGCTTCGTTCGGCGCATGTAGTTTCTGTAGGGCTCGCCCAGAGCTTCCGCCAGCACCTGTTCCTCGACCCTTATCCGGTACACGTAGCCGGCCGCCCCCGGCGGACCCATGGTCCGACTTTAGCCTCAGGTCTTGCGGAGAAGCACCCCCGCAGCTGCGATCGCCAGGGCCCAGACGGGGACCATCGTGATGAGGAACGGCCGGATCGTGTCGCTGACCGAATGCGAGTTGCGGTCAAAAGCCAGGAAGACGTTCACCGTCCCGTACAGCAACACAATAAGAGCGAGGCTGACGCCGCCAACTGCTTTCCAGTTCATCACCAGGAAATGGTAGTCACCCGGCAGGTATTGTCCTAGGCGTGGCTGCTTTTTTCGGATTCCACATGCCTAACTACACGTTCCCTGGCGTCCCCAACGACGCGCTGTTCGACAGCGTCGTGCGCAAGGCGCGAGCGGCCGAGGCTGCTGGTTTCGACCTCGTCACGGTGATGGATCACTTCTATCAGATTCGCGGCGTCGGTCCCGCGACCGACCCGATGATGGAGGCGTACACGACGCTGGGCGCACTCGCAAGCCAGACCTCGCGCGTGAAGCTCGGAGCGATGGTCACCGGAGTCACGTACCGCAACCCCGCGCTCGTGGTCAAGCAGGTGACGACGCTCGACATCATCTCCAAGGGCCGCGCCGTCCTCGGCCTCGGGGCGGCCTGGAACGAGGACGAGCACAGGGGCTATGGGTTTGAGTTTCCGCCCATCGGCCGGCGCATGGATCGCCTCGGCGAAGCGCTGACCATCGCTCGGCTGATGTTCACGCAGGATCGGCCGTCCTTCGAGGGCAAGTACTACAGGATCGAGCGCGCATTGAACATGCCGCGCCCTGTGCAGACGGGAGGGCCAAAGATCCTGATCGGCGGCACGGGCGAGCAGCGCACGCTTCGCCTGCTCGCCGAGCACGGCGATATCGGCGACTGGCTTGCCGGCAACTTCGATGAGGTGAAGCGCAAGAAGCAGGTCTTCGAGCGGCACGCCGAGGCCGTGAAACGAGATTCGTCACAGGTGCTGCTGATGGTCGGCCTTACGCTCGTGCTCGCCGAAAACCAGAAGGATGGCAAAGCGTTGCTCGAGCGGCTGAGCCCAGAGAGGCGCGCGCTGGCGACTGTGGCGAACGTTTCCGAAGCGACCGACATCGTCGGCAAATACGTGGACGCAGGCTTCGGTGGCATCAGGTTCAACAACAACGTCCTCCAGACCGATGAATCGATTGCGCTCGCGGGCGAGGTGATCAAGGCCGTGCGCGGGAGCGGGGTTCCGGCCTAAGACTGGTAGACGAGCTCGCCGGCCCGCACCTCGACTTTGAGGTGATTCTCAGGGGGCGCAAGCGGGCAGGCCCAGCGCGGGCTGTATGCGCACGAGGCGTTGTACGCGAAATTGAAATCGATCACGACCTCGCGCGAGCCTGGCGTTATCTCGAGCACGAGTCCGTCTGTGTCCTTGGCCGTGTCGAAGAGGTAGCGGCCGCCTCCGTACGTCTCGCGCCCCGAGGTGCGATCGCGAAACGGAACGAACAGGCCGCCCGCGTACTGGACGAGGCTCAGCACGGTCAGCATGCAGTCCACGCCCTCGAGTGTGAACAGGAGCCTGCCGGCGCGCCGATACCTGACCGCGCCATCCTCTCCACCGGTGTCGATGACCAACTCCGTGCCATCCCCGGGCTGGAGGTGAGCGGACACGCGGTAGGCGGGGTCCGGGTCGAAATAGCGCAGACCTGTGAACGATGCGAGCTCATCCGGTTCGATGGGCGTTTGAGGATGCGTGCGGAACAGCTCGTCGCGGCCCAGCCGAAATCGCCGCATAGCGTCGGGCCCGGTGATGCGGTAGAGGTTGCCGACACGGCGGCGCCAGTCGGCGAGGTCGAGGTACGCCTGAGCGTTGGGGACCTCAGTGCCCGTCAACGGCCTTTTCTTGGGGTCCCCGCGAACTCACGCCGTCAGGCTCTGAGTTCGTGGGGCTCTGTTCGGCGGGGGTGAGCCTGTAGTTCGCCTGCGGCGGCAGGTTGGCGAGGGCCTGGTGCACGTCGTCGTCGGTGGCGTTCGACACCACCAGCGTGTAGCGGTGAGTATGCGGCCCAAGCGCATCAGTCGCCGGCTGCGTGTTGGTGCCCACATGCATCGGCGACGGCCTGGCGGCCGCCGGTTCAGCAACCGCGGGCGCAGGTTTCGGCGGCCGGGCCGCCTGGTCCGCACGCAGCACGCGCCAGTGATAGATGGCGACGCCAGCCGCGACGGCGACGACGGCCAGGTAGCGCGCGAACGCGAGATTGGCGACGTCGTTCAGCTTCGGATTCGCGCTGAACGCCTGCTGCAGCAGGGAGCTCAGCATGCCGATGCCGCCGCCCAGGGCTGCCAGCACGCTGCCGAGCAGGGCGGCCCAGACATAGAGCCGGCGGCTGAGCGATTGCCGGTCCGCCGCCCACGGTGCGTGGCGCCAGTGCGCGAGCCATACCGTGACGCCGACGACAGCGAGGGTTACGGAGAGACTGACGGGGTCCTTCCAGTCCGGCGCCTTGACGCCGATGACCGGTGCCTCGACCTGCTCCAAGAGCGTGGCCAGCAGCAAACCGGCCCCATATGCCCACGCCGCGAGTGAGATGAGCGCGGCGAGGTTGGTGTAAAGGCGGCGCACTCCCGCCTGGCGGTCGGCCTCCTGCGTACCCGCGTCGCGGCGCAGGCGCCTGAAGATCAGGAACCACGCCACACCATAGACGAGCAGCAGCGACCCGGGTCCCGCCGCCGCGGCGAGCACGTCGCTGCTCGCGCCACCCGGATTGGTGACGCCAAGACCGCGGCCGAGCGCGTAGTAGAGGATCTGGCTTCCGCCAAACAGTGCAGTCGCGATGCTGATGGCGACCGCGATGAATCCTTCGAGCGCACGCAGCGTCGAGTGGCGGTCGTCGGTTATGTGGTTCAACGCAATCGTCCGCGCGTGGAATCCCCACAACAATGCGCCCGCCAGTGCGGCCCCGGCCTGCCCTGAAAGTAAGACGGGGTACGCAGGCTTGCTTGCGAGAGCACTCCACGACAGCTCGAGCAGCTGCTGCGCCGAGGCGAGCAGCGTCAGCAGTCCGACGATGAGCGCGATGTACATGTACCAGCGGCGGAGCGTTGCCGACGCGCCTTCCTCGTGAACCGCTGTTCGGTCCTGTCTCGCGATCAGGAAGTGGAGGGCCCAGACCGCGGCGAAAACGACGGTCGCCCACGCGACCTGTGCGGTCTGCTCCGCATTGAGGGTCTCGCCTGCGTCCAGCAGCGGTCGCAGCAGCTGGCCCAGCATGATGGCGAGCGCGATCATCGTCGCCAGCGAGAACACGAGGCAGGCGAAATAGACGTACAGGCGCCGGATCGCTGACGTGCGCTCGTAGGGATCTCGTGACGCGAACCGCTGCGCGAACCAGAAGTGCACGCCCCACACCGGGAGCGCGACGACGGTCATGGCGGTGAAGATGGCCAGCTGGCCGCGGCTGGAGTCGGCGCTCGGGTCGTTGAAGGCGAAGAGCATGATCGTGCCGCCGAGGAGGGCGAGGCCGACGGACAGCACCACGAGCGCCGCGGCGCTCACCAGGTACAGGTAGAGGCGCCTCAGAACCACGGGCGCAACCGTACTACGATGCGCGGGTGATCTCTCAAGAACTGCTCGAGATCCTGGCGTGCCCGAAATGTCACACCAAGGTAGAGCTCAAAGAGCCCGACCAGCTGCGCTGCCCGTCGTGTCGTGTCCTATATCCGATCGTCGACGGGATCCCGGTCATGCTGATCGAGGAAGGCAAGCCCGAGGAGCCGTCACCCGCCCCTGGCTAGGTACCATCGCCTGTGGCGGCCCGGCTTCGCCGGGCCGCAGCACACGTTGACTTTGGCCACAGGTGTCGCATCTAGTGGCCACTCAGAAAATTCTTTCCGCTCCGGAAGGGGTTCGGGGCGCGAAGCCGCCGCATGGACCGCGGGCGTTGACTCACGCTGGGGCGGCCGTTGAGCGCCCCAGGTAGGGGGAACCCGGCAGGGTTCCCCCTCCGACTCAAGCCGCGCATTGATAGCTGCTCGTGTCTTTGGGTGAGGGGTTCGCTTCGGCGCTGCGGAGGTCGGGCGAGAGCTCGTCGTCGGTGAGCGCGTAAGCCTGGTTCGGGTCGCTGGCCGAGGTTGCGAAGATCATGCCCAGCACCCGCCCCTGCAGGTCGACCAGCGGTCCGCCCGAGTTGCCGGGGTGGACGCTTGCCTGGAGCACGTAGATCTGCCGCTTGACCAGGTTCTGGTTGTAGATGTCGCGGCCCTCGGCGGGCACCTCACCGTCGACAACCGCGGGTGACACCTTCTCGGCCTGGCCGCCCGGGTAGCCGATGACGGCGCCTTGCGTGCCGCGACTGGCTGATCCGAACGGCAGCCCGGCCGCCGTATAGCCACGGATGTACAGCACCGCGACGTCGCGCTCCGGGTCGAAGAAGACGACCGTCGCCCGCATCGTCGTGCCGTCGACCTTCTGGATCGAGTGAGCGGTGGTGCCGGACACGACATGGGCGTTGGTCACGACGTACCCTTTGCCCACCGGAAACCCGCTGCCGGTGACGACGCCGCCACAGCCCAGGCTCGAGACCTTGACTACGCTTTGAGCCGCGTTGTTGACGCCGGGAGTGTCGATCGACGTCGGGATCGGCAGCGCAGCCGGAAGGCCGTTCGGTTCGAGGCCCGCGAAAACCGGAGGAAACTGCACGCCGGCCAGCACCTGCTGCACGCTGGCCAGAAACGCCGGCGGCCGCGGCGCGAGCGAGTCGAGCGCGCGCAGCACGTTCGAGCGCTGGATCTGCTGCGCGATCTCCGGGCTTGGTCCCCGCGAGAAGCTCAGGCCGAGAAACCAGCACATGATCAAGACGGCGACCGCTGAAAGAGCCGCCCCGGCGACGGAGTCGGTCGAGGTGTGGATGCCAGTGCGGAGGATCTTGCGCCGGATCGGCTCGCCTACCGCAAAGCCGATGCTCGAGCCGAGGCTGCCGCCGATCACCAGCACCAGCACCGCGCCCAACGGCCTGGCGCTCGCGTTGGTGATCTGCAGGTAGTCGAGCACGAAACGCGCGGCGGCCGCGCCGAGCATCACGCCCACGAGCAGGCCCACGTACTGGGCAAGGGACAGCCAGAAACCGCGCCGGTAGCCGTTGGCGAGTCCGACGAGGGCTGCGATCACGATGAGGATGTCGATGACATTGATCAACGGGCTCTACGTGGTAACACCCTACCGGGCCGGAGCGCCCGAACATCGTGGCTTGGCGATAATTGCATTCGTGGTCTACCTCGTCTATCTCGCCGGGGAGTGGGTCCCGGCCTGGCTGTGGATGAGCCTGGCGTTGCTGGTCGCCTTTCTGGGGGTAACGGGTCTGGGTTTCTGGGTCTTACGGGGGGACGCCATCAACCGGCGGGCTGAGGAAGCGTCCCTGGAAGGGGAGCCTGCCTCCGGGCATCAGTAACGAACTGGCGGGAGTTCTCGGCCGCCGCGCCTGAGCTTGCAGCTTTCGCTGAGCAACGTCTGGGCGACACGGGGATTCTCATCCTCGGCACCAACCGCGCCGACGGCTGGCCGCGCATCAGTCCGTGCGAAGCGTACGTGGTCGACGGCGAGCTGATGCTGGGCATGATGTGGCGTTCCAAGAAAGCGCTCGACCTGATCCGCGATCCGCGCCTCAGCCTGGCCACGCCGCAGACTCACCACGACGCGCCGTTTGGCGATCTCAAGCTCTACGGCCGCGCGGCCGAGGTGCTTGACCGCGCCCGCAAGACTGCACTCGAGGACGCACAGGAAGCCGTGATCAACTGGCGTCCAACCGAGCCGTACCACGCGTTCACGGTTGATCTCGAACGCGCGGGCTTTATCAGCTTTGGCAAAGACCGCCGCATGATGCGATGGTCAGCTGCCGGCGGACTCGAGGTCCTGCCTCATCCGGATACAGGCCCGCAGGAGGGGCCTTAGGTGGGAGCCTCTTCGACCAGCTCTCCCGACTCGCGCAGATCGCGCACGGGCATGAAGCTGCGCACTGGCGGCACGCGCGCGAAGTTGTAGGGCGGTGGCGGCGATGTCGTCGCCCACTCCAGCGTGTTGCCCTGCCACGGATCGTTGCCGGCGATCTCGCCCTGGTTGTAGCTGCGGACGATGTTGATGAGGAAGATCAGGACCGCGAATGCGATCAGGAACGACGAGACGGTGATGATCAGGTTGGTTGTCGCCCATGCGGGATTGGCATAGGTGGCGATGCGGCGCGGCATGCCTTCGAGGCCAAGCGTGTGCATGATCAGGAAGGTGCCGTTGAAGCCGATGAACGTCAGCCAGAAGTGCCACTCGCCAAGCCGCCTGTCGAGCAGCCGGCCCGTGATCTTGGGGAACCAGTAGTAGATCCCGGCGAAGATCGCGAACACGCTGCCGCCGAACAGCACGTAGTGCAGATGGGCGACGACGTAGTACGACTGGTGCAGCTGCGTGTCGACTGGCACTGACGCGAGGTAGATTCCGGTGATGCCGCCGATCAAGAATGTGGCCAGGAAGCCGAAGACGAACTTGATTGGCACAGTGAATTCAATCGAGCCCCACCACGCGGTCGCGATCCAGTTGAAGAACTTGATGCCGGTCGGCACGGCGATCAGCATCGTCATCAGCATGAAGAAGCCCTCTACCCATGTGTTCATGCCGACGGTGAACATGTGGTGCGCCCACACGGTCATGGAGAGGAACACGATGCCGAATAGCGCCATGACCATCGACATGTAGCCGAAGATCGGTTTGCGCGCGAAGACGGGAACGATCTCGGAGATCATGCCGAATGCGGGCAGGATCATCACGTAGACCTCGGGATGGCCGAAGAACCAGAACAGGTGCTGATACAGCACCGGACGTCCCGCGGTGGTGAAGAACTGCGTTCCCAGCTGGCGATCGAACTCGAGCAAGATCATCGCCGCCGCGAGCGGCGCGCCCACGATCAGGAGCAGGATCGAGGTCGAGATCTGCGCCCACACGAACAGCGGCAGGCGCGAGAAGCGCATGCCTGGGGCGCGAAGGGCGACGATCGTGGTGAGGAAGTTGGTCGAGGCCATGATGCCGCTGATCGCCCAGACGATGATGCTCATCGCCCAGAAGTCGACGCCGAGGCTGTGCCCCTGGTACGCCTTCTCGGTGAGAGGCGCGTAGCCGGTCCAGCCCGCGTCGAGACCGCCGCCGGTGAAGAATCCGCAGTAGTAGAGGATGATCGACACCGGGATGAGCCAGAACCCGAGCAGGTTGACGCGGGGGAAGGCCATGTCGCGGGCGCCGACCATGATCGGCACCATGTAGTTGGCGATCCCGGTGACGAAGATCGTGACGAAGAAAAAGATCATCGTCACGCCGTGCGCCGAGATCAGCTGGTTGTAGGTCTCGTGATCGACCACTGTGAGATTCGGCTGCGCCAGCTGAATCCGGATGATCAGCGCGAAGACGCCGCCGATCAAGAAGCTGATCAGCGCGGTGACCATGTACATGATCCCGATCAGCTTGTGGTCGGTCGTCGTCAGCCACAGGCTGACGGGCTTGAAGAAGGTGTCGTCATAAGCCTTCGGGCGGGGGAGGACTGTGGTCGCCATCCGATTCCTATCCTAAGCTGGCGACGGCGACGCTGCCGCCTGTTTTTGCTTCGTCATCCAGATGTCGAAATCCGTTTGATCCATTGCCTGAACGATGATCTGCATCGAGTAATGGCCGCTGCCACATAGCTCCGCGCACTCGCCGTGCCACTTGCCCGGTTTCTCGATCTTCAGCCAGGAGAAGTTGTCGTATCCGGGCACGGCGTCGGTTTTGCCTGAGATCGCCGGCACCCACCAGGAATGAATCACGTCCGTGCCGCGGAACTGCAGCTTGACCAGTGTCTGCGTCGGCACCACAAAGGGCGCGACATCGCCCACGAGGGTGCCTTCCTGGTGCACGACCACACCGTTGCCGTAGTCGTAATTCCAACCGAACTGATGACCGGAAACGATCACTGTCATCTGTGCGTTGCTGACCGGATTGAAGTCCTTCTGCAGCTCGGCGAAGCTGTAAGCCGCGATCGCCAGCACGATCACCAGAGGGATGGCCGTCCACGCGATCTCGACGCCCGTGTGGCCGTGGACCTGTGGAGGGGTGTATCCAGGAGCCTGCCGCGATCGCCGGTAACGAATGACGACCCAGAGCAGGGCCAGCTCGTACCCGAGGAACACGATGATCGCGACGATCGAGATGCCGACGTAGGTGTTGTAGATACCCTGCCCGTTCGGCGATACGGGCTCCGGAAAGATCGGGGAGATGCCGCCTATATCGCAGGAGCCGAGAACCAGAACGAGGGCGGCGAGTCCGAGCAAGGTCGCCAAGGCCCTGGCGCTCACGGCGTGCGCGCCGCGCTGAGGCAAGTCGCGTCGAGCCACGAATTGGAAGTATATCGGCGGCCGGTTTGCGGGCCGGCCGTGCCTGTTTGTGCCGACCGGATAGAATCCAAAAGCGATTGTGGCTGAAGCCAAAAAGCCTCGCTACGTCGACGTGTCCAACCCCAGCCTGTCGGTCGAGTGCCCAAACTGCGGCATGGTCACCCAGCGCTTCCTCGAGTTCTGCCGCAGCTGCGGCTACAAGCTCTGGCCCTCGAGCGAGGTGGCCTCCGAGGCTTTCAAGATCTGGCGCGACGCGGATCCGAGCCGCGCAAGTGCGTCACGTTACGACCTCGAGGTGCCTGCGCCGCCAGTCGACGATACGGTCGACTACGCGGCGCGTGCGCACGAGCTCGGAATTCACATCTTCCCCAACAGCAACTACCCGTTCACCATCTGCGTCGGCGCGCTGTTCCTGGGTATAGCCGCTGTCCCGTTCTCGACGACGGCGCGGATCGTGCTCGCAGTGATCGGCGGCCTGATCTTTCTCTACGGCGTCGTGGGTTGGGTCCTGGTCGAGGACGTTCGCATGTATCCAGGTGACAGTCCGCAGACGAGCGGTGAGGCGCATCACTGATGGCTGTCGCGACCCTCCCTCGGGAGCCCACCCCGCAGTACCCGGCGATCAAGCCCGGGATGATGGGCATGTACATCTTCCTGGCTTCCGAGGTGATGTTCTTCGGCAGCCTGTTCGCCATGTATTTCTACCTCGTCGGTTCGCATCCCACGTGGCCGCCGCCACCGCCGACGAGCAGGCCCGAGTACTACGTCGGCTGGTGGCCCATCCCGTTCTTCAACACGATCTGGCTGCTCTCCAGTGGTGTCACCTGCCACTTCGCAACGGATGGCCTGGCCCACAATCGCCGACGCCAGTTCTTCATCCTCCAGATCTCGACCATCGTCCTGGGACTCATCTTCGAGCTCGGCCAGCTGTATGAGTTCATCAACGCGTTCGGGCGCGGCCTGAACCTCACGGCCAACACTTTCGCGAGTGCGTTCTTCACCATGACGGGCTTCCACGGCGCGCACGTGCTTGGCGGCCTGATCTTGCTGACGATCATTCTCTATCGGGCTACACGCGGCCAGTTCTCGTCGCGCAATCACGTCGGCCCGGCCGCGGTAACTTTGTACTGGCACTTTGTCGACGTGGTATGGCTCTTCCTGTTCGGAATCCTGTACCTGGGGGTGACGGCGTTCTGATGAGGGCCGTTGCGGTAGCGCTGGCCACTGTCGCCGTGCTTGCGGCATGCGGAGGCAGCGGCGGCTCCCAGCCGGCCGGTTCGACCAAGGTCACGCTGAGCGAGTTCAAGTTCGACCCCTCGTCGCTCACGGTCACACACGGAAAGGTCGTCTTCTGGCTGGTCAACTCGGGCAACGTTGCGCATGACCTGGCCATTCGCGACAGCTCTGGAAATCGGATCGCGGCCAGCGAACTGGTGTCCGCCGGCGACTCCATGGAGTTCGACGTCAGCGATCTCGCCGCGGGGTCGTACACGATCTTCTGCACCCAGCAAGGCCACGAGGCCTCCGGCATGAAGGGGACGCTGACCGTTACTTAGTCAGCCGCGCCTATTTCGACGGCGACGGGCTGGGCGACGGAGACGGCGTAGGCGGTGTCGGGCTTGGTCCCGGCGCCAGGCTGACCAGCTCGATCGCGAAGATCAGCGTCGCGTTAGGCGGGATGATGGTCGCGCCCGTGGTCTGGTCGGTCTGACCCTGCGCCCCGTAACCGAGCGCCGCCGGAATCGTCAAACACCGCTTGCCGCCGATCTTCATCCCGGGCACGCCTTCGTCCCAGCCGCCGATCACCTGCTGGCTTCCGATCTGGAAGGTGAAGGCCGATCGGCCAGCCTGGCGGCTCGAGTCGAAAGACTTGCCATCGGTGAGCCAGCCGGTGTACTGGACGGTCGCGTTGTTGCCTTTCTGGGCAACGTCACCGGTTCCGACCTTGAGGTCGGCCACCTTCAGGCCGTCGGGATAGGTCACGCCCGGCGCTGACTTGCATGTGTTGAAGTCGTCCTGGCCCGGCGACACGCTCGGCGACGCGGAAGGTCCGGGACTCTCGTTGGCAATCGGTCCCGAGCCCGCGTACGGGTCGGCGTAACCGCACGCGGCCGCCCCGACAGCGATCAGGGCGAGAAATCCGAGCAGCGACCGCCTCACGCGGCGCTGACGTCGAGCCCGGACATCTTGTCGCCCACCTGGACCCTGTCCACCACGTCCATACCCGACGTGACCTGGCCGAAGTGGTTGTAGACGCCATTCGTGGCAAGGAAGGGCGCGTCGCCCAAGGTGATGAAGAATTGCGAGCCGCTGACTCCGGCCGCGCTGGACGCCATGCCCACCGTGCCGCGCAGCCACCGCGACGGGTTGGACTCGTCGGGGAGCTTGTAGTCGGGTCCGCCAGTGCCCGTGCCGAGGGGGTCGCCACCCTGGACCACGAAACCAGGCACCACGCGGTGGAACGTGAGTCCGTCGTAGTAGTGGTTCTGCGCCAGGAAGACGAAGTTGTTCACCGTCTGCGGCGCGACTTTCGGATCGACGAGCGCGATGACAAAGTCGCCCCGCGAGGTGTGCACAGTGACGGAATACTTCTTACCGGCATCGATGATGTTGGGCGGAGGAGTGTTTTGCCTTCCCATGGCGGACGATCCACATTAAAGGATCGCGTAGGCTTGGATCGACTTGGAGCCGGAAGACTTTCATCTCGGGGCCGACGTCTACTCGAGCGATGGCAAGCACATCGGGAGTCTGGTTCACGTGCTCGTCGACAGCGACTATCACCTGAAATCGCTGGTGATCAAGGAGAGCGGACCGTTTTCAGGTCACGCCCTGTCGCCGGGGTCGTTTTTGGTGAACGATGAGTTCATCGTGCCCATTGACGCGGCGAAGACGGTCACTCACGACCACGTCGAGTTGACACTCACCGCGCTGGACGCGCGCCGACTGCCACCGTATCTCGCCTACCGCGAGAAGCCGGAGTCAGTCGGCGAGGAGCTGGAGGACGAGGCCGGGATTCTCGGCACGGGACCCGCGATCCCGCATTGGATGGCGCAGGTCGCCAACAAGCCGGCCACCGAGCTGGAGATCGACCGGGACGAGAACGTGATGCTTGGCCACACGGGGAAGAAGCTGGGCGCGGTGAAGGACGTGCTCTTCGATGACGGAGCGCTGGTGGGGGTGGTGCTGAAGCCCGAAGGCCTGTTCAAGAAACAGGTGATCCTGCCTCGACGCTATCTCGACCGGAGCGACGACGCCGCGCTGTTCGCGCAGATCGAGGAGGCGGACCTGGAGCGCCTGACGCCATTTCAACCGCCCGGCTGATTCGTGCCGGTGCACGCACCGGTAGTAGTTCACCCTGCGTCCCGCTGAAACCCCTGCGCGTTGCGAAGCCCAAATCCAAGGCTGCGGTCGATGGCGATGTGTGCGCACCAGGCAAGCCCCGCTCCCACCCACGCGTCGGCCTGCAGCAGTAGCGCGGCCACGGTCAGAACCACAGGCGCCCAGAAACGATGCACCGCGTTGTACAGCGGCACCGCGCGCGGATGGAGCCGACCCTGCTCCAGACCTGGCCCTGAGCCGACCACCAACGCGATATCCGGACCGATCGCAAACACAGCCAGGGGCAACCAACCGGCGTGGCGCGCAATCGCGAAACCTATCGCCAGTGCGGCGGCCACAAATCCGAGCAGCGCATACGCCCAACGCTTCGATGAGGTCATCGCGCCGGCTCGCGCGCGCGGGTGGCGAGCAAAACCGCGAGCAGGGCCGCCAGCAACGCGATCACGAACAGCGAAGCCTGGACGCTGGACGTGGCCGCGACCGGACCCGCAATCAAGGGCCCGATGAAGAACCCCAGCGCCACTGAGCTCGCGTTGAGCCCGAACACCGTGCTCTGCGCCTCAGGCGGTGTCTCGAGCCCGATCATGCTCGCGGTCGCCGGCAGAACGACGCCGCTGAACATCCCGTTGAAGCCGACCGCAATCACCACCAACCCGACCCACGGCGCGACGCCAATCACCGCCACCGCGAAGGCCACCAGCACTGCCGCCGCAGCCGCCGTGCGCACGTATCCCGTCCGCCGCGCCACCCGCGTGTAACCGATGGCCGCCGCGCTGCTGGCGACGCCCGCGAGGCCAAATGCCACGCCTGCGGTCGCCGCCACGCCAGACGTGACCATCTCCAGCAGCCGCAGCACCACCAGCAGCTGGGTCGCCGAGTTGCACACACTGATCAATCCCTGTGAGCCGATGAAAACCGCCAGCTGCTGCCTGAGTCCGGGCCTCTGATTGATCACCGCCAGCGTGCTCAGACGTGTCCCGGATCGCGGCACGACCGGGCTCTCGCGCACGATCAGCACCACGGGCGCGACTGCCAGCAGCAGCGCGATGCCGCCGCCCAGAAAAACCAAGCGCAGTCCGAACAGGTCGCCGGCCAACCCGCCGACAACGGGCCCGATCGCGCCGCCCAAAGCCACAGCCGAGGTCACGACTCCCAGCGCCCAGCCCACGCGGGAGCGCGGCGTTTCGGCCGCGACCAGCGCGGTCGCCGCAGCCACCGTGCCGCTGGTGGCGCCCTGCAGGAACCGAAGGACGATGAGCTGGAAGGGATTCTGCGCGAAGAAGATCAGCCCGACCGTGATTGCGCCTCCCAGCATCGAGCGCAGCAGCATCGGTTTGCGGCCGAACCGGTCTCCCAACACACCCCAGATCGGGCTCGCGACCGCCATCGACAGTCCCGACACGCTGGCCGACGCCGAAGTCCAGAGGTCCAGGTCGTGCCCGGCATGAACTCCGAGGTCTTTGTTCAGAAAGATCGACAGGAACGGAAACGCGAAGCTGAAGCCGAAGATCGCGGTGAACTCGGCGAACCACAGCGCGGCCAGGTTGCGCCGCCAGTTGACGCCGCCCGCATTGATCGGAGGCGTCGTCGAGCGCGGATCTTTCGACAGGTCAGGCGCTCAAGATCTGGACGATTCGGTCGGGAGTGATTGGAAGATGATCGACCACCGCCTCAGGTTTCCGTTTGCGCAGCGCGTCTTCCACCGCGCTCGAGATCGCCGCCGGGACCGGGATGGTGCCGCTCTCGCCCGCGCCTTTGAACCCCTCGGGATTCGCGTCCGTCGGCGTCTCGATGTGAACGAGCTCTGGCGCGACCACCTCACCCGCGCTCACGATCGTGTAGTCGAGAAAGGTCGGTGTCCGGTAGCTTCCGTCCGCGTCGTATGTCGCCGCTTCGAAGAGCGCGTAGCCGAGCCCGTGCGCGAAGCCGCCCTGCATCTGGCCTTCGACGATCAGCTCGTTGATCGCCTTGCCCGAGTCGTGTGCAATTACATAGCGCAGCACCTCGACCTGGCCGGTCTCGGGGTCGACCGCGACGATCGCTGCGTGACACCCGCTGGCGTAAGCGTTCGGTTGCTTGGGGTCGAACGTTTCCAATACCTCAAGGCCCTCGTCGGGCACCACGTCGGTGGCGGGGATCCGTTTCGCCGGCGACCCGCGCACCCCGACGACTCCTTCCTCGAGTACGAGGTCGGCAACGTCAGCCTCAAGGACGTCGACGGCACGCTCGAGAAGCTGGTTGCGAAGCGAAGACGCCGCCTTCGCCGTTGCGTTGCCAACCAGAACCGCGCTGCGGCTGCCGGCGGTCAGCAGTGCGAACGGCACATGGCTGGTGTCGGCCACGGTCACATGAATCTTCTCGAACGGCCAGCCGAGCCGGTCCGCCGCGACCTGCGCGGCCATCGTCTGATGGCCCTGACCCTGCGGCGTCGAGCCGATGTAAAGGTGGACGACACCGTCCTTGTCGATGCGCATTCGCGCCGGCTCATGGCCGCCGAATGCCGTCGACTCGACGCAGCACGCGATACCGGTGCCGATCAATCGCCTGTCTGCATCAGCTGAAACGGAACCCAGCTTCTGCTCCGCCAGCTCGAGCAATCGGGGATAGTCGCCGCTGTCGTAAACCAGGCCGCGCCGCCCAGCCGGATATCCAGTCGTGAACGGAATCTGCTCCGGTCGGACCAGGTTGCGCCGGCGCACCTCCGCCGGGGGAATCTCGAGCGCGCGCGCGAGCTGGTCCATCGCCCGCTCCATCGCGTAATTGCCGAGTGGCCGGCCGCCGCCGCGGATGAACCCGCTGGGCACGGTGTTTGTGTAGACGAGCTGCGATTCGACGCTCATCGCCGGCAGCACGTACGCCGAGAGCATGTGCGAGACGATGATGTCCGGCTGGCCCGATCCGGACCCTGCGTATGCGCCGAGATCGTGCAGCAGCCGGCCGCGCAAACCAAGCAGCTTGCCGTCGCGGTCGGACGCGATCTCGAGCTCGATGACCGAACCGTGTCCCTGTGCCGTCGTGGCGCCATCTTCCGACCGCGACGCGATCCACTGAACCGGGCGCTTCAATCGCCACGCCGCAAGCGCGGTCAGCACCTCTTCTGGAAACGCGCTGCCTTTGGCGCCGAAGCCACCGCCTACGTCCTCCGCCGTCACGACGACGTGATCTTTGTCAAGGTCCAGCGCTTCGGCGATCGCATCGCGCACGCCGAAGATGTTCTGGGTCGAGGTCTGCACCAGCAGCCCGCTGTTGCGCAGAGAGGCGGTTACCGCGCGCGGTTCCATCGCGGCACCCGCAACGCGTGCGGTCGTCACGCGAATGCGTGCTGTGATGCTGCCCGCACCGAACGCCGTCTTGATATCGCCGTATGAAGTCACCTTCGTGCGCGCGACGTTGCTCTTCATGTCGTCGTGCACCGTGGGCGCGCCGGCCGAGGCTGCAGTGACAAGGTCCCCAACTCCTGGCAGCGGATCCATCTCCGCCAGGACACTCTCGGCCGCGTCCTGCGCCAGGTAGGCGGTCTCTGCGACCACCACCGCGAATGCCTCGCCGACGTAGTTGACCTCGTCGCGATTCAGGATCGGACGGCCGCGCGTCTCCATGTCCTCGGGACCCCAATCGCTGAGGCCGGACGCGACCTCGGGCAGATCGTCGGCGGTCCAAACTGCGATGACGCCAGGCATTGACCGAGCGGCCGACGTATCGACGTCACCGACGCGGGCGTGGGGCAGAGTCGACCTGCACAACGCAACGTGGAGCAGACCGTCGAGCTTGATGTCTCCGGCAAAGCGACCGCGTCCTGTTACCAGTCGCTCGTCTTCGACGCGGCGCATGCGCCGGCCGATGTATGGAGCCACGCTCCTACAATAAGTGGTCCTTTTAGCCCATTCCGCGGGGGGCGGCTAGCTCAGCTGGGAGAGCGCCAGCTTGACATGCTGGAGGTCGGGGGTTCGAAACCCTCGCCGCCCACCATCGGTTTTGGATGTCACACGGGTCGGCATAATTTCGATGGGACGGCCCGTTCGTCTAGTGGACCAGGACGCCGGCCTTTCAAGCCGGAGATCACGGGTTCGAATCCCGTACGGGCTACCAGACTTAGGCGAGGGTCACCTCGATGATC
>DATEGC010000017.1:0-31353 GCA_035280285.1 Candidatus Dormiibacterota bacterium | reverse complement strand
GTCGACGATCACCTGCAGGTTGTCTTCGAGGAGGACGAGGTCTGCGGCGCCCTTGGTCGCATCGGTGCCGCTCGCGAGCGCAATTCCAACGTCCGCGGCTTGCAAGGCGGGCGCGTCGTTGATGCCGTCGCCCGTCACGGCCACGTGGCGCCCGAGGCGCTGCAGCGTCTGGACCAGGCGGAACTTGTCGGCGGGAACCGCGTCGGCAAAAATGCGGCCCGCGGCGGCGGTGGCCTCGATGTCCTGGGCTGGCAGATCGCTCGCCGAGATGATGGCGCTGTCGGGAACGTTCAGCCCGATCTCTCGGGCCAGAGCGGCCGCGCGCGGCATCGCGTCGCCGGTGACGATCTTGACCTCCACGCCGAGGTTGCCCGCCGCCTTCAATGCCTCGGCCGCGCCTGGTCGCGGCGGATCGGAAAGGGCGAGCAACCCGAGTAGCGTCAGGTCGCTCGTGTCGAGTGCCGAGACCGCCGGCGCGACTGCTACGGCCAGCACCCGCGAGCCGTCGGCTTGGAGGCGTGTGATCTGCTTGGTCACCTGGTCGTGGGTCGGCCGATCAAGAGGTTTGTCGCCGTCGGGCGTGCGCAGACGGCGGCTGCGCTTGATCAGCTTCTCGGCAGCGCCTTTGAAAATCAGCTCGGCCCCCACCGCCACGCACATCAGCTTTGTCTCAGGGCTGAACTCCTGCACTCTCTGCCGGGGTTGGTTCGTCACGGCGTCCAGATCGAGGTGCGAGGCAGCCTCGATGAGCGCGTCGTCGATCACGTTGACCCCCCGCTCCGGGTAGCTCGAGCACAGGACCGCGTACTCGAGCAGCTCGTCGAGGGGGATGACTGACCACGAGTCGATCAGCTGCGTGCGGTTTTCGGTGATCGTGCCTGTCTTGTCGCTGCACAGGGTGTCGATGGCGCTGAAGTCCTCGATCGCGGCCAGCCTCCTCACCAGCACCTTCTTGCGGGCGAGCACCTTCGCGCCGAGCGCTAGCGTCGTCGCGCTGACGGCTGGCAGCGCCTCGGGCACTATGCCCAGGGAAAGAGCGAGGGCCAGCGTCAGGGAGGTCAGCACGCCGCGCTGCAGCAGCGCGTTGGCGACGAAGACTCCCCCCGCGAGCAACAAACCGAAACGCAGCAGAAAGCCCGCGAACTTTGTCAGGTTGACCTGGAAGTCGCTGTGGACATGCACACCCTTGATCAGCTGCGCGGTTTGTCCGAACTGCGTGCGTGTGCCCGTCGCGACCACGACGCCTTTCCCTTCGCCGCCGACAGCGGTCGTGCCTGCAAACGCGACGTCGCTCCAATCCACGGGCTTGCCGCTGGTCACTGGATCCACGACTTTCTCTTGCGGCACCGACTCGCCAGTGAGGCTGGCCTGGTTGATCTGCAGCCCCTGGCTTGCGAGCAACCTGAGGTCGGCCGGGACGAGGTCACCGCTGAAGATCACTACTACGTCACCCGGCACGAGCTGCTCGGCCGGCAGGGCGACCTCCGCGCCGCCGCGAATGACGCGCACCTTTACCGGCAGCAGGTTGCGAAGCGCGTCGAGTGCTCTCTCTGCCCGGTACTCCTGAAAGATGCTCAACCCGATGTTGAGCACGATCAGAAGCAGGATGATCGCCCCGTCCACAAGGTCGCCAGTGACGATGGTGAGAACGCCCGCGCCAGTCAGCAACAGGTTGATCCCGTTGCGTGCCTGCTCGGCGACGATCCCGGTCAGGGACCGAGACTGCGCGCCGATGGCGTTTGGACCAACCTGGGCGAGCCGCCGCGTCGCCTCCTCGGTCGACAGTCCGCCGGGCCCGGAGCCCAACGCTTCCAGGACTTTCTGAGAATCTGCCGTCGCCGCTTCGGCCGGACTCATTTCTGGTGCCATGATGAGCGGTGCGGGTGCAAGAGACGGCTAGTCAGACAGGGATCGCGGCTGCGCCTGATCTCGCGCGCGCCCAGCCGCTCGGCGCTGACGAGCTGAGCCTCATCAATGCGTACTGGCGAGCCGCCAACTACCTCTCGGTTGGGCAGATCTACCTGCTGGACAACCCGCTCCTGAGGCGCCCCCTTCGGCTCGAGGACATCAAGCCAAGGCTGCTCGGCCACTGGGGCACGACTCCTGGGCTCAATTTCATTTACGCGCACGCGAATCGAGTCATCAACAAGCGCGAACTGGACGCGATCTACATCATGGGCCCCGGCCATGGCGGGCCGGCAGGTGTCGCCAACGCGTATCTCGAAGGCACGTACACCGAGCGCTATCCCGATGTGACCATGGACGAAACCGGGCTGCGCAAGCTGTTCCGCCAGTTCTCGTTCCCGGGCGGGATCCCAAGCCACAACTCGCCTGAGACTCCGGGGTCGATCCACGAGGGAGGTGAGCTCGGGTACGCGCTGACGCACGCGTACGGCGCCGCGTTCGACAATCCCACGCTCGTCGTCTTCTGCATCATCGGCGACGGCGAGGCCGAGACGGGCCCGCTGGCCGCGAGCTGGCATTCAAACAAGTTCTTAAACCCGGTGCGCGACGGAGCGGTGCTGCCGATCCTCCACCTGAACGGTTACAAGATCGCCAACCCAACGGTGCTCGCCCGCATCCCGGACCACGAGCTCGTCGCCCTGCTGCGCGGCTACGGGCACACGCCGGTGATCGTCAGCGGAAACGATCCACCCAAGGTGCACCAGCAGATGGCTGCGGCTCTGGATTGGGCACTCGACGAGATCGCGAGCATCAAGCGGTTGCATTCGTCGGAACGCCCCTCGTGGCCGATGATCGTTCTTCGCACGCCGAAGGGTTGGACCGGGCCGAAGGTCGTCGACGGCGAACAAGTCGAAGGCACGTTCCGCGCCCACCAGGTCCCGGTAGCGGATTTCGCATCACATCCCGAACACCTGAAGGTGATCGAGGAATGGATGCGCGGCTACAAACCGGAGGAGCTGTTCGATCAGTCGGGCAAGCTCGCGGCGGAGCTGGCGAAGCTCCCACCGCGCGGCGACCGGCGTATGAGCGCCAATCCCCACGCCAACGGCGGCGAGCTGCTGAAAGACCTGCGCCTGCCCGACTTCCGGGACTACGCAGTGGACGTGCCCAAGCCCGGAGCCTCGTCGAGCGAAGCGACGCGCGTTCTGGGCGCGTTCATACGCGACGTCGTGAAGACGAATCCACACAACTTCCGGATCATGGGCCCGGACGAGACGGTCTCGAACCGCCTTGGCTCGGTGTTCGAGGTGACCGACCGCGCCTGGGACGCCGAGGTCGTGCCCGGCGACGATCACCTTGCGCCGGACGGCAGGGTGTTGGAGATCCTGAGCGAGCATCTCTGCGAGGGCTGGCTCGAGGGCTACCTGCTCACGGGACGCCACGGCCTGTTCAACTGCTACGAGGCGTTCATCCACATTGTCGACTCGATGTTCAACCAGCACGCGAAGTGGTTGAAGACGACCCGCACAATTCCCTGGCGGCGGCCTATCGCCTCGCTCAACTACATCCTCTCGTCACATGTGTGGCGGCAGGACCACAACGGGTTCTCGCACCAGGACCCGGGCTTCATCGACCACGTCGTGAACAAGAAGGCCGAGGTCATTCGGGTGTATCTCGCCCCAGACGCCAACTGCCTGCTGTCAGTCGCGGATCACTGCTTGCGCAGTCGCAACTACGTGAACGTGATCGTCGCCGGCAAGCAGCCCGCGCTCAACTACCTGGCCATGGACGACGCCATCGCGCACTGCACTCGCGGGCTCGGGATCTGGGACTGGGCTAGCTCGGACGAAGGCCGCGATCCCGACGTCGTGCTCGCCTGCGCGGGTGACGTGCCGACCCTCGAGACGCTCGCCGCGGCCGACCTGATCCGTCGCCACCTCCCGCAGCTCGCGGTGCGTGTCGTCAACGTCGTCGACCTTATGCGGCTCGAGCCGCCAAGCGAGCACCCGCATGGCCTGCCCGACGCCGAGTTCGACGAAGTGTTCACGAAAGACAGGCCGGTGATCTTCGCGTACCACGGCTACCCGTGGCTCATCCACCGCTTGACCTATCGGCGTACGAATCACGTGAACCTGCACGTTCGGGGCTACAAGGAAGAGGGCACGACCACGACTCCATTCGACATGGTCATGCTGAGCGACCTCGACCGATTCCACCTCGTCATGGACGTCATCGATCGGGTGCCTTCTCTCGGTTCGAAGGCGGCGCACGTCCGCCAGCTGATGGTCGACCAGCGGTTGAAGAGCCGCCAGTACACGCGCGACCATGGTCAGGACCCGCCGGAAATCAACAACTGGGTTTGGCCATCATGAGCGGGAACCTGCCGGTTCCACCTCACGTTCCCCGTAGGGGGCCCCAGCGGGAACCCGCCCACGGCTGGCGCCGGGCAACAGTCGCTGCTCTCCCTCCCGCTGTGCGGCCGTTGTGACGGGATAGCACGTTGCGGGTCCTGGTCTTGAACGCGGGCTCGAGCTCCCTGAAAGTCAGCCTGGTCGAGGATGACGACCACGTTCTTGTGGATCGCGAGTTCGTGGCCACCGAGGGCAGGCTCGACGAGAAGCAGATGGCCGCTGCCATCCGTGAGATGGACGGCATCGAGGCGATCGGCCATCGGATCGTGCACGGCGGACCTCGCTATCCGGCCTCAGTGCGCATCGATGGAGATGTGATCCGCTACCTCGTCACGATCACCGACCTCGCGCCACTGCACATCCCCGCCGCGCTGGCCGCGATCGCGGCCGCGCGTGAGGTGCTGCCGCGCGTGCCGGCTGTTGCGTGCCTCGACACCGCCTTCCACTCGCGTATGCCGCCGCAGGCGTCGACCTACGCGATTCCGGAGGAATGGCGCCAGCGCTACGGCATCAAGCGGTACGGGTTCCACGGCTTCTCGCACGCGTATGCGTCGCGCAAGGCCGCCCTGATGCTGGGTCGCTCACCGCATAACCTGCGCGTCGTTACCTGCCATCTGGGGGCCGGAGCTTCGCTGGCCGCAGTGCGGGGTGGACGTTCCATGGACACGACGATGGGCTTCACGCCGCTCGAAGGCCTGGTGATGGCGACGCGCGCAGGAACCATCGATCCGGGCGCGCTGCTCTACCTTGCTCGCCACGCCCACATCTCCGAGCTCGAGATGAGCGACGCCCTCGATCGCGCGAGCGGGCTGCTGGCGCTGGCCGGCACTCCCGACATGCGCGAGGTGCTGCGACTAATCGAAGAAGGCGACGAACGCGCTGAGCTCGCGTTCGATGTCTACATCCACCGCCTGCGCTCGCTGATCGCAGCGATGGCCGCGGCCATGAACGGCCTGGACGTGCTTGTCTTCACGGGAGGGGTGGGGGAGAACGCCGCCCCCGTGCGTGCGGCGGCGGCTTCTAGCCTCCGATTTCTTGGCGTGGAGATCGATGCGACACGCAACGCGAATGCCGGGCCGGACAGCGACATCAGCACAGCCGGTGCCGCCGTGCCCACGCTGGTGATCAAGGCGCGAGAAGACATCGAGGTCGCCCGCGAGGTCCGCCGCGTGCTGACGGCCGTTCCGACGTCAGTCGCCTAGCTTCTGCTCGATCCAGCTGCGCAGGGCAGCAGCCGGCCGGGCGCCGACGATGCGGTCCTTCTCGCGGCCTCTCTCGAAGAGGATCAGGGTCGGAATGCTGCGCACTACAAATCTCTCTCCAAGCTGCGGCTGATCGTCGATGTTGATCTTGACCACCTTGACCTTGCCGGCGAAGTCCGAAGCCAGTCTCTCGACGGCCGGAGACACCACGCGGCACGGGCCGCACCACGGTGCCCAGAAGTCCGCGACCACCGGGATGGGGCTCGCGACCACACCTGACTGAAAGCCGGCGGTCGATATGTCGGCCAGCCACGGCAGCGGCGACCCGCACTTCGGGCAATGGGGCACGCCGCTGGCAGCCGAGTTCACGCGATTCTTCTGGCCGCAGTTCGGGCAGGCGACGACTCTGCTTTCGGTCATGTCTCCAATAGATTTGATTCCCGCCCGAAATGCGGCGGAAACGTCACGCTAACCACATGGGGGAGCGGTACGACGCCGTGGTCGTCGGCTCCGGTCCAAACGGCTTGGCGGCGGCGATCACGATCGCGGAGGCAGGCCGGTCGGTCCTCGTGCTCGAGGCGGCGGGAACTCCGGGCGGCGGCCTGCGGACAGAGGAGCTGCTCGAGCCAGCGTTTCGGCATGACGTCTGTTCGACTGTCATGGCCCTGCCGCCGCTCCTACCTTTCTTCCAGCAGATGAGGCTGGACTTGGTCACACCTCCCGCGCCGCTGGCGCATCCGTTTGACGACGGCACCGCCGTGGTGGTCGAGAGGTCGGTCGACGTGACTGCCTCGCGGCTGGGCGGTGACGCGGCCGACTACCGGCGGCTGATGCAGCCCATCGCCCGGAGGGCGCCGCACCTCCTCGCGATGGTCCTTGGGCCGCTCCGGCCGCCACGGCACCCGCTCTTGCTCGCGCGCTTCGGGTTGCCGGGCTTGCTGTCGGCGCTGGCGCTCGCCGGGGTGCTGTTCCAGGAGCGCGAGGCGCGCGCACTGCTCGCCGGCGCCGCCACGCACAGCCTGCTCGCCCTCGACGAGCCGGCGACGGGTGCGGTGGCGCTGCTGATGCTGGCGTCAGCACACGCGGGCGGGTGGCCGTTCGCCAGGCGCGGTTCGGTGACGGTCGCCGAGGCGATGGTGCGCCGGCTGGAGGGCGCGGGCGGCGAGGTGAGGTGCAACGAACGCGTTGGCGACCTCAACGAGCTGCTGCCTCACCGCGCGGTCCTGCTAGACCTCGCGCCCAAGGGGGTGCTGGAGGTGGCGGCGAGCGGCTTTCCGCGTCGATACCACGACGACCTCGCGGTGTTTCGCCACGGACCCGGCGCTTTCAAGCTGGACTGGACGCTCGACGGGCCGATCCCGTGGCGGTCCGCGGAATGCCTCCGCGCCGGCACCGTGCACCTCGGCGGCACGATGGAGGAGATCGCGGAGTCGGAGCTGGTGGTGGCACAAGGGCGGCATCCAACGCGTCCATTCGTCCTGCTCACGCAGCCGACGGTATTCGACCGCACGCGCGTGCCTGACGGCAAGCACGTGGCGTGGGCATACTGCCACGTTCCCAACGGCTCCGACGCGGACATGACCAGAGCTGTCGAAGACCAGATCGAGCGCTTTGCGCCCGGGTTCCGCGATGTCATCCGCAAGCGCAGCGCGTGGACGGCGGAGCGCCTCGAGAGGGAAGAGCCGAATTGTGTCGGGGGCGACGTTATGGGCGGGCGCATGGATCTGCGTGGTCTCATCGCGCGACCCGTCCTCAGCCTCAATCCGTACGCGACGCCGAATCCAGAGATCTTTCTCTGCTCCGCCTCGACCCCGCCAGGCGGCGGTGTGCACGGCATGTGCGGCGTAAACGCGGCGCGGTCTGCGTTGAGGTCCCGCCTGCGCTGAGATGGAATGGCTGCAGGCGCCCGACTACTGGCTGACCAGGCTGGTGATCGAGCGCGCGCTCGGCTGCGTCTACCTGGTCGCTTTCCTGGTGGCGGTCAACCAGTTCCGCCCGTTGCTCGGCGAGAGGGGCTTGCAGCCTGCCCCGCTGTTCATCAGTCGGGTTTCATTCATGCAGGCGCCGAGCCTCTTTCACCTGCGCTACTCCGACCCGTTGCTCCTCGGAGTCGCCTGGGCCGGCGTGCTGCTCAGCGCCGCGGTCGTGGTTGGGGTCGCCGACCTGGCGCCTCCATGGAGCGCGATCCCGATCTGGTTCGCGCTGTGGGCGATGTACCTGTCGATCGTGAACGTAGGCCAGATCTTCTATGCGTTCGGCTGGGAGACGCTGCTGCTGGAGGCCGGCTTCCTCGCCATCTTCCTCGGCGCCGGACCGACCGTGCCCGCGTGGCCGCTGATCATCCTGTTTCGTTGGCTTGTCTTTCGCGTCGAGTTCGGCGCCGGCATGATCAAGCTGCGCGGCGACCGGTGCTGGCGCGACCTGACGTGCCTCTTCTATCACCACGAGACGCAGCCGATGCCGAATCCGCTCAGCTGGTTCTTCCATCATCTGCCCAGGCCGCTGCACCGTGTGGAGGTGCTGGGCAACTTTTTCGCGCAGCTCGTGGTGCCGTTCTTCTTGTTCGCGCCGCAGCCAGTGGCTTCGCTCGCCGGCGCGGTGATCGTCCTCACCCAGGCGTGGTTGGTCTTGAGCGGAAATTTTTCGTGGCTCAATTTCGTGACGATGACGCTCGCGTTCTCGGCCTTCGACGATCGCACGCTGTCGCTGTTCCTTCAGGTCAGTGTTCCACACCTCGAGCCGCTGCCCATCTGGTGGCAGTGGCTGATCGTCGCTGTGACGATCCTAGTCGTCGTCCTCAGCTACCGGCCCGCTCTCAACCTCATCTCACGGCATCAGCTGATGAATTTCAGCTTCGACCCGTTCCACCTGGTCAACACATACGGCGCGTTTGGCTCGGTCACCAAGGAGCGCTACGAGATCATCGTCGAGGGCACGGCGGATCCGGGCGAGGGCGAGGTGGGTTGGAAGGAGTACGAGTTCAAGGGCAAGCCGGGCGATCCGCGCAAGGTCCCGCGGCAGTACGCGCCCTATCACCTGCGTCTTGACTGGCTGATGTGGTTTGCTGCGATGGAGTCACCCTTCCGCCATCAGTGGTTCATCGCGTTGGTCATCAAGCTGCTGGAGGGCGACCGGGCGACGCTGAAGCTTTTGCGGCGCAACCCATTCCCTAACCGACCGCCGGCGGCTGTGCGCGCGAACCTGTATCGATATCGCTTCTCGACCGTCGGCGAGCTGCGCAAGGACCACGCATGGTGGGTGCGCACGCTGGTGGGCGACTACCTGCCTGCGCTGGCTCTGGACGGTGCCGGCAATCCGGCCCGTCTCCGACGCTAAGGTTCCTCCCTATACTGTCGACGCCCGGTCGCAGGGTCTTCGTAGACGCGCGTCATCTTGCCCGACGTCGGGTCTCGGAAGAGTTCTCCGGTCGGCTTGAACGAACCGTCCTTCTCCCCGCGATAGCGGCGGTCCCAGACGAAGTAGCCCACGACGGCGAAGATGAGAACCAGCACGAAGATCGTCGCCTGAAGGTTCATGTCGAGCTTCGATCGATAATCGCCGCGGTTCCGTACGCGACGACCTCGGTCATCGTCTGCCCGAGTTCCGAAGAGTCGAAGCGCATCATCACGACGGCGTTCGCCCCCATGGCGCGCGCGTTCTCCACCATACGGTCGATGGCGTGGCGGCGGGTGTCCTCCACAAGCCTCGTGTACTCGACGATCTCGCCGCCGGCGAGGGAGCGGAGACCAGCCATGATGTTTCCGCCCAGGCCACGGCTGCGCACCACGACCCCGAAGACCTGGCCGAGCGCCTGCTTGACCTCATAACCGGCGGGCCGTTCCGTCGTGGTGACCAGGACGGACTGCTGCGACACGGGCTAAGCATGACGCGCTGCGGTGTGCGGCGGCGCCCAGAAGACGAGCACGCGCAGGTCCTCTCCGACGTCGTGGAAGTGGTGTTCGACACCGGCGGCGACGAAGACAAGACTGCCGGCTTTCACCGGTCGATCCTCACCCGCCACCGTGATCACTCCGCGACCGCTGATCACGTAGTAAACCTCGTCCTCTTTGTGAGGCTGCTGGCGGTCGATGGAGCCGGCGGGCCATACGGACAGGCCAACGCTGAGCTTGTCCGAAGCGAGAAAGTCGAAGTACCCGTGCCCCTCGGAATCACGCGGCTGCGGGTCGAGGTCCGGAATTTCGTGCGCTTGCATGCGTCGCTTGAACTCTAGCCCCTCGGCAAGATTGGCCCGTCGGCGCCTCGCTCTGCTCATCGAGGAATCGACCCGAGACGCTTAACGTTTAAGGGTCGAGTCCAAAAAGCACAGGGGGTTTGAGTGATGGCAGCCATCAGTCGGGCGGATGCGGTCTGGGAAGGCGACCTGACCAACGGCAAGGGCAGAGTCAAAGTCGCGAGCGGAACCTTTCCCGAGTTCCCGGTCACCTGGGAGACGCGCGCCGAGCGGACGCACGGCGGCACGAGCCCGGAGGAGCTGATCGCTGCCGCACACGCGGCGTGCTACTCGATGGCGCTGTCCAACGGGCTGAGCAAGGCCGGCCACCATCCCGAGCGGCTCAACACGACCGCGGAGGTCGAGTTCGTGCCGGGCACAGGCATTACGACGAGCACGCTGACGGTCCGTGGGCACATTCACGGCCTCGACGCGGCGGAGTTCCAGAAGTTCGCAGAAGAGGCCAGGGACGGATGCCCCGTCTCGCAGGCGTTGAAAGGCAACGTCAAGCTCGTCCTAAAGGCCGAGCTCGACCACACCCACTAGCGTCTGACGGTGCCCGTCACCGACGGGAAGTCGACCATGCCCTGCATACGCAGCCCGCGGAGCTGACCTGCGAGCCACTTGCGGGCGTCCTTGAGCTCCTTGCCGCCGTCGAGGCAGTCGAAGCACCGTCCGCTCACATCGCGCGCGACGAGCAGGAGCGGCTTCGGCTGGGCCGCGCGTTGCCAGGCCTTGACGATGAAGGGAAGGGAAATAGGGCGCGCCGGCGCCTTCTCGGGCAAGGTGAACTCCGCCGCATAGATCTCGTCGGCCATCTGCGCGATCACGCCGCATCCGGCGAGCGTGCCGCCAAGGTTCTCCACCTGGACCTGGATCGACTGCCCCGGCGCGGCGAATTCCGTGAAAGTCAGGTGAGGCACCGGCTTGGAACTTGCCTCCCAGCGCTCATGGGCGTTCCTGATCTCGCGCCGCATGGCCAGGTCGGCGCGGGTGGCGAAAATCGCCGCCCAGAGAGCGAACAGGGCGCTGGCGCCAGCCAGCACCACGAGCATCTGGGAGGAGCTCATGTCTTCTCTCGCTTGACGCTGCCGGGTTGGGGATCTGGCGCCAGATGGTACAGGCACGCGTCCGCCAGGCGGAGCCGGCTGAACCACCGCGGCGCCGTTAACGGATCGTCATTCAGGGGAATGATCATGTTGCCGGACTATCTTGGAGGGACAAATGGAGAAAGCGACTTTCGCGGGGGGCTGCTTCTGGGGCGTCGAGCATCTGTTCAACCAGGTGCCAGGAGTGATCGAAGCCGTATCGGGTTACGCGGGCGGCACGGTTCCCCACCCGACCTACGAGCAGGTTTGCATGGGCCGGACCGGTCACGCCGAGGCGGTTGAGGTGACGTACGACCCCACGAAGGTCTCATACGAACAGCTGCTCAACGCGTTCTGGAACATGCACGACCCGACCACGCTGAACCGCCAGGGCCCTGACATGGGCCACCAGTACCGCTCGGTGATCTTCTACCGCAACCCCGAGCAGGAGGAGGCGGTCCGCAAGTCAAAGGAGGAGGCGCAGAAGTTCTTCGACCGCAAGATCGTGACCGAGATCGTCCCGGCCACCGATTTCTGGCGGGCAGAGGAGTATCACCAGCGCTACTTCGACAAGCACCCCGGTCACTATTCCTGCCACTTCATTCGCGGCTGGGTGCCTTCGGAGACCGAGCAGGCCACCCAGAGCTAAAGGCGGGGCGGGCCGATATCCTATCGGCCCGTGCGCTGTGACCACTGCGCCAACGACGTCCCCGACGGCGTCTTCTGCACTCGGTGCGGAGCCCACCAGGGGACGTCAGGCGAGGCCGGCGACCCGAAGACCCGGAGACACCGATACGCGGCGCATCCCAGCGAGCACGTAATCCAGCCTTCGGTTTTCACGACGATCTTTCCTCACCTCGGGCACCGAAAGATCCACGAATTTCGCTGGGCGTTCGCCGTCGGGCTGGCCGGCGTTCTCATCCTCTACATCACCGGTCTCATCGCCGCCGCCATCCTCGTCGCGATCTTCCTGGTTCCTGTCCTCTACCTGATCTATCTCTATGAGGCGCAGGTCTATCGCGACGAGCCGGCGGTGGTGCTCGGCTTCACGATCGGTGGCGGGGCGGTCCTCGGCCTCGCCGTCACGCTCGTCGAGCGCGCCGTCTACAACCCGTATTCCGCTGTCGGCAACCCGCTGCGAAACGCGGGCATCGGACTCGGGACGCTGCTCTTCCTTGGACTGTTGGTGCCGGTGGTCCAGGAGGCGCTCAAACCGTTGCCTGCGCTCTTCCTCCCAAATCGCGCTGACTTTCCCGAAACGATCGATGGCCTCGTTTTCGGCATCGCCGCCGGTCTCGGCTTCAGCGTGGCGGAGTCGCTGGTCGCGTTTTCAGGCGCGCTGACGAGCCTCCCCGTACCCATGACGCCTGGCAACTGGATCTACGACCTCGCCACGCTGGCGGTGCTGCAGCCGCTCCTCCAGGGCAGCGCGACAGGAATGATTGTTGCGGCCGTATGGCGCTACCGCCGCGGACTGCTCGCCCGCCGCGAGATCGGCGGGATTGCCGTCGCGGTCGGCGCTCACGTCGCGTTCGCCCTCGGCACCCAGCTCACAAAGGGGGCGCTCCTCAGCCCGCTGCTCGTGCTGGCGTGGCAGGCGATCGTCGTCGGCGGGCTGCTGGTCTACGTCCGCTACCTGCTGCACCATGCGCTGCTCGAAGAGGCGGCGCACATGGGTTTTGCGGAGACGGTCTGTCCCAATTGCCACATGCACATGGTCGCGTCCGGTTTCTGCCCGAACTGCGGTATGGCACTAACCGCTGCGCCGGCGACTGTCAAGCGAGCGCGCAGGCCGCGCGCCGTAGCTTCGATGCACAGATAGGTGGCGATGACCTGCGCGCGCTGCGGCGCCCAGAATCCCGACGGCAACCTGTACTGCCAGAACTGCGGTACGCCGCTCGGGGCGGCGACGCCCCCGGTCCAGCCGGCGTCTCCTTTCACCGGACCTCCACCTGGCGTCGCGCCGCCGGTGGTAGGCCCGACAGGCTACGAGAGCCCCTATTACGCGCCGACCGGCCCCGCCGTCGCGGTCCACCGCACGCCGTGGACGTTGATCATCGCGGGAGTCGTGGCGCTCGTGGTGCTGCTGGCGGGGTTCGGGACCGCGCTCGCGGTGATCGCCAATCGAGGCTCAACGAATACGAGCGGTGCCGCGCTCGGCACCGAGATCCCAAGCCCGACCCCCGGCGTTACGCAAAGTCCCATCGCGTCGCCGACGCCGACGACGCTCGGCGCCACGACCGCGTCCAACGACGGTGTGAGTCTCAAAGTCCCGCAGGGTTGGTCCGTGGCGAGCAAGGACGTAGAGTCGATCATCCTGACCGACCCCAGCGGCGAGGGTTCGGTGACCGTCGCCAGCGGGCCTTCGCTTCCGGCGCAAAGCGCCCAGGACAACAAGAGCTCGATCGACAGCTACTTCAAGAGCAAATACCCCGACGTCCGCGCGTGCCCCGGTACCACGACCACGAGCGGAGCTTTTAACGGCGCCAAAGGGCTTTCGTGGACGGTCTGCTTCACGCTCACAGACGGCGCCCGCTCGGCCGCCGCGGCCGCGTCGCTCTTTGCCGGCGCGAACCCCAACGGCAGCGTGTACTACGTCGTCATGGTGTTCACGCGCCAGGACAACTTGCAGGCTTACAAGAACACTGCGCAACCGGTCCTGCAAAGCGTGGTCTGGAAACTCTCTTAACCCGGTTCCACAGACCGGCTTGTAGAGTTTGCCGCGGTGTTTGCCCGCTGGGGCCGCTTCGTCTATCGGTTTCGCTGGGCCACGTTGATCATCTCGGCCCTGCTCCTCGGCGTGTCGGTGGCGGGCGTACTTGCTGGAGGCGAGCTCGCCGGTAACGGGGGCTTCGGAGCCGACCTCGAGGCTGGCCGCGCAAACAAGCTCATCGTGCAGGAGATCCATTTCCAACCGACGGCTCCTCCCACCTCGGGCATGACGCTCGTCTTCAGCAGCAAGACGCTCAGCGCGACCGACCCTGCCTTTCAAACCGCTCTCGAAGCCGAAATTGCGACGCTCAGCGCCGACTCGAGGGTCATCCAGGTGAGGACGCCCTACAACGTCCCGTCGGGCGAGCAGTCGAGCTTCATCTCGCGTGACGGCCGTAAGGCGCTGGTCATGGTCGAGTTCAAGGACCGCTCACGGAAGGCCGAGGAATATGTCGACGACGTCGTCGCTGAGGTGCACCCCGGAGCGCTCAGCGTCGTCGCGACGGGCCAGGTGCCGATCAACCTCGCCTTCAACTCGACTCTCGACTCCGACCTCAAGCGCGCCGAGTATGTGGCGCTGCCGGTGACCCTTCTGATGCTGGTGCTCATCTTCGCCGCCATCGTCGCTGCGCTGCTGCCACTGGGAGTCGGACTCCTCGCCATCGTGGGAGGCATTGGCGGCACGCTGCTGCTCGCGCGCTTCACTGACGTTTCGCAATATGCGATCAACATCGTTAGTCTCATCGGCCTGGCGCTGGCAATCGACTATTCGCTGTTCGTCGTCAACCGGTTCAGAGACGAGCTTGCCGCCGGCGCCAGCCGCGAGGATGCGATTGGGGTCGCGATCTCGACCGCCGGGCGCGCGATCACCTTCTCAGGCATCACGGTCGCGATCGGCCTGTCCGCGATGCTCTTCTACCAGGGCACGTTCATGGCGTCGATGGGCGCGGCGGGCGCAATTGTCGTCGCCATTTCGGTGTTCTACGGCCTCACATTCCTGCCCGCGTCGCTATCGGTCCTTGGCGGCCTGGTGGACTGGTGGCCGCGCTGGGCGAAGAGGATCGCGCCGTCGCTCGGCACGCGGCGGCCCGCCGGCAGCGGGGCGTGGCATTCGATGGCGATCTGGGTCATGCGCAGGCCCTGGTTCGTTCTCGTCCCGGCGCTTGGTCTGCTGATTGCGGCCGGCACTCCGTTCCTGCAGCTGCGCCTGGCGAGCAGCGACGTCGACGCGCTGCCGCCGTGGGACCACTCTCGGCAGGGTTATGACACCCTGCTGAGCGACTTTCCGGGCTGGAACCAGTCCTCGATCGAGGTGGTCTTCTACTACTCGGACTCTTCGCCCTTCACGCAACAGCACATCGGTGACATGTACGACGCGAGCCGCCGGCTTGCGACGGTGCCGAACGTGATTCGCGTCCAGAGTCTGTTTGACGTCGACCCCAGCCTCGGCCGCGCCGACTACCAGCGTCTCTACTCGGGCCCGCGTGACTCGCTGCCGCAGTCCATGCAGGACGCGCTGGCCATAGCGAGCGGCCAGCACATCGTGCTCCTCAGCCTGGTCACCAACAAGCTGTACACGAGCGACGAAGCGCGCTCAATCGTGAACACGGTGCGCGGCGAGCAGCTTGCCGACGCGCAGGTCCTCGCCACCGGCTCGACAGCCGAGGACCTTGACATAGTCAACTACATCGTGCAGCGGACGCCGATCGCTGTCGGCACGGTAATCCTCGTCACATACGTCATCCTTTTTCTGCTCACCGGGTCCGTGGTGCTGCCGCTGAAGGCGGTGGTGACCAACCTGTTCTCGATCTCTGCGTCCTTCGGTGCACTTGTCTTCGTCTTCCAGCAGGGGCACTTCAGCGAGCAGCTTGGCTTTACCGCGCAGTCGATCGACCCGAGCATCCCGGTGCTCTTGTTCAGCCTCGTCTTCGGGATGTCGATGGACTACGAGGTGCTGCTGATCAGCCGCATCCAGGAGGAGTACGTTCGAACCCAAGACAATCAGGCCGGCGTCGCGATGGGACTGGAGAAGAGCGGACGGCTCATCACCGGCGCGGCCGCCATCATGTGCACGGTGTTCATCGCCTTCGGCCTCGCGCAGGTGGTGATCATCAAATCGATCGGGATCGGACTCGCCGTGGCCATCGCGATCGACGCCACCATCGTGCGCGTCCTCATCGTGCCCTCGGTCATGAGGATCCTTGGTCGCGCCAACTGGTGGGCGCCTCGTCCGCTGGCGTTGCTGCACCGGCGGCTGGGGGCGGCGGAATTTGGGCAGCGGCGGCTGACTGCAGGGGAGGGGGTGTAGGGGGCGCTAGGGGGCGCCCCCTACGCTTTGGGGGGAAAGGCCCGAGGTGGCATTCGGGCGTTGTCTTCAGGATGCGACGCCGACCTCAGCGCCACCTGGGACGAGGCTTGGAATTGGCTCAGAGGACCGCGGCGAGCGGCAGCTCAAGTGAGAACGTCGCCCCGCCCCCGCTCGTCTCTTTCACTTCGACCCGCCCGCCGTGGGCCGCGATCACCGCGTTGACGATCGACAGCCCGAGACCCGCGCCACCGCTGTCGCGGCTGCGGCTCGGGTCGGCCCGGTAGAAGGGCTCGAAGATCCGGTCCCGGTCATCCACGCGCAGCCCGGACCCGTGGTCGGCGACAGACAGATGGGCGGTGCCGTTCTGGGTCGTGACCGCGATCTCGATCGGCGTGCCGGCGGGCGTGTGCACGAGCGCGTTGCGCACAATGTTGGCGACTGCCTGACGCAGCCGGGTGTCGTCGCCAGACACCATCACCGATTCGGGTGCGCTGACGGTGATCTCGCGTTTCGGCGCGACGGCGCGCGCATCGGCGGCCGCATCCTGCGCGATGACCTGCAGGTCTACGGGCTTGGTCTCCAGCGGCCGGCCCTGGTCGAGTCGAGCGATGAGGAGCATGTCGTCCACGAGCGTGGACATGCGGACCGACTCTTCTTCGATCCGGCGCCGGGCGACGTCTGCGTCCGGCGGCGATTCGGCCGCACCGCGTCTGAGCATCTCCGAGTAGCCGCGGATCGAAGTCAGCGGCGTACGCAGCTCGTGCGAGGCGTCCGCGATGAAGCGGCGCAGCCGCTTTTCCGATGCGGTTCGCTGCTCGAACGCCGCCTCGATCTGGCTGAGCATCGCGTTGAGAGCGAGGCCCAGGCGTCCGATCTCTGTCTTCGACGTGGCCGGTTCGACGCGACGGCTGTAATCGCCCGCCGCGATCTCGCCCGCGACGGCGCCCATGCGGCGCAGCGGGCGCAGACCAACCTGGATGATCAGCAGCGCGAGCAGCGCGGTGCCGGCAACCACCGCGGCGCTGACGACGGCCTGGGAGACGAGCAATCCGCGCAACGTCGACTGGACGTCCGTGAGCGGGACGGCCAGCACGACGAACTGACCCCCGAATCGCCCCTCGCGCCAGTCGGTCATCCGAAACTCCGTCTTGCCATCGGAACCCACGACCGTGAAGGGGGCCGCGGCCACGTCCAGCTCTGTGTAGGGCAGCGTCGCCGGGAGCACAGGCGTCACCGGCGACGTCGTCGAAGAGCTGAATCCAGCGCCGACGACTTTGAGGTTGGCCACCGAGCCGTCCGGTGCTATGAGCTCGGCCACCGTGCCGCCGGGGAAGGCGGTGCGCTGGATTGGCCCCCGGCTGGTGGCACCCAGGACGTTGGCAACCTCCTCGACGCCGGCGCGCAGCTCGGCGTCGACGCGGCCGACCAGGAAGTTCTGCAGCGATGCATAAATCGCGACGTTGAGGGCCAGGAGGCCCAGCAGCATCAGCGAGATCACACCGATCAGCAGCCGCCCGCGGAGCGACAGCGTCATTTTCTCGGCGTTCTGAGCACGTACCCCACGCCGCGCACGGTCTGGACGAGCGGCGGGTCGTAGCGGTCGACCTTTCGCCGCAGGTAGCTGATGTAGGTCTCGAGCACGCTCGCGTCGCCGCCGAAGTCGTAGTGCCACACGTGGTCGAGGATCTGGGTTCGCGTGAGCACGCGGCCGGCGTTGATCAGGAGGTAGCGCAGGAGGCGGTACTCGGTGTTGGTCAGCTCGACGACATGGCCGTGGCGCCGGACCTCGTGCGCCTCGTCGTCGAGTTCCAGGTCGGCGAGGGAAAGCTTGCCGGTCTCCGTGTTATTGCCATGCCTGCGCAGCACGACTCGCACCCGCGCAACGAGCTCCGCGATGCTGAACGGCTTGGTCACGTAGTCGTCGCCGCCTACGGTCAGGCCGTGGACCTTGTCCTCCGTCGCGTCCTTGGCCGTCAGGAAAATGATCGGCACCTTGTTGCCGGCGCTGTTGAGGCGCTTGAGGACTTCGAGGCCGTCGATGTCGGGGAGCATGACGTCGAGGATCACCAGCGACGGTGAGAACTGGGAGACGGCGGTCAGCGCACCTCGCCCGGTGGCTGCAGTCTTGACGGTGAAGCCCTCGTAGCGAAGGGCCATGGCGACGAGCTCAGTGATGTTGGGCTCGTCATCGACGACGAGCACCCGCGCGCCGTTGTCCTGATTCACGCGGTTCATGCTGATCGGGATTCCTGGGAAATTGCTCAGAGAATAATGGGGATGAGCTTCGAGCCGGCTGGAGGGGCCAGCCGGCCAGACGCCTCACCGAACCGTCCCGGTGCACGAGTCTTGCGGCCAGGTGGTTCTCGGCCAGCCACGGGGCGGCCGCTTCACCCATCACGATCGCCGCAGTCGAGGCAATGTTCGCGTCGACGGCGCTTCCGGCGATCACGGTGGCGATTCGCCAGCAAGTTTGGACGGGCAAGCCCGTGGTCGGGTCGATGATGTGATGCAGCACGGCGCCGCCTCGGCGCCAACGCCGGACGGTCGTGCCAGAGGTGGCAACGCCGCCCGAGGTGATGCTGATTGTCTCGTCGCGATCGCTGAGTGGCGCGGCACTGTCTTCGCTGGCCTGAATCCGCCAACCGCCGTCCGGTGCATCGCCCGCGACTGCAATGTCACCGCCAAGGCTCACCAACGCGCCGCCGCCCGCGGCCTCGAGCGCGGCCCTGGCGGCCAGGTCGGCGGTCAGGGCCTTGGCGGTCGCGCCGAGGTCGAGTTCGACTCCACGCGGCAGGAGCACGGTTCGACTTCCCGCGCTGAGGCGAATTACACGCCAGCCTGGGACGCGATGGGCGATCAGACGCAAGGGCCCTCCATGCATTGCGACTGATGCGAAATCGGAGTCGTAGCCGGCCACGCGAATGGCAGCCCCAATCGTGGGGTCTACCGCGCCGTCGCTCAGCTCGGCACCACGAAGAGCTGCGGCGATCGCCTCGGCGAGCAGCGGGCTGATCTTCGTCACCCTGTCCTGGCTCGCGTTGAGCCGGCTCAGCTCGCTGTCGTCGCGGAACCGGCTGGCCGCGATGTCCATCTCCGCGACGACCTTGTCCACCGCCGCTCTGGCCGCGGCCAACGCTTCAGGGCGTGTGACGACCACGCGCAGCGACCCGCCGAAGGCGCTGCTGTCTGCGATACCGACGACGCTCGCGGTCACTGGCGGCGATAGCTCTGCCGCATCGCGAGGGCCATCACGGGGCAGTCGTCGACGGCGCGTCGCGCAAGCGCCAGGAGTTGGTCCGGAACGGGGCCGGGCGTCAGGATCGGGTAGCCCCAATCGTCGAGGCGGATCAACTCCGGGAGCAGCTCCGCGCAGACTCCGCGACCATCGCACCTTATACGGTCGACGACGAGACTGACCCGCTCCTTCATGCGATCAGCCTCATCGCGTGACTGTGGTGGGCAAACTCGGTCGCAAACACCTCGAGCGCAGACGATAGAAATTTGACGGCACCGTCGGGATGCTTGCATGCGCCGCGGCCGGCTACGTCCGCCGCCCAGCGCTGGAGCCGGTTGATGTCATGGCCGTCGGAGGCCGCCTCCGCGATACGCGTGCATGCGTCGGCGAGAGCGCGAAGCCCGAAGAAGCATGGACCACACTGGGCAGAGCTCTCGCTGGCGAGGTACCGCATGATGCCGGCCGTCTCACAGACGGGACAGCGGCTCGAGGGCAGGACACCGATCACGCCGCATCCGAGGTGTGCCCTGTGGTCGAGCGGCAGAGGCATTGCCTCTTCAGGTCGCATCCACGACCCGAAATAGCCCCCGACCAGGATCGCCCTGGGTGTTTCGGGCATACCTCCCGCGCGCCGGACCGCTTCGCCGATGGTCGTTCCGGTCGGGAGCTCGAACACACCCGGCCTCGCCACGCCGCCGGCGAGCGTGACGAGGACGGAGTCCGCGGGCATGCCTCGCGCGATCAGCGCGATGCGGGCAAGCGTCTCGACGTTCTGGACCAGGGTCGGAGCACCGCTGACGCCTTTCTCGAATGCAAACGGTGGAATCGTCGTCGGGGTCGCGACGCCTGCGTTCAGGAAGTGAATCGCCGCGCCCTCTGCGCCCGCGACGTATCGCGCGGGGGCCGCCGCCACCGAGACGACTCTGCACTCGGGTTCGCTGCGTTGGGTCAGGGCGTTGTGCATCGCGGCGCGTGCGGCGTCGTGCCGCTCGCCGAGGTAGAGGATGACGCGATGGGCGCGCAGCACGCGCGCCGCGATGACCGCTCCGTCGAGGATGAGATGCGGTCGCGTCGTCATCAGCAGCCGGTCTTTCAGGCTTTTCGGCTCGCCCTCGGCACCGTTGACCACGACGACCGCGTTTCCCCTCGAGCGCTGGGCGACAGCACGCCACTTGACCGCGGTCGGAAACGCCGCACCGCCGCGGCCAACCAGCGCGGCACGATCGATGACGGAGATGAACTCGGCTGTGACGTGCGGCAGCGCGCCGAGCGATGGTGGCGAGTCGAGCAGTCGTGTCATCTCGCTTCCCGGCGGCCGACTGCCGCGCGGAAGATCATGCGTTCGACGGCAAGGGGGTCGGTCGAGGAGGCAGTGACTCGGACGGCGATCGCGACGCCGACGCCAGCTACGCAGGCCGCCGAGATGGCCAGCATCCATGCCGACCACGTGTCGGTTCCGGCGCCAAGGCCGTGAATCACGGCGACCGGCCAGGATGCGTATGTCATCCAGTGGATCAGCCGCCAGGCTCGGTGGCCGAGGAAGCCGCGCACGAGGCTGGTCAGCACAATCGCCAGCAACAGCTCAAACGAGATCACGCCAAGCCCCAGCCAGAACGTTCGGTAGTAGGAGGAGAAAGGAATCAACGCCGCCGCCCAGCCGAGGTTCGTAAACGGATCCACCACCGCGGTCACGACGTGGAGCGCCAGGAAGACCAGAGTCATCAGGGCGAGGTTGCGGTGGAGCCCGTTGGTGAGAAATCGCGGCCACGCGCGACCCTGCACTCTCCGTGTCGAGAGGATCCCAAGCACGACCACGCAGCTCAGCAGCAGGAGAGTGACCGCCCCTGCGCCACGCGTCGTGTACCAGAGGAAGGAGTTGGTCATCGCCTCAGTGCGATGCGCCGGTGACCGCCACGCCGGACCCGGCCGGTGCTGTGCTCACGCTGCCCGAAGACTCAAGTCCGCCTGACGAAGCTGAGCTCGAGGCACTCGACGACGTTGCGGTCGAGGACGTCACATTGGATGCGGACGACTTGCCGGGAATCGTCGCAGCGCTGACCGAGCCGAAAAGGGCGACCATCGCGAGGCCCGCGACGGCCGCCCCGGCGGTGAGTCGATTCAGCAGACGCATGGCGGCGTCACGCGCATGGACTCGTGTGGCTTCCATGCGGGAAAGAGTGGGCGCGGACGCTGAGCCGCAAATGGGAGCGGCTTGTGAGATGGCTGGGAGCGTGCGCGAGGGTGGTGGGTAGACTCTCCTTACTCAGGCCCCCCGTAGCTCGCGGGGGCCGGGCGCGCGCAGGGCGCACCATTCAAACTCTGTAGAGTCCTTCCCCTTGCCCCCGTAGCTCAGGGGATAGAGCAGGACGGTCCTAACGTCAAGGTCGGGGGTTCGATTCCCTCCGGGGGCACTTTTCAGAGGGGCACTTTTCTCGGGCACGGCGAGTGTGCCAAGAAACGAGGTTTTGCGGGCCGATTGTTGCTCCTCAGCACACTCGGCGAAACCGACTGCCGACCTAGCCCGACCAGTTCGTCCCCAGCACAGGCAGGTACGCCATCGGGTCGATGACCTGGTCGTTCACCCGCAGCTCGAAGTGCACGTGCGGTCCGGTCGAGAGACCCGTCGACCCCTCGAGCCCGATCACCTGGCCGCGCACGACGTGCGCGCCGGCCTGCACATTGGTCTCGAGCAGGTGTCCGTAGAGCGTCGCGATGCCCGCGCCATGCGCGATGACCACGTAGTTCCCATATCCGACGGCGGAGTGACCGACCGCGACGACCACCCCGTCGGCGGCCGCCATCACCGGCGCGCCCAGTGCGGCCGCGATATCGACCCCAGTGTGGAAGTGCCTGTACGGTCCGAACGCCGGCTCGAGCGTGACGTTTGACGGCCCAAACGGCTGCGTGATCGTGAAATGCGCCAGCGGCCACGACAGCGCCAGCCCCGCAATCGTCTTTCCGACGGGCAGCTCGTGGTTGACCAGTGCGAGGCCCGTCCCGACCTGGGCCATGGTCCACGCAGTCTCATACGAGCGCAGGATCAGGTCCTGCTCCTGCGACTCCAGCAGCTGGGCGAGGCTCGCCGTCACGTCCGGGGACTGGTTCTGCAGCTGATCTTTCGCGTCCTGGATCTCGGTCACCAGGCTGGCGAGCTGGTCGTTGACGTCGGACTGCCGGCTCATCACCTCCTGCAGTGAATCGAGGTTGGCGACCAGCAGATCGTGGGTCGACTGCTCGCGATCGAGGTCGTTTTGCCGCGCCTGCCGGTCGGCCTGCAGCCTGGCCAGGTCCGCCTCGAGCTTTACCTGCAGCGCGTGGGCGCGCTGACCGGCGACGACGGCTTCCGCGGTCGCCACCAGCGCCTCACGCAGGTTGCCGCTGCGCGCGATCAGCAGCCAGAACGAGTCAGGCTGACGGTAGATCGCACGGGACATCGTGGCCAGCTGTTCTTTCTCGACGTCGATCCGGGCCTGCGTGTCCGCGATTTCCACGTCGAGTCTGGCGATCGCGTCCTCGAGCTGGGCGATCACCGCCTCTTCCTGCGTGATCTGCGCCGTCAGCGAGTCTGCCGTGACCGAGAACTGGTTTAGCGTGGTCGCCAGCTTCTGCTCCGCTTCCAGCGCTCGCGCGATGTCGCCGCCGAGCCTGGTCTTCAGCAGGTCGTACGCGGCCTGGTTTGGATCGACCGGCGGCGCGGTACACGTTGTCCGGCTGTCTGACGCAGCCCCCGGACTGGGACACGGAGTTGGCGTGGTCGCCCGGGCGTTGCTGACCTGCAGCGCGAGGAAGGCGGTGATCAGCGCGGCCGCCGCGAGGCCGCGTCTCACGCGCGGGCCTTGCGAAATCCAAAGAGCGCGGTCGCCGCGCCCAGGACCAGGCCCGTCGTGATCACTGCCGCGAGCACGTACCGCACATCGGTGGCGCCGACGCTCGGCAGCAGCTGCACGTAGACCGCTGACTCGAACCGCATGGCGAGCAGGTATGCCCCGGCCACGACCGCGGCCGCCAGTGCGCCCGCGATTGCGCCCGTGGTCAGTCCCTCGACCACGAACGGGCCGCGCAGCATCCAGCCCCTCGCCCCCAGCAGGCGCACCATCGCCACCTCCTGCCGGCGCGACGCGGCGACGCTACGCATGGAGTTTGCGATGACCGCGTACGCAACAAGGACGAACAACAGCACGATTCCGCCTCCGATGGCGCCGGCGACCAGGGCGAAGTGACGCAGCCGCGAGTACGTGTCAGGGTCATACGAGGTCGGGTAGGAGGGATCGATGGCGGGGTCGTCCTTCACGGAGTTCGCCACCGCCGCCACCTGGGTGACCATCCGCACGCGAACGTCGAAGCTAGCGGGGAATGGATTGGTCGAGCTCAGGCTCGCCAGGTTGTCGAGGCCTCCACGCTTGCGCGCTTCAGCGAGCGCCTGCTCGGGACTGACGTAGGTCACCGACGCTACCCGCGCGTCCGCCGTCAACCTTGCCTTCAGCGCGTCGATCGCGTCCGACGTTGCGTCTGGCGCGAGGTAAACACGCACAATCGATGCCTGGCCCGCCTGGTCCGCCACTACGCGTTCGATCCCAATGCCCACCAGGGCCAGCGTGCCGCACAGCATCAGCAGCAGCGCAATGGTGCCGACCACCGGCGCGGTCAGCCTGACGTCCCGGCTCCAGCTTCGGAGTCCGTTGAGCACCACCAGTCGATAGCTGCTCGCGACGAACGCGATCGAGCGTCGCCATAGCGGCAGGCGCGGTGACCTCGCGACTTTGCGTCGTCGCTCGCGAGAGGGGATGACCAGCCGCCACCACGCGGCGCGAGCCGGCGAGCCGGTGGTGTGGCCGTTGCCGTGCCCGTTTCCGTTGCCGTTAGAGCTTCCATTGGAGTGGCCGCTGACATTGGCCGCGAAGCGGCGCGCGCCGTTCGACATCACACGCGCGCTGGGCAGGCGAAGGATGCGGGCGGCGGCGAGGAACGAGTGGCGGTGAGTGGCGACGATCACAGTCGTGCCTGCGGCGGCGGCCTCCTCCAGCAGGTGGGTGATCAGGGCAGCGTTCTCGTCGTCCATGGACGCGAGGGGTTCGTCCGCCAGCAGCACTCGAGGCCGAGTCGCCAGGGCGCGGACGACCGCGATCCGCTGGCGCTCGCCGGCGGAGAGCTGGTGCGGGTAGGCCCGACGCCGGTCGGCAAGCTTCACCGATTCCAGCGCCTGAAATGCGCGCTGCTTGAGGGTGCGGTTTGGCACTTGCGGATCGCGCACCTGCAGCGCCAGCACGATGTTCTCGAACACGTTGAGGCGAGGCAGCAGGCGTTGTTCCTGGAACACGAACGCAACGTCGCGGCGGAGCGAGGCGAGGCCACGCCGCCACCTCCGGTGCAGGCCCCGTCCGCGTACCCAGAGCTCGCCCGCGTTGGGACGCAGCTGGCCGTGAAGGAGGCGAAGGAGCGTCGTCTTGCCGGCGCCGCTGGGCCCGGTTACCTCGACGAGCTCGCCTTGGCCCGCAGTGAAGTTGAGGTTTTTGAGAACCGCACGCTTACCGAACGATTTGGACACAGCGACCAGCCGGACCGCCGGCTCCGCCGCGAGCTCGCCATTGGTCGCAGGGCGGCGACGGGTCGCCCCATTCTTCGGCGCATGCCTTTCTTTGACGTTGGGGAGGTTGGCGGACGCGCCGGCGCGGCGTGACTCTGCTGGTCGGCTTCCCACCCTTCGTGTGCCAGATTAGACCATGCCAGTGATCAAGGGAACGGTACATTCGTCCCCTGTGACCGGCCTGGGAAAAGCCCGAAAAATCGCCCTCGCGCTTCCCGGCGCGACGGAGGCCGACCACTGGGGCAATCCGTCGTTCCGTGTCGGTGGCCGGATCTTCGCGACGGCGCCCGATCCGCGCCATCTCAACGTGATGATCGATCCGTTCGAGGTCGAGGGCGCAGTCCGAGCCGATCCTGGTGCGTGCTCCGAGCTGTGGTGGGGCCAGGAGGTGCGGGGCGTCAACGTCGACCTCGAACACGCCTCCGCTCAGTTAGTAGGCGACCTTCTGGAAGCAGCCTGGCGCCGGCGGGCGTCTCGGCGCTTGCTAGCCGCAGCCGGACAGCCGGAGCGGCGCGGGCGAGACCGCAATCGAAAAGTCACCGCCGGTCGGTGAGGCAAGCACCAGCCGGTTGCCGCCTGCCTCGTCGATTACGTTGATCTGAACCGCTCCGTCCGCGCTGACCGGGCCGGTCACCTCGTGCGGTAGGTAAACGACTGTCTCTGGGTCGCCAGTCCTGCCGCTCGCCCGAAGGATGAAGCTCCCGTCTGACGGTTCGTAGTGGAAGCGGACACCGAGATCTGAAGTCTGCAGCGGGTAAACCCGCGCCAGCAAGCGCTCGCGGGCCGTTCGCAAGCAAGGGATGGCCGGCTCGAACACGCCCCAAGCACCGCCGCCTTTCTCCTTCCAGGTCCAGAACTCAAATCCGATGGTGTGCTTCTCCTGCTCCAGCACCTGGGCGGCGAGGACCACGTCGTCATCCTCAGAGTTGTTGCCGAACTCCTCGACGAATAGGGCGGCGCGCATCGCCTTCGCCTCGCGTTCAGCTAGCGCGTAGCTCTGGTCGTATCCGCCCCATGGATAGGTCGCGTCGCGAGGGTTTTGACCCAACACCAACTTGTCCGGCGTGTAGATGTGGGTGTAAGCGTGGAGGCCCAACACGAGGTTCGGATACGAGCTCACAGGCATTCCGAGATGTGTCGGAAAATCTGTAATCTCTCGGGGCAGTCCGGTGTCCAGAAACATGAGGTGCCGGCGGTCGCCCACACCGAGGTCGCGGTAGCCGCACACCGCGGGCATGAAGAAACCCGACCAGCACGGAAGGCCGTCGTGCACGCCGGTGATCGCATCGATTACGCGCCTATAGAAAGGAAACAGCAGCAGGTCGTCGAAGCCGACCGACACGTTCCACCCGGGCCAGGGCTCGTTGTAAAGGCCGTAGCCGGCGACCACACTGTCCGATACGAAGCGCCGGGCGACGAAAGCCAGGGCTGCGATGTACTCGTCCTGGATTCCGTCGCGGTCGTACCAGAAGTTAGTGGTGGCCTGAAACACCGCGGGGTTCAGCTCGCGCTGGCTCTTGAGTGCCCGCGACGGAAACCCGTCGGTGATGGTCGCCCAGCTCGGGGCTCCGCTGTTGTACGTGAGGTTGACGCCGTCACCGGGCGCTACGTAATGGGAGAACGCGTTCTGGTGCATGTCGATGATCACGTACATGCGCAAATCGCGGGCCCAATCGACAATCTGCGCGATGCGATCGACCAGCGTCTGGCTGAACTCGCCTCGCCTGGGTTCGAGCACACTCCATGAAATTGGAAGTCGCATTGAGTTGAAACCGAGCGCGGCCATCGCCTGGAGATCTGCCCTGCAGAGGGGGGGATACTTGCTGGACGGATTCAGCGCCGGACACCGTCCGTCCGCGTAGGCTGCCGGATCGATCGGGTTGAGCGGCTCCGAGCCTGGGCCGAACTCGAGCAGCCCCGCGGGCGTTGCCCCATGCAGAAGCACCAGGCGACCCACCTCGTCGGCGATGTACGGCCTTGCGCCGGGAGGATGAGCAACATGCAGCCACGGCAGCGCGCCCGGCGGTATGGCCGGGGCGTCTCGCGCCGGGGTGGCAAGGGTGGCGAGCGAGACTACCAACGCGCCGGGATAGGTGCATATCGCCACCACCAGCACGAGACCTCCGATCAAAATGCGTCGGATCACGACGCCAGCCACCAGTAGGCGACTCCGACCACGACCACAGCCAGCCCGATGCTGCCGGCGACTAGCCCGGCGGTGGCGCTGGTCGCGCCGCGGAGCTCACCCTCTGACGCGCGGATGCGGCGCAGCGAGCGGACGGCGCTAAAAATCGCGAACGGGGCAAGGATTCCGAACCACATCGCGAGCACACCGAGCACCAGGGCCCTGGTCGCCGCGCGGTCTCTCATCCGGGCGGGTGCGTCACCAGAACTTCCCGCCGCCGAAGACCAGGTAAAGGATTGGACCGATGCCCCAGGGGAAGCCAACGATGATCCAGAACACCTTCCAGAAACCGGTCAGATCTTTGCGATTGACAACGTCGACGACGGTGAGGATGTACGCGACCGGATGCAGAAAGATCGCCAGCAGGACCTCGACGATGAACTTGATCACAGCGGCACCTCCACGCGCGGCCAGCCCCCGGCCGGTGCGTACTCCCCGTCGATTGCCATCTCGACCTGTTCGTAGCTCGCTTTGATCCTGTGGCGCGCGATCTGGCTGACGGCGTCGAGAAAGCGATCGACCTCGGCCTCGGTGTTGTAAGGGGCCAGGCTCGCCCGTACGGCGCCAGGGAGAGCCTTGCGCCGGCCCGTCGTCACGTCATCGACGATCGCGCCGACCTCGTCCTTTGTCATGTGCAGCAGGTGAATCATGTACGGGTGCGCGCAGAAGCAGCCGTGGCGCACCGCGATGCCCCACTCATGACTCAGCGCCGCCGCCACCATCCCATGGTCCAGCCCCTCGACGACGAAGCTCGCGAGCGCAAGCCGGCCTGACGGGCTCGGCCCGAGGCCGCCCAGCACGCCCACGCCGGGAATCCGGCTGAGCCCCTGGAGCATCCGGTTGCCGAGCTGCACTTCGTGCTCGAGCATCTCGTCGAATCCAAGTTCGAGCATGGTCTCGATCGCCACGCCGAGCGCAACGGCGCCCATGACGTTTGGCGAACCAGCCTCCTCGCGGTCGGGCAGGTCGGCCCAGAAGGTGTCGTCCCAGGTGACGATGCTGATCGCGCCGCCGCCCATCACCTCGGGCGTGCCCGTAAAGAAATCGCGCGGCGCGACCAGCACGCCCGCGCCGTAGGGGGCGTACATCTTGTGCCCCGACAGGGAGACGAAATCGAGGTGACCGGGGTCGGTCGAAGTGAGCACCTCGATCCGGTGATGTGGAGCGAGCTGAGCCGCGTCGACGGAGACCCGAGCGCCATGGCGATGCGCGAGCTCGGCCACCTCGTGGATCGGCGAGACAAACCCCGTGACGTTCGATGCACCGCAGACTGCAACGAGTCCGATCGTTCCTTCGGCGCTTTTTAGCGCATGTTCGATTGCCTGCAGGTCGATGTGTCCCTCTTCGGTCAGCTCGACCATCACGTGCCCGCTGCGGTGCCGCCACGGGAGCAGGTCGGCGTGATGCTCCATCTCCGTGACCAGGACCCGCCGGCCATCGAGACGAGCCTGCTCCGCCGCGATTCGATTGAGCGCGTCGGTGGTGCCCTTGACGAAGATCACCACCTGCGTCTTCTCATCAATGCACAGGAAGCGGCTGACCAGCTCCCGCGCTTGCTCATACGCCTCGGTCGAGAGGCGTGACTTGTAACCCGTTCCGCGGTGAACGCTCGAGTAGACCTCGGCAAAGGCGTTGATTGCGTCGCGAACCCGTTTCAGGGGAGGCGTGCTGGCGGCGTTGTCGAAGTTGATCCCAGTCACGGTGCGGCCGCCGTGAACCGGTACAGGAAGGTCGACACCGGCGAAGTGCTCGCGCCACTGGCCGGCGTGCGGGGAGGACACGATCGCGCTAAATCTAGCGCCAAGCCACCAACAGGTCGAGACTGTGTTGGTCACACTAGCGGGGGTGTTCTATATAGTGCAATTAGCACGAGACCTTCAGTGAAGGACAGCCGTAAGCTGGCCGATGTCGCCGACACGAGCCTGGCCGCCCGTGAGCTGAGCTTCCTGGTCCGCCTGGCCCAGGGCGCCGGCTCGACCCAGCGGCCGGACGAGCTGCTGGACCTGATCATCCGCGAGACCACATCCGCGATCGGCACCGACGTGTGCTCGCTGTACCTGCTCGCCTCGTCGGGCCAGCAGCTGCTGTTGACCGCTACCAACGGGCTCAACGAAAACATGGTGGGCAAGGTGACCATGAAGATGGGCGAGGGCATCACGGGTTGGGTCGCCGAATCGCGGCGTCCGGCGGTCGTGCCCGACGTGAGCAAGGAGCCGCACTGGAAGTGGGTGCCTGGCCTGGACGAGGACCGGTTTCACTCCATGGCGTCGGTGCCGATCGAATCAGGCCCGCGACTCGTAGGCGTGCTCAACGTCCAGAGCACCGAGCGGAGGGAGTTCAACTCGGGCGACATCGACTTCCTGCGTGCGATCGCGGCGCAGGTGGCCGGCATCCTGGAGCGGAGCGAGCTGCAGCGGCGAACCGAGGTCCAGCTCGCCGACATAAGCCTCTCGCACGACATACACGAGCGCTTCACGCGTCTGTCGCTCGAGGGTGCTGGCATTCCTTCGATCCTCGAGGCGATCGGTTCGCTCGCCGGCGGGCGGGCGGCCCTCTATTCGACTGATGGGTATCGGGTGAGGGGAGTGGGGGAGTCGTCCGATGGCATGCCGCCTCGGATCCACGTGCCTGGGACGCTGGCGCAGACGTCGGCGCGCGAGGTGAGAATCTCCGCTGGTAGGCCGCCGCGCCCGCTCGACGTCGTACCCGTCCGCGCAGGGGCAGAGATGCTGGGTCTGCTCGCGGTCGGAGTCAGCGAGGCGAGTGTCGATCCGGAGGGTCGCCTGCGCGCGCTCGAGCACGGTTCGACTGTGCTGGCTCTCGAGCTTTCGAAGGAGCGCGCGGCGGCGGAGGTGGAGCGGCGCCTGCGCGGGGACCTGGTCGAGGAGGTGCTCGCTGGGGGTCTGGAGTCGAATGAGGCGGAACGCATCGCGCGGCAGGCCGAACGGCTTGGGCACCGACTGCCGCAGCGGGCGTGGGTCGTTGTGCTCGAGCCGGACGATGACAAAACCGAGGCCGCGCTTGCGGCGCGAGGGCAGCAGGATCGGTTGGACGTGGCGCTGGGCGGGCTGGTCCGCTCGCGCTTGCCTGGCGCGCTGACCCTTGTCCGTTCCGCGTCGGCGGTTTTCCTGGTGCCCGATGAGCTGGCGGCGGACCTCGCCGCGGTCGAGAAGCTCGCGGCCCAGCTGATGGCGGCGGCGGCGCCGGTGATGAAGCCAGGTTCTGCCTCGGTCGGCATCGGGAACCTGGCGAACGGCGTGAGTGAGCTGGCAAGGTCGCACATCGAGGCGCGGCAGGCGCTGCGTCTCACGCGTCGGGCTGGCGGGCGAGGACGAGTCGCCTCCTACCGCTCGCTTGGCGCCTTCAGATTGCTGCTCGAGGTGCAGAGCCCGGATGCGCTGCGGCGATTTGTCGACGAGCTGCTTGGTCCGCTGCTGCGGTATGCACAGTCGCGAGACACACCGCTGCTCGAAACGCTGGAAGCCCTCTCCGCTGCGCGATGGATTCGCCGCGCAGCGGCCCGCAATCTGGGCATCCACATCAACTCGATGACGTATCGCGTCGAGCGGATCCAGGCTTTGACGGGATTGCAGCTCCACGATCCTGAGACGCGCGTGGCGATCAGCATCGCCCTGCGCGCGCGGGCGATGCTTGGGATGTAAAAAAAGAGGGCCCCGGCCGGAGCCAGGGCCCTCGGAGTGGATAGACCTAGACGTCGCTGTACAGCATGAACTCCCACGGGTGCGGCCGCAGCGCGACTGCGTCGACTTCTTTCTTGCGCTTGTACTCGATCCAGGTGTCGATCACGTCCTGCGTGAAGACGCCGCCTTCTAGCAAGAACGCATGGTCCTTTTCGAGCGCGTCCAGGGCCTCGGTCAGTGAGCCGACAACCGACTTGATCTTCGACTTCTCCTCGCCGTCGAGCTCGTAGAGGTCCTTGTCGATCGGCTCCTGCGGCACGATCTTTCGCTTGATGCCGTCGAGTCCCGCCATGAGCATGGCGGAGAACGCAAGGTAGGGGTTGGCCGCCGGGTCGGGCGACCGGAACTCGACCCGCTTCGTCTTCGGGTTGGTCGAGTACATCGGGATGCGCACACACGCGGAACGGTTCCGCTTCGAGTAGACGAGGTTGATCGGAGCCTCGTAGCCGGGCACAAGACGTCGGTAAGAGTTGGTGGTCGGTGCGCAGATGGCCAGCAACGCATCTGCGTGCGCGAGCAAACCGCCGATGTAGTGGATGGCGGTCTGGCTCAGTCCGGCGTAACCCTTGGCGTCGGCAAACAGGTTCTCGCCGTCCTTCCACAGGCTCTGGTGAACGTGCATCCCGGAGCCGTTGTCCTGGAAGAGCGGCTTGGGCATGAACGTCACGACGTAGCCGTGCTGCGCCGCGACATTCTTGATGACGTACTTGTAGATCATCATCTTGTCGCCCATCTTGGTCAGCGAGTCGAACCGCATGTCGATTTCTGCCTGCCCCGCGGTCCCGACCTCG
>DATEGC010000016.1:0-16513 GCA_035280285.1 Candidatus Dormiibacterota bacterium | reverse complement strand
GCTGAAGGGGCCAGCGCATGGCGGAGCGCCTTCAGCAGTGATCGAGCAGCTCGAGCAGATAGGAACCCCGGACAACACCGAGCAATGGCTGCGCGACGCTCGCAAGCGCAAGGAGAAGTTCATGGGCTTCGGGCATCGCGTATACCGCGTCTACGACCCGCGGGCGAAGATCCTCAAGGCGATGTGCGAGCGGATGAATCCGAAGTTCTACGCGCTTGCCTCGAAGGTCGAGGAGATCGCGCTGCAGATCCTCCACGAAGAGCACCCAGAGCGACCGCAGTCGACGAACGTCGAGTTCTACTCGGCCGGCGTCCTGCAGGCAATCGGCCTGCCCAAGGAGTACTTCACCCCCACTTTTGCCTCGGCCCGTGTGGCAGGTTGGAGCGCTCATGTGCTCGAACAGGCCGCCCACAACCGCATAATCCGGCCGCAATCGGAATACATCGGTCCGGAACCGCGGAAACCAGTGCCCCTCGCCGAGCGCGGCTAGCCCTCCCGCGCGACGCGCGCTTCTGGAGCAACCTCGGCGCCGCGGGACTGGCGTGGTTTCTCCTGATCGCATTCGCGCTGACCGCATACCAGGTGGTCGTGATCCCGCTGCGCGCAGAGATCCTCAACAACGACCTTACGCAGGCGTACATCGCGGCCACCATCGGGCGCGACCACGGGTGGAATCACATCTACACGCTCGAGCTGCAGCGCCAGCACTTCGCCCAGCTGCGGCCCCATCTCGTCTTCAACGACGGCGCCTGGTTTACGCCCGGTCCGCCGTACGCGTGGCTGATCCTCCCGTTGACAATCTTCAACCCGGCCGTCGCGGTCTACATCTGGATTGCGCTATCGGTCGCTGCCCTGATCGCCGCCTGGTGGATCGCCGCGCCTGGCGTCGGCCCGATGCGCCTGCTGTGGCTGCTGGGCGCTTTCGCGTGGTACCCGGTGCTGTACGGGTTGAGTCTGGTCCAGCCCAGCCTGGTGATGATTGCGATCGTGGCGGCGGCGTGGAAGCTCGCCGACGCCGAGCGACCCTATCTCGCAGGCGTGCTGCTCGGGCTTTCGGTGATCAAGCCCCAGTACATCCTGGCGCTGCCCGTGGTGCTTGTCCTTGCGGGGCGCTGGCGAATCGTGGTGCCCCTGGCCGGAATCGCGACCGTCCTGGCCGCGCTCTCGCTGTTTTCGCTCGGCGCCGACGGCCTGAACGACTACCGGGCCACGCTGGCCCACGAAAGCCAGATGGCCAACAACCGCTACTTCACGATCGCGTACCTACTGGGTCCTGGCGCCCTGAGCTACGCGGCGCCGGCGATCATTGTCGCGATCACCGCGGTCGGCGCATACCTGAACCGCGACGCCAGCTACGCCCGCCTGTTTGCGCTCAGCATGGTCGCCAGCACGTTCGCAGCCACGTACTGGCACCTGCAGGACTTCACGCTGCTTGTCCTGGCAGTGTGGCTGTTCTGGCGCGACCAACCGCCCCTCTGGCAGCGCCTCAGCCTGCTGACCGTCGTCATCGGCGGCGAGTTCGCGTGGGGACTGACGCCGCTGCCAGTGCTCGCAGGAGTCGCGCTGTGGTTCGCATATCTGGTCGTGCCTGCTTCTGCGACGCAGAAAACCACAACGGTCCCTGCCTGACCCGATGAGGGCGGCCGACGTGCGCGTGCCCCACGCGCGACTGCTGGTGGTCGCCGGAGCGCTTGCGGGATGCGCCGCGCTCCTGTGGCTGACCCGCACCTACACCTTCTACTTCGACGAGTGGACGTTCATCACCACCGCGCCTGACTGGACCCTCATCACGTACTTCGAGCCGCACAACGAGCACCCGGCGATCCTGTTCCAGCTGGTCTACGCAGCCCTGCTGAACACGGTCGGGCTGCGCAGCTACACGCCGTATATGGCGGTGCTCCTGCTGGCGCACTTCGCGAACGTGGCGTTGCTGTTCGAGCTGGTCCGGCGCCGGGTTGGCGACCTCACCGGCATCGCCGTGGCCGCGCTGCTGCTCGTCCTCGGGGCCGGGTGGGAAGAGCTGCTGTGGGCATTCCAGATGGCCTGGCTGGCCTCGGTCGCGCTGGGCCTGGGCGCCCTGCTGGCGCTCCAGACACGCCGCTCGCCGGCGCTCGCCGCCTTACTGCTGACAGCGTCGCTGGCCTTCTCGGGCATCGGCGTCCCATTTGCCGCCGCCGCGACGGTCCTGCTCGCGCTGGACCCGTCCCGCCGCCGAGAGCTACTGTGGCTTGCCCCGCTCGGCGTGGCGGTCCTTGTCTGGTATATCGGGTTCGGACGCTTCGGGACCCATCCCAATCCGCAGCCCACCGCCGCCAACCTCTTGATCGACCCGCTGTACTCAGCGTGGGGGATGGGCCAAAGCGTCGCCGGCGTGATCGGGGAGGCGGGTTGGTGGGGACCACCGCTGCTGGTCGCGGCAATCGCAGCCATCGGCTGGCGGTGGATGCGACACGGCGCCGACCCGTTCGCGATCGGTGTGGCCGCGGCCCTGGTCGCGTTCTACCTGGTCGCCGGCCTGACTCGCGCGCAGCTCGGGTACCAGCAGTCGGGCGCTTCCCGCTACGTGTACGTTGGCGCCGCCCTCTGGCTAATCCTGCTGGCGGACACCGCCGGTTACCTGCCCTGGCGCGGCACCTGGAGGCCGGCGCTCGCGGCGTGCCTCTTCCTCGCCTGCTTCAACAGCGGAATTCTGCTGTTCACCTTCGCCAACGCCAAGGCCGTCCAGATGCAGCGCGCCACGGCCGACCTGCAGGCGTTGGCCGCCGAGCGGGCCGATCCCTGCCTCGACCCAACCGCCGATCCCGATTTGCTGGTGATGCCGCAGGTCCATCCGCCGGCCTACTATCGAGCGGTCGATCGCTACGGCGATCCCGTCGCCGGCCGGCCGGTGACCGATCGCGCTGATTTCGACCAGGCTAGGGCCAATTTGCGAAGGCCCGGCTGTTAAAACTTCCTACGATTAGATCGATGCCCGATTTCGATTTCGACGTGGCCATCCTGGGCGGCGGAATGGGCGGCTATCCGGCCGCCATCCGGGCCTCGCAGCTGGGTCTGAAGGTCGCCCTGGTCGAGGCCGACAAGCTGGGTGGGACCTGCCTCCACATCGGCTGCATCCCCACCAAGGCGCTGCTCGAGTCCTCCGAGCTCTTCCACAGGATCTCGGCCCGCGGCACCGAGTTCGGCATCAAGGCCGAGGTCGTGGGCTACGACTATCCCCGGATCGCGGAGCGCCGGGACGCGGTCGTCAACCAGCTCTTCAAAGGCGTCCAGTACCTGATGAAGAAGAACAAGGTCGAAGTGGTCGCCGGCAAGGGTCGCCTGCGCGACGGCAACACGATCGAGGTCAACTCGAAGCATGTCAAGGCGAAGAACCTGATCGTCGCGACCGGCTCGATCGTGAAGACGTTGCCGGGCCTCGAGCTGGATGGCAAATACATCATCTCGTCCGACCACGCAGTGCTGGCCAAGGATGTGCCGGAGTCGATCGCCGTCATCGGGGCGGGCGCGGTCGGCGTCGAGTTCGCGACCTTCTACAACCAGCTCGGCGTCAAGGTGACGCTGCTCGAAGCCCTCGACCGGCTTGTCCCACTCGAGGACGAGGACGTTTCGAAGGAGCTGCTTTCCGCATTCAAAAGGGCGGGCATCGACTGCCGGCTCGGCGTCAAGGTCAGCGGGGCCAAGAAGGCGCGCGACGGCGTCACTGTGGAGACCGACCAGGGCGAGGTGTGGGCCAAGCAGCTGCTGGTCGCGGTCGGCCGCGCCGCCGTCTCGAAGGAGATCGGTCTCGAGCAAGTCGGCGTCCAGCTGCACCCGAACGGCTTCATCAAGGTCGATGACTGGATGCGCACGTCGGTGGACTCGATCCATGCGATCGGCGATGTGGTCGGCGGCTATCTGCTCGCCCACGCTGCGTCGCATGAAGGAATCGTGGCGGCCGAGGACATCGCCGGCCAGCGCCTCGCGCCCATGGACCAGGAGCTGGTGACGCGGTGCACCTACTCGCATCCCCAGATCGCGTCAGTCGGTTTGACCGAGCACCAGGCGCGCGACAAGGGCATCGAGGTGAAGGTTGGCCGGTTCCCGTTCTCCGCCCTCGGCCGAGCGCAGATCCACGGCGAGACGAGTGGCTTCGTCAAGATCGTGGCCGACGCGAAATCGGGCAGGATGCTCGGCGCTCACGTCGTCGGCGCGGAGGCGACCGAGCTGATCGCCGAGCCCGCGCTCACGCAGCTCTTCCAGGGCGATGCTTGGGAGCTCGGCCGCAACATCCACCCCCACCCGACCCTTAGCGAAGCGGTAATGGAAGCGGCGATGGCCGTCGACGGCCACGCCATCCATATCTAACCGTCCATGGCGCAGATCACCAAGACAAAAGGTCCGTCCTTCAGCCCCGAGTGGCGATACCAGGAACCGATTGCCTGGCGCGACACCGACCTGGACGAGAAGACGCTGGTCGAGTGGTTTCGCTACATCCTGCTGGGAAGGCAGATCGACTACCGCTTTCAGGTGCTCAACCGACAGGGCCGCGCCCCGTTCATCATCTCGTGCGCCGGCCATGAGGCCGCGCAGATCGGCGTCGGCTGGCCGCTGAAGCCGAAGTATGACTGGCTCGCGCCTTATTACCGCGACGTCGTGCTCTGCATGCGCGTGGGCATGACACCGCTCGACCTCATGCTCTCAGTGCTGGCGAAAGCCGCCGACCCTGCGTCAGGCGGCAAGCAGACGCCCGGACACTTCTCTGACTCGCGGCTCAACATCACGTCGGGTGGTTCGCCGGTCGCGACGCAAATGGTCCGCGGGGCGGGCGTGGCCTACGCGCTGAAGATGGACGGGACCGACAAGGTCTTGCTCACGTGCTACGGGGAGGGCGCCGGCGCGGAGGGCGACGCGCATGAGGCATTCAACTTTGCCGCTGTCTACAAGCTGCCGGAGATCTTCGTCTGTGAGAACAACGGCTTCGCCATCTCGACGCCGTTCCGCAAGGAGTACGCCATTGAGTACGTGGCGCAGCGCGCGGCAGGATACGGATTCCCTGGCGTCACCGTCGATGGCCGTGACCCGGTCACGTGCTACGCAGTCGCGAGCGAGGCCATCGCGCGCGCTCGCGCGGGCGAGGGACCGACCTTGATCGAGTGCCTGGTCGACCGCCTCGGCGCGCACTCGTCGGAGGACGACCAGCGCCGCTACCGCACGCAAGAGGAGATCGAGCTGCTGGCCGAGAACGACTGCCTCGAGCGGTTCAAGAAGCGGCTCCTCGAAGAGGAGGTGCTGACCCCGAAGCAGGTGATGGAGCTCGAGGAGGCCGTGAAGGAACAGGTCACCAAAGCCACCAAAGAAGGCATGGATGCGGCCGACCCGGCTCCCGAGGACGCGCTGAAGAGCGTCTACGCGATCGAGGCGCCGAAAGCGATCGACCCGGCGCCTGGTCTCGAGACCGAAGAGATGAACATGGTGGCTGCGCTGCGCTCGTGCTTGACCGAGGAGATGGAGCGAGACCCGCGCGTGATGGTGCTCGGTGAGGATGTCGGCAAGAAAGGCGGCGTGTTTCTCGTCACCGACGGCTTGCGCGCTAAATACGGCGAGGATCGGGTCATCGATACTCCGCTCGCCGAGTCGTCGATCGCGGGCGTGGCCCTGGGCCTGGCGATCGCGGGCAAGAGGCCGGTGGCGGAGATGCAGTTCACCGACTTCGCCCACATGGCCTTCAACTCGATCACCAACGAGATCGCGAAGTACCGCTACCGCAGCGATGGCGACTGGTCGGTGCCGCTCGTTGTGCGGGCGCCGATGGGCGGTCACGCGCACGGCGCTCTTTATCACTCGCAGTCGATCGAGGCGCGCTTCGCGACGCCGGGCCTGAAGATCGTCATTCCGTCGACGCCGTACGAGGCGAAGGGATTGCTGCTCGCGGCGATTCGCGATCCGGACCCGGTCCTGTTCTTCGAGCACAAGCGCCTGTATCGGATGTTCAAAGAGCCCGTGCCGAAAGGTGAGTATCTGATCCCACTCCAGAAGGCACGCGTCGCGCGCGAAGGCTCAGACATCTCGGTCTTCTGCTATGGACTGATGGTCCACTACGCGACGGAGGCGGCCAAGAACCTGGAGGCCGACGGTGTGAGCGTCGAGATTGTCGATCTGCGCACGGTCTATCCGCCGGACAGGGAGTCGATCATCGCCTCCGCACGCAAGACGGGCAAATGCCTGGTCCTGTATGAGGACAACTTCAGCGTCTCGGTCGGGTCGGAGGTGGCCGCGCTGATCGCCGACGAGGCGTGGCGGTGGCTCGACGCGCCAGTCAAGAGGTTTGGTGGGCTGGACGTGCCGTCGATGCCGTACGCGGTGCCGATGGAGGAGTTCTTCATGCCGACCCCGGAGAAGATCACGAAGGCACTGAAGGAGCTCGCGGCTTATTGATGGCCGGTAAAACCACGCGCGTCACGATGCCGCAGCTCGGCGAGTCGGTCCACGAGGGCACGATCTCGCGCTGGCTGGTGAAGCCAGGTGACAAGGTCGTCGAGTTTGAGCCGATGCTCGAGGTTGACACCGACAAGGTCAACGCGGAGGTGCCCGCGCCGGTGACGGGCATCCTGCGCGAGATCCTGGCCAAAGAAGGCGATACGGTGCAGGCCGGGGCCGAGATCGCGGTGGTCGAGACCGGTGACGGCGCTGTAGCGGCGACGCCGGAGGCTCCGACACAGGCGCCGAAGACCGAGGCCCCGAAGGCTCGGCCAGAGGCGGCGCCCCCTCCCCCTCTCCCGCCCGGGCCTTCGGCGCCACCTCCGCCGCCAGGGGGAGGTGAACCGCATCGCTACTCACCTGGCGTGCAGATGGCCGCCTCCGAGCTGAAGGTCGACCTGTCGAATGTGACTGGAACCGGCCTCGGTGGCCGCGTCACGAAGAAGGACGTCCAGGACTACGCGGCCAGGGCCAAGGCCGCACCGGGCGCTGCTCCCGCTCCACCGCCTGCCGCTGCGGTCAAGCCCGCCGAGGGCGACCAGGTCGTCCAACTGACCCGCGTCCGCCGGCTGATCGCCGAGAACATGACCCGCTCCAAGCAGACGATCCCTCACGCGTGGCAGACGCAAGAGGTCGACATGTCGGGCGTGGTGGCAAATCGCAACGCCAACAAGGCCACGTTCCAGAAGGCCGAAGGTTTTTCGCTGACCTACCTGCCGTACGTCTTGGCGGCCACGCTGTCCGCGCTTCGGGAGCACCCCGAGGTCAACTCGACCTTCAACGAGACAGAGCTGCTAGTGCACCGCGACATCAACCTCGGCATCTCGGTCGGCCTGGAAGACACGCTCCTGGTCCCTGTCGTGCGGCGCGCCGACAGCCTGTCCATCGCCGGCCTGGCGCGCGCTGTCAACGAGCTCGCGACCCGCGCCCGCAACAAGCAGCTGAAAGCCGATGAGCTTGCGGGCGGGACGTTCACGGTCAACAACTCGGGCACGTTCGGGACGCTGCTCAGCTATTCGGTGATCAACCCCGGACAGGCGGGCATCCTGACCATGGAGGCGATCGTCGAGCGGCCGGTGGCGGTGCAGGGCATGATCGGGATCAAACCGATGATGTACCTGTGCTTTTCGTTCGACCACAGGGTGCTCGACGGGCTGCAGGCCGCGCGCTTCCTGACCTCATGCCGCAAATGGCTGGAAGCAGTAACGGTGGAGACGCCGATCTACTGAGCTAACGGGGCGTCATCCCAAGGCGGCAAATCTATACTCCCGGCGTGAAAAAACCGGCTCGCAATGGCTCAGGCGTGAGCCTTTCGATCGTGCTGCCGGCATACAACGAGCAGGCGAACATTCAGCGCGCCGTCGAACAGGCGGTCGCGACAGCGTCGCGCCTTGCGCAGCAGTACGAGGTGATCGTCGTCGACGACGGCAGCGCTGACCGCACGCGGGACGTGGTCGAGGAGATGGTTCGCAACGACCGCTCCCACGTGCGGCTCATTACGCACGAGCGCAACGCCGGTTATGGCGCCGCGCTACGGACCGGTTTCAAGCACGCGCGTTTCGAGCTCATCTTCTTCACCGATTCCGACAACCAGTTCGACATCGCGGAACTCGAATATTTCATTCCTTTGATGTCGGACCACGACATGGTCACCGGCTTTCGGGTCTACCGGTACGACACAGTCGTGCGCTGCATGCTCTCCTGGATCTACAACCGACTTGTCGGCGTGATGTTCCGGCTTCGAGTCCGCGACGTCGACTGCGCTTTCAAGCTGATGCGACGCGAGGTCGTCCAGCAGGTCACGATCCAATGCGACAACTTCTTCGTCAACACGGAGCTGCTGGCGAAGGCGAGGAAGTGGAACTTTCGCATCGCCCAGAAGGGGGTCAGGCATTACCCACGCACGGCAGGTGAGACCACGGTGCGTCCTTCGGACATTCCTCGCACGCTCGCCACGGTTTTCAGGATGTGGCGGCGCGTGTACTTTCCAACCAGAAAGGAAATGGACGAATCGCGCACAGCGATGCAACCCGCAGGCATCACCGAGTTCAACCCCGCGCGGCACTGACCTGCAGCCGGCGGTCGGCGTAGTTCGTCGTATGGGTCCTGTCCGCAAGAAGGAGCCCGATCCACACCAGTTCCCACAACAGAACCGGCAGCGCCATGCCGATTGACATCGCCTGCACCGCCGCGATGCCGGGGAGCAGCCACAGGCGCGTGCTGACGCCGATCGGCGAGCGCAGCACGAGCCAGCCGGCCAGAACCAAGACGGCGAAGTCTGACTCGTGGGCGTGCACGGCTGTCGCCACCGATCCCACCAATCCCAGCGCGATCACGAGCTCCAGGCTCGAACGCCGGCGCCAGGCGCCAAAGAGCACAGCGATGGCGGAGATGGCCTGCAGCCCGGCGGCCGGCAGCCCCGGCCCAACCAGCGACGCCATGGTCAGGATCTTGTGGCCGGGGTAGCTCTCCACCACGACGGTCGTCTGCCAGAAGTCGGCGGCGCCGTGGACGCCAATGGCGGCGAAGAAGATCAGGCCCAGGACTGCGCAGCATGCGGCCCACCAGACGAAGACTCCAACGCGACGACTGACGAGCAGCGCGAACGGCACCAGGATCAGGTCCTGCGGCTTGAGGCTCGTGGCGAGCGCCAGGGCCACGCCGGCGGCCAGCCGCTGATTGCGGTTCAGGAACCACCATGCCGCGGCGACAAGGGCAAGGATCTCGGGTGTTGGTTGTCCAAAAAAAATCGAGTAGTGGATGGGCCAGATCGCGACCGCGAGCAGCAGCAGCGTAATCCGAGCCAGACCCCGAAACGGGCAGGCCAGCGCCCACGCGACCACCACGGACGACAACCCGATCAGCGCCCAGGCCGCGTAGGCAGGGCCAAACGACAGCACGGTCAGGGGCGCGATCATCCACGCCAGCGGCGGCAGGTTTGGATACGTGTGACCTCCATCGATCACGGCCTCCGAACCACTAAAGTGAGCTGCCATCACGGCCCTGAGGGCGGCCTGGTTGTAGAGGTGGTCCCAGCCCTGCTGAAGCCCGAGCTTGGCCGCGTAGTAGTAGACGCGAAAGTCATCCGCGGCCGGGTTCTCCAGGTAGTGGTCGATGAAACGCTTGATCGAGAAGACGGCGCCCCAGGCAGTCGTGATCGCCACGGCAGCAAGCCACAGGGGTGGCAGAGAGTCAGCTTTGCGCCTGGCGAATCCGGCCACTGAACCGCAAATCTTGACTGGTGGGCGGGGTCAGAACCCCCACAATGTGGCGCCGTGCTTCGTCGCCTGGCGGTGGCCGTGCCAGTCGTCCTTCTTCTCCTGGCGATCCTGTTCGTTCCGTACACCGCCGACTTTGGCCTCGCCTACCAGGCCGGGGTCGAAGCCTGGAACAGCGGCCACCCGCAGCGCCTGCTGACCTGGACCGGCACGCCCTTCTACGCGCTCGTCATGGCCCTGGTCACCCGCTGGGCTTCGATCGAGGGCGGCGCGCGGCTGTTCATGGCGATCGAGGTCGTCGCGTGGGGTGGCATGCTGCGCCAGGTCTGGAGTCAGCTGAGCGATCGGGTCTCGGCGCGGTTCTGGTGGACAACACTGGCTGCCGCCGTCTTTTTCGCTCCCGCGATCCAGACCATCTTCTGGCTGCAGCCAAACCTGATCGTCTTCGGACTCGCCCTCCTCGGCTATGCCTATCTGGTCCTCCGCCGGCGCGACACGCTGGGCGGTGTCCTCATCGGGATCTCGGTCGCGGTGAAGCCGATCCTGCTCTTGCTGCCCCTTGCGCTGCTGCTTCGTCGCCAGACGCGCGCGGCCGGCCTCACCGCCATCGCCACAACGGTGGTCTCGAGCTTCGCCGGCCTCGCCTTCCTCGCCTGGCGCGCCGGCGATCCGGCGGTGCTCAATCCCATCGACTACCTCGCCGGATTCCTCGGCAAAGGCCGAGGCCCGATCGCCGCATGCGTGCCGGAGAACTACTCGCCTGTGGCGCTGCTGTGCCGGCTGGGCGCCGAACCGTCGACCGCGCTCGTGGTGGGGGTGGCCGGGGCGGTGCTGGTCATTGGCTGGCTCCTGATCCGCGACCTGCCTGACTCGACCGAGTCGCAGTGGGCGATCTTCGCCGCGGCCTGCTTGCTCTCGGGCATGCTGGGTCCCATCGACTGGGCTTCATACGGCGTGCTCATGGCCCCGTTGTTCCTGCTCCTGGCGTACCAGTTCTGGCTTGAGGGGGCGCCGCCGCCGCTGTGGATCGGACTCGGTCTCGCGTACCTGCTCGCCGACCTGGTGTGGGATCCGCTCGAAAGCCTCGCCCAGACTCCCGTGCCGATAGTCGTGTTCTCGTACTCCGCGGGACAGTTCAGCCAGTATGTGCTGCTGCTGGTTTGGATCCGCTGGCGGATACTGCGGCCGGCCGTGGCCTGGCAGTCTGCATGAAGCGGGTCCTGGATATCGCGTGCTTGATCTTTGGCGCCTGGATCGCGGTGACCAGCGCGATCGGTGCCGCGCTCGGGGTGCAGTCCTTCAACGGATGGCTCGCCATCTCGTACGGTGCCCTCGGCGTCAGCATGGGCGCGGCAGGCCTGGTCGCGACGTTCACCTGCCGGCACGATCCGGTTCAGCTACCCGACGTCGGCCTGGCCGTGGGATCTGGCCGAGCAGGGTTACACGCAGACCTGTCTTGGGGCGTCGCTAAGCAGTCGAGGTCGTTTCCGCCAGCGCGCTGAGCACGTCGCCGCGGCCGCGCCAGTTGAGCCGATACAGCTCGTAGAGCACGTTCCCGGCGAAGCGGCTCACACGGCCCGCGGGGCCCGCAGGCGGACCACCCGGCAGGTACTCCACCGCTGACCGATAGAGCGGCGAGTAAAACGGAAAGCCCCAGCCGGTGACCTCGAGCACCAGTAGTCCGGCCGCCTCGAGCTTCCTCTTCAGCTCGGCGCGGGTGTAGTTGCGCACGTGCCCCGTCGTCGTCTCCGAGCGCCGCATCCGGCCACCGATGGTCGAGACGAAGACGTAGCGCCGCGACATTCGGGCTATATTGCGCAGCGCCGAGGCGTCGTCCGGGATGTGCTCCACCACCTGGATGGACATCACGAGATCGAAGCGGTGCGGCAATACCTCACGCGACACGTCGAGCACGCTGAAACTGGCTGACGGAACACGACGCCGGGCCAGCTCGATTCCCTCGCCCGAGATGTCGACGCCCGACAGTTGAAAGCGGCCAGCAGCCGCGAGCGCTGCGAGATTCTCCCCGGAACCGCAGCCGACGTCGAGGACGCTGTGCACATCCAGGGCGAGGACCCTGCGCATCAGGTCTTCGCGAATGTGGCGATGGACCGGACCAAAGCGCTGCATATCGCCCCAGTAGCCGCGCCACAGCTGGTCGTAGGAAGGCGGGGATTCACTCACAGGAGTAGCTTCTCGAGCTCGACCTCGTAGCGCGCGACCATGGTGTCGGTGCGCCAGCGCTCGCGCGCCACCGAGGCGGTCCGAGCGCGAAACCCCGGATCGGCATTGACCGCGTCCAGCGCCCTCTTTACCCCTGCCGCCAGCTCTTCGGTCGTCAGGCGACTCGTGAAAACGACGCCGCGGATGTTCGGCAGGCCGGCGGCGGTGACCTCCGACAGCAGGGCGGGAGTGCCGCAAGCCATTGCCTCCTGGGCCACGACGGGAAATCCCTCACCGCTAGAGGGCAGAACGAGCAGGTCTGCGGCAGCGTAGTAACCGCGCAGCTCGGCTGGTTTGACGGGGGCAAGCATTTTCATGTTCGGAAGGCGCCACCTCGAGGGGTCGACGTCGCCTGCGCGGCCGATGAGGAGCCACTCACATGAGGGGGTGGCCTGGATCAGCGGCTGCAGAAAGCGCACGCCCTTCTTCTCCACAAACCTCCCCACGAACAGGAGAAGCGGACGCGACCCGTTCGCGCCGAGACGGGCGCGAACCGCTTCTCGCTCCCGTTCGGGCGGCGGCTGATAGAGGTCCGCGTCGATCCCGTTCTCAATCAACAGCGGGGTCCGACGAAACCGAATGCGTGGCTCAAACCAACGCCTTACCTGGTCGCTGACGAACACGACCTGCTCCGCACCGGACAGGATCGCGCGCCCAATGGTGGCGTACGCGGCCGACTGCAGCCCGCGAACAAGCGGATTCGGATAAGGCACCTTGGCCACGTGCTGCGTGAGGAGCACGGGTCGATGCTGGCGGCGGGTGGCGAGGAAGATAGTGACGTTCAGCGCGTACAGGCAGTCGTGCAGGTGAACCACATCGGACCAGTCGACGTGGCGGCGAAGGGCTGGCGCGGCTGTCGGAGACGGCAGCGGATAGGGAAAGCCAAGCCTCTCCACCCCGTTCCAGACCCGGACCGGCGCGTCGTCGGCGCCACCACGGTGCGAGTTTCTTGCGATGTCTCCCGCCAGCCAGCGCACCTCGTGGCCACGTTTTCGGTACCCGAGGGCGAGGCCCGCCGCCACCGTCTCGATCCCGCCCACATGCTCGGGGTAGTAGTTGCTGACGAGCAGAATTCGCATCGGTTGGGCGGGGATCGTATCTAACCAGACCCCCGCATAGATAGCCCGATCAGCCGCCAGCCGGCGAGCGTTTACACGTCGCAAGAAATCCCAATCCTCCGGCTTGGACGAAATGCAGCAAGTGATCACCACAACGCGGCAAATTGAAGCGAAGCTGTTTGGCCTCTGGGCCGGCTGCCTTCTTGTCGTCGCGTGCGGGTCGACGGCGGCGGCACCATCGGCCGAAAGTCAAACTCAGCAAGACACCGCGACCCGACAGGCGTACTCCCGAATGTTGCTGGCCGACCAGGGCGGCAAGAATCCCGGGCAGAGCCAGCCGGACAGCAACAAAACGGACGGCGCAGACCATTCCAATGCTGAACCAAACGCAAGCTGCACCCCCGTGACGCTGGCCGCGAGCCCGCCGTCGCCGCAGATCGCTGGCGTCAACGTCACCCTCAGCGGCGCTGCAACGAAATGTGCGAATGCCGAGTACGAGTTCTGGATCCTCCCGCCCGGTGGCCAGTGGTCGGTGCTGCGGGCGTTCAGCGAGACACCAACCGCCCCCTGGCACACGACCGGCCTTACGGCTGGGACCTACAAGTTCGACGTCTGGGCGCGGCACGCGCGCTCCGAGCACGTGTTGATCTCCCCTATCGCCAACTACATTCTCCAGGTGCCGCCGCCAGCGCCGATCGTGCCTTCGGTCTGTTCCTCGGTCACCTGGAGCACGCCAAGCCCGGTCTCGCCTCAGGTGCCAGGGGCTAAGATCAGCCTCGGCGCCACCGCAGCCGGCTGCTCCAACCCCCTCTACCAGTTCTGGTTCCAGCCACTGGGCGGTGCGTGGACGACCATCCGGGCCTACAGTCCAGTGGCGACAGCAACCTGGGATACGACCTTACTCGCTGCCGGCACTTATCAGCTCGATGTCTGGGTCAAGGAATCGGGATCGGCCGCCAGCTTCGAGGCGGAGATCAAGCCTTACATGACCTATTCGCTGCAGAACCCAAGCGCGTGCAGCTCGGTCACCTGGAGTGTCCCAAGTCCCGCCTCACCCCAGAAGCCGGGAGCCATGATCGCCCTGAGCGCGACCGCTGCCGGGTGCCCCAACCCCGCCTACCAGTTCTGGTACCAGGCGCAGCCGAACGGAACGTGGACCGTCATCCAGGCCTACGGCCCGGCGTCGGCTGCACTATGGAACACCGCCAGCCTTGGCACCGGCACCTACAACCTCGACGTCTGGGTCAAGGACGCCAGCTCGGCCGCTGTCTTCGATGCCGAGATCAAGCCGTACCTGACCTACACCCTGGAAACCGGCCCCCCATGCGCGACCGTGACCCTGACCTTCATTCCAGTGTCGCCACAGGCAGCCGGAGGAAAGGTGCAGCTGGACGCCGTCACGACCGGGTGCCCCGATCCAACCTACGAGTTTTGGATCCAGGCGCCGGGGGGTCAGTGGACTATTGTCCAGGGTTTCAGCACGGCTTCAGGTTTCGTCTGGGACACGACAGGACTCGCTCCGGGCGCGTACCTCCTCGACGTCTGGGTTCGGGAGAACGGATCGAGCGCCCCGTACGAGGCCCACATCGCGCCGAACCCAACCTACACGCTCACCTGATCGGCGCCGCGGCGCGCCGAACAAAAACAACAGCAACCCAATCTCGTGCAATGAGCGTTTACTTGTGCACACAAACCGGCACCCGGGTGTGAGCGAACTCGCCTGGAGGCATGGGGTCAATGGGGTGGAACGACGCATTCTTCGGGCATAAAGCCCTGGTCGGGCTGACTGTCGCGGTATGCGCAGCCGCCACCTGGATTCCGAACGTCGAAGCTGCCGCTTCCGCGAAGTCGGACAACGAGGTGCCATCTGTCGGCCAGCAGCAGTCCGTCGAGCTCCCTCCTTCCACGGCCAGGCATGACCGCAAGGCCAAGACACCCGGCAAACCGTTTCTCGGCGCGAATAAGGACGGACTGGACCGGGCTAAGAAGAATGCACAGCACGGTCACCAGGACAACGAGGCACCCGCACCGGTTTCCGGAACACGGGCTGGGTTCTTCAACGGCACGAATCAGCCGGGCGTGTCTGCGGCCGACGAAGGTTTTTGCTGCACCCCGCCCGACCCCACCGGCGCGATCGGCCCCAACCACTACGTGGAGTTCATCAACACCACGATCGCGGTGTTCGACCGCTCGCTGAAGATGCTGAGCTCGAAGGACATGGCGTCGTTCGTTGCCGCTCCCTCAGGTCTCAACGTCAGCGACCCGCAGGTGCAGTGGGACCCTCAAGCGAACCGCTGGTTTTACGTCGCGATCGCATTCGCCAGCCACAACAACTACCTCGTGTTCGGATGGTCGAAGACAGCTGACCCGAGCGACCTGAACGGCGGCTGGTGCCGATTCGCCGCCTTCCAAGGCAACCAGCTCCCCGACTATCCGAAGCTCGGCCACGACGACAACTACCTCCTGATCGGGGCGAATCTGTACGACGACTCCACGGGGAACTTCGTTTTCACCACCGCCGCCATCTGGGCGCAGCCCAAGCCGCCGGCGGGCAACCTGACGACCTGCTCCGCCTCGGGACTGACGGCCTTCGGCGGCCCGCAGCACCGCCTGTTGAACGCAGACGGCACTTCCGCCTTCACACCGGTCCCGGCGAACATGTCCGACGCATCGTCGACGGGCTACATCGTCGCCGGGCACAGCCCGGTGGCTCCACGACCCACAGACCCAACTGGCGCGCAGACCAAGGTCATGCTTTGGCACGTCGTCCGGCAGAGCGGGACGCCGCACCTGATCGCGGACGGCGATCTCACCGTCAACTCGTTTGACATCCCCGCCGGGGCTCCGCAGCCGAACGGCGCTCCTGTCATCGACACTCTCGACGCCCGGCTGACGCAGGCGGTCGCCCACAACGACCCCGACGCCGGCAACGCCGAGGCGATATGGACGCAGCACACGATTGCTGGACCGGGCGGCCGGTCCGTGGCGCGCTGGTACGAGATCCTGCCCGTCACCAAGACCATCCGTCAGCAGGGCGCCGTGCAAAGCGCGACCGACTTCACCTGGAACGCTTCGATCTCCCCCTCGATAGCCGGCAACGACGCTGCGATCTTCTACAACCGCGGTTCGGCCACGAATCTCGTCGTCGCCGCGGCGCTGTCGCGCACATCCGGCACACCACTCTCGACGCTCAATGCCGGCGAGCTGGTGCTGGCGCACAGCAACTCCGTCGACACCGACTTCAGCTGCAGCTCGCCCTACGGGCCGCCGTGCCGGTGGGGGGATTACTCAGGGGCGAGCCCAGACCCCGTTAACGCCGGCGTGGTCTGGGGCACCAACCAGGTCAACGGCCAGGGCTCCTTCGGCTTCCCGCAGTGGGTCACTCAGAACTACGCGGTCACCACCAGCGGGACCCCGCCACCCGTCTGCGCCTCGGTCGCGTGGAATGCGCTCAGCCCCGCGTCGCCCTCGGCTCCGGGCACCCAGGTGACGCTGAGCGCCACCGCCTCTGGCTGCCCCAACCCGCTCTACCAGTTCTGGTACCAGGCTCAGCCGAAC
>DATEGC010000015.1:0-2685 GCA_035280285.1 Candidatus Dormiibacterota bacterium | reverse complement strand
CGCGCGACGTGGCGGTGCTGTATGTCCCCGGCTACACCGCGACAGGCCTGACCTTCGGCGCGGCCACCCGGGGCACCAAAGGCGCCGTGATCGGTTATCCCGGCGGCCAGTCGGAGAAGGTTTCGGCCGCCGTGGTCGATGGCGAGGTTCCCGCTGAGGGTCGCGACATCTACAACCAGGACCTGGTCACGCGGCAGATCTTTGTCCTGCAGGCCAGCGTCCACCCGGGTAACTCCGGCGGCCCGCTCGTCGACCTGGATGGAAAGGTGCTGGGGATGGTGTTTGCCACGTCAGCCAGCGACCCGAACCAGGCTTACGCGCTGACCGCCGACGAGATCGCGCCCGACATCCGCGACGCCGAGGCCAACCCCAGCGCCAGGGACACCAGCCGCTACGCGTGCGCGGCTTAGTTCGTAGAGGGAACCAGCCGCCAGCGCGGCGCTACTCGTCTTTGGATCGGTCCTCTGAGTGTTCCGGTTTTCCTTCTTCGATCAGCATGACGGGGATGCCGTCCACGATCGGATAGAGCACCCGACAGCTCGGACAGCGCAGGTGGTCCGGCGCCAGAAACTCCACCTTGGTGTGGCACTTCGGGCAGGCCAGGATTTCGAGCAGTTCTTGAGAGATCACGGGCGCATCGTAGTACGGTTGCGCGCGTGATTCTGAGGCGTCTCTACCTCTACCTGGTGAGCGCCGCAGCGCTGGTGGTGCTGGCGGCCGGACTGGCCGCCCTCGGGTCCACTGTCCTCCTCTTCGTCTTCAACGACCCGTCGGCCGACTCGAGCCGCGGCCAGCTCGCGATCTTCGCCGCGATGACGATCGTCGCGCTGCCGGTGTGGGGCGTCCATTTCTGGTTCGCGCAGCGCTTCGCCATTCGCGACCCGTTCGAGCGCACATCAGCGATCCGGCGCCTGTACATCTATTTCGCGTGCCTGGCGTTTTCGATCGCCACCACCATCGCGCTCTGGCAGGCCCTGTATGCCCTGCTGCGCCCTGAGCTGGACACCGGCGAAACATTCAATGGCGAGTGGGCGGCGCAAGATGCCTGGCTGGCAGCGGTCTTCGTCGCGGCGTGGGGCTTGCACTTCTGGATCGCGCGGCAGGACCGCATCGCGGTGCACGAGGAGGGCGCTTCCGCGACGCTGCGGCGCTGGTACATGTACATCGCGCTGCTCGTAGGCCTGTTGACGATGCTGTCATCGGCGCAACAGCTTCTCCAGCTGTCGTGGGACGCGCTCGTCACCCACCCTACGTACCCGCTCACTTTCGCTGCCGGTCTATCGGGCAGCGCCATCGCGGGAGCGCTGTTGTGGGGATTTCATGCGCGGACGATCGCCCTGAACCACATCGCCGACGACCGCCACTCGACACTCCGCGCGCTCGAGGGTTTTGTCGCGCTCACGGTCAGCATCGCGACAGCGCTGTTCGGTGCCAGCCAGATCCTCTATTACGCGCTGGCGCGCGTCCTTGGCGTCGACAGCCCCGGCGGCGCGGGCAACGACGTGCTCGCCGCGGCCGCCGGCCCGGTGTCGCTTCTTCTCATCTATGGCGGCGCCTGGTTCCTGATCTTCCGCCGCCTCCGCCGTGACGCGGGAACGCAGGAGGCGGACCGCCAGGCCGGAGTGCGCCGCCTGTACACCAACCTCGCGGCGCTCATCTCGCTTGGTGCGTGGGCGTACGGGGCAGGCCTGCTGCTGGCCACGCTGTTCGAGCAGATGGAGTCACCGATCATCGGTGTCACAGCGCCCGACTGGAAAAACCCGATCAGCGTGTCCGTGACCCTGGCCGTCGTCGGCGTCGCGGTCTGGTTGGCGAACTGGCGGCAGTCGCCGTGGGCTGCGGACCGACAGTCGCTGAGCCGCCGCGTCTACGTATGGGCGGCACTGCTCGGCAGCGTGTTTGCGGTGCTTGGCGGCGGCATCGGGATGATCAGCGCGCTGCTGCAGCAGCTTTTCAGCGCGAACCCGAAGCTCAACGACATCGCCAACCTCGCCTTCGGCCGGTACCTCGCCGTCGTGCTGGTCGCGGCCGGGGTCGCGATCTACCACTGGCGCGTCCTGCGCGCCGATCAGGCCGCACGTCCGGCGAAGCCCGCCCCCTCTCAGTCGGCGCCGGCGGCGGCGAGGTCCGCAACTTCAGCGTCTGCGGTGGCGCAAGCAGAGGCCGACGCCCTCGGCCCCCACTCCCGGCGCTACACGCTGGTCGTGACCGACGCTAGCGATGACGACATCCACCAGGCGCTTTCCAACCTGCCACCGCAGGCGAGCTACCACCTGACTCCCTCCGAGCAAGCCGTCGACGGGCACTGAAGGTGGCCGCTACTCCTGACGCGCAGGGATACCTCGACCTCGTCGACTGGCGACGCCGCGTGGGCGACCTCTACCGAATAACCGGCCCGGACGCATTGGACCGATTTCGCAGGGGCCGCGACGAGCTTTTCCGAACGCATCCCCAGACGCCCATCGAGCCCGACGAGCTCCCGTCATTCCAGGGCCTGCGCTACTTCGACCACGACCCCGCCTATCGGTTCGCCGCGCGCCTCGAGGCAGGCGATGGAAGCACGCTGGTGATCGACACCGGCGGAGAGGATGGCGCCGTGACGTATCGGCGCGTTGGGAAAATGATGTTCAAGCTCGACAATCGGGACTGCTCGCTCACAGTGCTGAGCCTCGTTCAGTACGCCGG
>DATEGC010000014.1:0-3415 GCA_035280285.1 Candidatus Dormiibacterota bacterium | reverse complement strand
AGGATGCTTGGCCATGTTGAGAAACCACGCCGGATGGTTGGCGGCCCCGCCGAGCGAGGCGACGACCAGCTGGGAATTCTCTCCATCGGGGAAGCCGCCGAGCGCTGTCGTCCGCATCTGACCGGTCTTGGCTCCACGGGTGGTCAGCAGGACGACGGGGAACCCCATCCTCGAGCTCACGCTCTGCCCGCCATCACGCCGGAACATCCCGATCTGCCGGCCGCCAAAGAGCTTGAAGATCTTCATGAACGGCCGCGGGAATCCTGCCCCCTCGAGTGCCGCACGGGCTGACCCGAATCGTCATGTTTCGCGTGTCAGCCGCACGATCGGAATCTCGCGATCTGTCTTCCGCTGATAGTTGGCGTAGGGAGGAGCGATCGTCGCGGTGCGGCCGAGCGCCTCGGCCCGCTCGCGACCCTCCAACGTCTCAGCGCGAACCTTCAACCGCTCTCGCCCAACCTCCAACCAGATGTCGCCGGGATGCTTTGCCATGTTGAAGAGCCAGGCCGGATGGCGTGCTGCACCGCCCAGGGAGCCGACGACCAGCCAGGCATTCTCACCGTCCGTAAAGCCTCCGAGCGGACACGTCCGCGTTCGACCGGTCCTGGCTCCTTTCGTGGTGAGCAGCACCATTCGGAATCCTGGCCGCGACCACAGCCCTCCCAATCGCCGGTACGTCCAAACCAGCACCTTTCCGCTGAAGTTGACGAGGCCAGGGAGCGGACCGCGACTCGGGATTCGGACCCCACGGGTGCCTGGGGGGGTGATGCGGATGGCCGGTGCCGACGAGGCCGACGCCGCAGCGTCACCAGTGCTCATTGCTTGCCGACGGATCGAGCTGTCCGTCCGGTGTCGGAGAACGCCGGCCCGTTGATCCCCCAGCTGATGATCCGCTCCGGCATGACGCGGATCCAGACGTTGTCCCAGCCACCACCGCCGAAGCGATCGTGACCGCCCGATTCGTGCAATTCGGCCCGGCCGCGAACCTCGATTCCGCGTGGCCTCCAGGGAGCTGTTGACACGAGATCGTCGGCGACGAACGCAATTCGAGGGTTGGCCTGCAGGTCGCGCCACTTCTTCGACCTGCTCAACCCGTGACCGCCAATTTCGATCGTCTGAGCTTGCGCATCGAGATGAAAGCCGACCGGTACGACGTGAGGCGAGCCGTCGCCGCCGACCGTCGCAATTCGAGCAAGGCGCTGCCCACGCAGATATTCGATCTCCTTCTCGGTGAACGCGCTCATCGCGACCTCAACCGCGCTTCAATGCGCTGAACCAGGAGCAGGGCCAGGTGGCGCACGCGCTCCAGGTCCTCCTGGGGCAGGTCCTCGACCAGCTCAAGCGAGTGCGTCATGAATTCGCGCAGGAAGTCACCGACCAGGCGCTGACCCTCGTCTGTCAGCCGCGCCCGGACCGAGCGCCGATCTGCCGGGTCGGGGACGCGGAGGACCAGTCCGTCCTTTTCCAGCTGATCCATGAGGAGCGTGATGTTCTTCGGGCTGACATGCATCCCGCCCGCAAGGGCGCCGAGCGGTTGTTCTCCGGCGTGCTTCAGCTGCATCAGGACCCGAGCCGCGCCATCAGTGATCCCGTACTTTTCGGCTTCTGCGTGCATGAAGCGCTGGATCCTGTAAGCACACCAGCGGAGTGCCGGAAAGACTTCCAACCGTCGCGCATCGACCGGCCCAGCCAAGTGGTCGAACATGGGCCGAGCCCGGGTGTCGTAGAGGCAACCCGCTTCATCGGGAGCCATCTCAGCTCCGGTTTGGCTGCTGACTTCTGGAGGCGTCCTGGAAGGGGTCATATTGGAGTCCTCTAATATTACCTTCTCTATAATAGTTGGCTTGGAGGCGGGCACGGCGGGCAACGTCATCGAGGTAGAAGGCCTTCGACGCAACTTCGGCCAACTCGAGGCCGTCAACGGCGTCACGTTCGGAGTGGGTGCAGGTGAGCTCTTTGGCTTCCTCGGACCGAACGGCGCCGGCAAGACCACCACCATCAACATGCTGTGCACCCTCCTGCGCCCGACTTCGGGCCACGCCACCGTGAACGGCTTCGACGTCAAGCACCAACGCAGTGAGGTCAGGCGCTCGATCGGCCTCGTCTTCCAGCAGCCGACAGTCGACGAGTACCTCAGCGCGGAGCAGAACCTGCGCTTCCACGCATATGCCTACGCGGTGCCCGCGGATGTGCGCGAGGCGCGCATCCGCGAGCTGCTGACGATGGTCGAGCTATGGGACCGACGGAGGGGTAGTGTGCGGACCTTCTCTGGCGGCATGAAGCGACGCCTCGAGATCGCCCGTGGCCTCCTCCACCACCCGCGGATCCTTTTTCTCGACGAGCCCACCCTCGGGCTCGACCCGCAGACGCGCCGCCACATCTGGGAGTACCTGCTCCGCCTGCGCGAGCAGGAACAGCTCACCATCTTCCTGACCACGCAGTACCTGGACGAGGCCGAGTACTGCGAACGGATCGCCATCATCGACCGCGGCAAGATCATCGCCCTCGACAGTCCCGACGGTCTCAAGCGCGCCGTGGGCGGCGATCTCATCTCATTCTCGACCGCAGATCTCGCCGCTGCGGCCGAGGAGGTTCGCTCGCGCTACGGCCTCGACTCGACCGTGCGCGACGGCCAGGTCCGTTTCCATGTCGCCGCCGGCGATCGCTTCCTGCCCGAGTTCGTCCGCACGTTCCCCGAGCAGTTGCTGTCGATCAGCCTTCAGCGGCCGAGCCTCGACGACGTCTTCATCACGCTCACGGGCCGCGAGATCCGGGACAGCGAGCTCGACGCCAAGGAGCAGTTCCTGCGCGGCGCCGCGATGTGGCGAGGTGGCCGCTGATGGCCGAAGTCTGGCGCGGGACGTGGGTCGTCGCCTACCGCGAGCTCCTGCGCTTCGTCAATGAGCGCTCGCGCCTGGTGTCGAGCATGGCCTTCCCGCTCATCTTTCTGGTCATCTTCGGTGCGGGCTTCGGAAAGATCATCGGGTCGCTCGCGCCTGGGATCGACTACATCAAGTTCATGTATCCCGGCATCGTCGCCCAGAGCGTCCTGACGAGCGCGCTCTTCGCGGGCGTGTCGGTAGTGTGGGACCGCGAGTACGGTTTCCTGCGCGAGATCCTCGTCGCACCGATCGCGCGTAGTGGGATCGTGCTTGGGAAGGCAGTTGGGGCGACGGTGACGGCGCTCCTCCAGGTACTGATCCTCCTCGTCCTGACCCCGATAGTGGGCGTAAGCCTCAATCCCGGGACCGTCATCGCGCTCATCCCGGTGGTCGCCATCCTGGCCTTCGGCCTGTCGGGGCTAGGCATCCTCATCGCGTCTTTCATGACCAGCCAGCAGGGCTTTCAGTTCATCATCCAGCTGCTCATCTTTCCGTTGATCTTCCTGGCCGGAGTCTTCTTTCCGGTGAACAAG
>DATEGC010000013.1:0-6167 GCA_035280285.1 Candidatus Dormiibacterota bacterium | reverse complement strand
TTCCGGAAACCGAGTTGAACTAACTCTTTGGCATCGCAACTCGCCCAGGCGATGCGGGCGACCGCGGGACCTGCGGGTGCCTACCGCTTGACACCCTAACTGACACCTTCACGCAGACACTCTCTGACACTCGGTGACACGCTGCGACACTGTTGCGTCATAGATCCGCGCCGGTTTGGCACTCCCTGACACTCGCTGACACTCCCTGACTCTGGAGGCCGGCAGCCTCTTAATCCCAAGGTTCAGGGTTCGACTCCCTGCGCGAGCACCATCACGTGCGGATTCGAGTTCAAACGGACCCCAGATCTTGGGCTTGATGACGCATCGCGTCACGTTTACGACCGTTTGACACCCTATCTGACACCTTCATGGCGCACTGAAAGCCGCGAGAAGGCCCTTCTAGACCTGCCCTCCGAATTCAGCGAGGCCTGCAACAGCCGCCCCAGTTCGAGGGTCATAAGGATGTGGCGCAGAATGCCCCGCGAAGGCCTGGAACGTGCAGCACGTAGCCGTGGTGGGCACCCACGAGGAACTGCTGGCGGGCGCGCGCGCCGGCGATCTGGTCTGCTTCGAGCGGCTTATCGAGCCGCAAATCAGGATTGGATACCGGCTCGCCGCCGCAATGCTGAACGACGCCGACCAGGCAGAAGACGCAGTACAAGAGGCGACTCTCCGTGCGTGGCGGTCGATCAGACAGCTCCGCTCCGTCGGCCAGCTCAGGCCTTGGTACCTAACGATCATCGCGAACCGTTGCCGGTCTATGCGCGGCGCGAGGTGGTGGTCAGTGATCAGGGTGGCCGATACCAGGTCCGGTATAGCCAATCCTGCAGATGACGCCGACCAGCGACATGACCTGTCCCGCGCACTTGGCCGCCTGAGCCCTGATGAACGCGCGGCAGTGTTTCTTCACTTTTACGAAGGCCTGACCAGCCGCGAGGTTGGCGACGCGCTCGGCGTCACCGCCACGGGAGCGCGATCGCGAATCTATCGAGCGCTGCAGCGGCTGCGAGTCGATCTGGCAGAGGAGGAACTGTGACCACCGTTAAGGATCTCCGTCAGGCGCTTTCTGAGGAGGTCGAGCGTCTGCGGCCCCCGGCCGGACTCGAAAGTCGTGTACTTCACCAAGCGCTGCACCCTCACTCCGATGCGCCCGCTGCCACTCGAGCCGGGCAGGACACGGCCGATCGGGCGGCTCACAAAGCAACGCCGGCGAGCCCCACGCCACGAAGAGAAGTGATCTCGTCGCTTGGACTTGATCGCCGCCATACCCCAGCACCGAGAAATGCCTGGGCGCCGGCCTTCGCCGCCATCCTCGCTATCGCGGTTGTCGTGGGGTTGGTCTGGTCGAATCCGTTTCGATCTGCGCCGGCCCGGCCCGCCCCCACTGTTCCCCTGTCCGAGTGCCAGCTGCCGGTGCTTGGATTCGCGCCCTTCAACCTCGGATTCTTGGACGTGTCAAGCGGCAAGTTCACTTCGGCTAGGTCATCCATCACGTGGGTCGATGCAAGCAGAATGGCCCCTGACCCCAACTCGCCGGCGATCAGCTACGACAGAGAGGCCGGAATCTTCCTGCCGGTCAGAGCCAGCTGGATCGCGCCAGACGGAATGTCCTATGTGGATCGCGAGGGGTATGCCATTCATCTAAAGACGGTGCACGCGCAGTCTGATCGCGTCTTCCAAACGAGGCGCGACGCGTCGGCCACAAGCTACCCCTCCACCGACGTATTCCTGATTGGTTGGTCAGGCGGCCTGATCTATTACGCCACGCGTGGCTATGGCGAGGGCGCGGACCTGTGGACGATAGACCCCAACACCGGCCGACAAGACCAGGTCGCGCCCGTACAGTCAGGCAGCGAATGGTGGTACGCAGGCCCAAACGCGATCTGGGGCTCGGCGTATTACACAGGCAGGATCGCGCGGTATGACACCAAGACTCACGCGGTCTCGTCGTGGTGGGTTGATGGGCTACTTGAAATCATCGGGCTCAACTCAGCGGGCGATCCGATCATCCTGAGCGGTCCCCGCTGGACGGCAAGCGGTGACCGCTGGAATGACATTGGTCAGCTCGCCGTGATGCCGGCTAACGGGAGAGCGACTCTGCTGGGTTCTGGAAGCCCGGTCATCGACGCCGAGGTGGAGAAAATCAACGTGGTTGCCGACGCGGACAGGATCTGGGTCTCCACAAACGACCTGGGGCTCTGGTTGTACAGCCCGGACACCGGGCTTGAACTCGTGGACAAGATCTCGAACACGTCGCTGCAAGGTGGGCTTGTGGTGGCGGGACGGTGCGTGTCGAGGGAAGAAGTCAGAGCCGCTGTGTCCGGCCCGGATTAAGAGGAGGTTCGTCAGCTTGAGAATCCAGCGACAGCGTTTTAGAAGCTCGTCAGACACCGGTTGATGGTTTCGCCTGCGATCAAGAGCGTCGGACTGATGGCCGCGATCATCTTGACGATGGCTTGTTCCATCTCTCCACAACCCAATACTCCGGCGACTGCCGAGGCGCCGCCATCCCGCGGGTATCACTTCATGCTTGGCCTCGGCAGTGATCCGGGCGTTCTCCTCTTCTCGGGATCGACTGCCCCACCTCGCAGAGGCGGCTTCGATCTGGGCGACGTCTGGCTCTGGCGCAACGGCCGAGGCTGGACCCAAAAGACTGGGCTTGGCCAGAAGTACGGTTGTCCAGTACTGGTTCCGGCGACGCGTCCTTGCCGGTCATCTGATTTTGCCTCTTACGATCCAAAGACCGGCCAGATGGTCGTCCTGGCCACCGACGCGGGACAGGACGCTCCTCTCGCCGAAAACTGGACATATGACCTTCGTAATGACTCCTGGCAGCAACGCGCGTTGGACAAGCGCCCGGAATTTCTGAACGGCACGGCGGCCGCCCTGGACACCGAGTCACATCGTCTGATCGCCTTCACCGGTGAAACGTGGGCATACGACCCAGCCGCCAACTCCTGGCAGCAGATGCACCCCAAGAACAGCCCGATGTTCGGCGCCTTTTCGGCCTTTGTCTATGACGAAAAGGACGATCGGTTGATCCTACTCGGCGGCGAAGACCGCGGATCGTTGAGCGATGTGTGGGCGTACGACTTCAATCACGACTTGTGGACCGAATCGGACGCCGGCTCGGGACCGAGCGCGCGTCTGTACACGGCCGTCGCCTATGACGCTCGCTTCGGACGTCTGATTCTGTTCGCCGGTATGTCTCCTTCCGACCACGCTCTGAACGACACCTGGTCCTATGACCCGGCCACGAACAGGTGGGTCCAGCTGAAACCGCAAACCAGCCCACCCGCCCGCGGCCGGCACGCGATGGCGTTCGACAGCGAGAGCGGCCACATAGTGATGTTCAGCGGCGGTGTGGATCCACTCAATTATCGGAGAGACTCGTGGATCTTCGACCTAGGAACGAATAACTGGTCAAAGCAGTAGCCCGGTGCGCGATTCACGCCTCGTGTGCGTCGCTCGTCCTCCTCGATGGCTGCTTCTCGCACCGGATCCAGCGCTCGGTATAGGTCCTTAGCGCTGGGACTCCGGTAGGGCTCCTCGCGATGACACCCTAATTGACGCCTTCACGGAGAGTCTCTGTGACACTCCCTGACACTCTGTGACTCTGCTGCGTCATAGAACCCGACTCGTTTGGTACTCCCGGAAACTCGCTGACACTCTCTGACACTCGGTGCCCGCAGCCTCTTAATCCCAAGGTTCAGGGTTCGACTCCCTGCGCGAGCACCATCATGTGTGTCCACGTTCGGCTGATGCGTCAGATGACTTTGGCTGGTTTGTCGCAACTACTTCGGCTGATTTGCCACGTATCCCGCGACGTCTGCCCGGAATGCGCGTCAGCCATTCGCGTTGTCCAATGCGGTCCCTCAAGTAGACAGAGGCGATCTGGCACCTCGCAGGACTCCGTCGCTAGCCCGTCTTGATGCTGATCCCTCGCCAGTAGTACTCGTACAGGGCGTTACCTCCCGCCCCAAACACGCTCGGCTTGATCAGGAAGATGCCCAGCCGATAGCCAAGTGAAGCCACAGCAACGTCGTCCTCGAGTATTTGCTCCGCCTGCTTGTAGAGCGGCAGCGCCTGCGACGGCAGCTGGGCCTCGGCTGTCGTTTCCAGTTCATTGAAGACAGGGTTCGAGTAGGAAGGACTGTCAAAGAATTCCGTGAGAAAGTTCTGGGGGCTATCGAAATCGACCGTGTTCACGCCCCCGGAGATCACGCGGTTCATGGCCGGCGAATCCACGATGTCGAACGGCACATCGATGCCCAGGTTGACCAACCACTGGCGATGCACTTCTTCCACCAGGGGCTTGTAGATTGAAAACGTGTACATGTGAAGGCCGCGCGACCGTGTCCCGCCAGGGTCCCAGCTGCGCAGGTCAGCCTTGGCCGCGCTCACATCAAACTTCGCGTTCGGGTCTTTGTTAGCACCGAGGTAGCCCTGAAGGCCCGGCAGGAACATTCCACCCGTTGCCGGCACACAGGTCAGCCCCCCATTGCACGCCGCGCCAACAAACGCCTTGCGATCGATTGCCTGGCTCAGCGCCTTTCTGGCCATCCGGCCGTCAGGGCCGGCCAGCGGGCCGCTGCGCATGTAGAACTTGAGCCACACTGTCTCGTACCACGGCCTGCTATGGACCTGCGAGGCGAGTTTGGAATCCGACTCGTAGTTCGCCAGAGCATCCAACGTAATCTCCGGCATGCGGCCGTTCGGCGCATACCCGACGATGTCCACATCTCCGTGCCCGTACGCAGCCAGCGTGTCAGATGCAGTGGCGAGGATCTCGGCGCGGACGCGCGTTAGCGTGCCCGTGCCCCCACCCCACCAGTTCGGCGTGGGGGTGAAGTCAAGCCACATGCCCGGCTGCCATGCGTTGAGCTGAAAAGGGCCGGTCGCGCTGTCGCTCAGATGTTTCGGCGTCCTCCACCAATCTTTGTCGCCGTAGTCCTGCAGAACGCGCCGATTAAGCACATATGCGGGCCAGATCCCGAGCAGGGCAAACCAGTATTCCGCCGGCGCTGAGAGATTCGCCACTACAGTGCCTTGATCTGGCGCCGAAAGTCCGGCCAGCGTCGACTGCTTCCCAGACTGCACAGCATCGAATCCGGCTACCGGTTCGAACACGAGTGCATCCGCGCTTTGCACGCGGGCAGCACGGTTCCAGCTGAAGATGACGTCGTCGGCAGTGACGCGGTCACCGTTGCCAAACTTCGCGTCCGGCCGGATGTGGAAAGTCCACGTCTTGCGGTCCGAGGACACAGCAGGCATCGCAGTAGCGAGATCGGGCGACTCTTTCAGGCTGTCGTCAAACTTATAGAGCCCGTTGTATAGGTTGCGGATCAAGCTCTCATCGACGCTCGGCTGGTGCACCTGAGTCGGGTCGAGGGAGACAACATCCCGGGCGATCGAAATCCGCAAGACTTCCGGTGGCGGCGCTGTTGGTTGAGGCTGGCAAGCAGTCGCCAACAGCACGACGCCAAAGCACAGCCAGAGCCGTCGCTTGATCACTTCGTGATCTCGCGGATCCGGTTGTTGAAAGTGTCGACCACAAACACGTTGCCGACTGCGTCGACGGCTACTCCGAGGGGTTCATCCAGAGAGGCACTCACGGGAGACCGGCCGTCGCCACCGTACCCTTTCTTTCCGTCCCCTGCGAAGACGGTCTTGTTACCGCTGACATCCAGACGAAAGATTCGATCGCCATCTGCAACGTACACGTTGTCACGTGAGTCAACGGCGAGGGCGAAGGGAAGCGAAAGACTGAAGAACCTGGCGTCGTGCTCAGGGCTGACGCGAACCACGCGGTGATCGGACGTGTCAGCGATGTAGAGGTTGCCCTGGGAGTCAAGTGCCAACCCATGTGGATTGGCCAGTGGCACCCCATTCAAGGCAAGCAAGCTGATGACGCCGTTGGACACCTGGCGCACGTTGCCAGCCCCGCCATCCGCAATCAACAGGTTGTCGTGAGAGTCAAATGCGAGGCCGGTGGGCAGAACTAATTGAGCGTTGTACGCAGGTTGGCCGTCCCCTCCCACGCCCTTGACACCCGTTCCGGCGAACCTCGAGATGGTTCCGTTGGAGCCCTTCGTCACCTTCCAAACGATGTGGTGGCCCTGATCAGCGATGTAGAGATTTCCTTGCGAGTCGACAGCCAGTGCGTT
>DATEGC010000012.1:0-25378 GCA_035280285.1 Candidatus Dormiibacterota bacterium | reverse complement strand
CCGTACTGAACTCGTCGGCAGGCTCACGAACGCAGGTTCGACTTGACTTGGGAGGCCCCGCAAGTCGATAGTTGCCTCTGGAGTAGCAGTTCGGCCATCCCATGTGGCCGCACTCGCCGCCGGCGCACTCTCGCCCCGACTTCGGTTGGGAAGAGGGCGGCAAGTGATGGGAGGCGTCAGGTGTGGTTTGCGTATGCCTCCCAACAAGCACAAGGGGGAACCATATGGTTCGAGCTAGGGGACTGGTAGTCCTCACATTGGCGACATTCGTCGCTTTTGCCTGCGGAGGCGGTGGTGGTGGCGGCGGGGCGTCCAAAGGCACCATCAAGATCGGCTCTGACCTGCCGACCTGCACGATCGGCGGCCAGGCGACCCAGAACGGCGTCCAGTTCGCGGTCAACCAGAAGAACGCGGCCGGCGGGGTTGAGGGCTACACGATCGCCTTCCAGGGATTCGACGACTGCCGGCAGGGCGCCTACAACGCCGACGCCGGTGTCGACAACGTTCGCAAGATGCTGGACGACAGCAAGTTCCTCGGCATGGTCGGGCCATACAACTCCGCCGTCGCGAAGGCGGAGATCCCGATCGCGGCGCCGAAGAACTTCGTGATGGTCAGCCCGGCCAACACGAACCCGTGTTTGACCAAGGACATCGCGGGCTGCTCTTATCACCCGCAGGACCTTCGCGCCGGCAACCCCAACAACTACTGGCGTGTCGTCACCACTGACGACTACCAGGGGCCGGCCATGGCTGACTATCTGTACAAGCAGCTCAACGTCACCAACGTCGGCATCCTCGACGACAGCACGGTCTTCGGCGTGGGCATCGCCGGCTCGTTCGAGCAGGAGTTCAAGAAGCTCGGCGGAACGGTCGCCAAGCACTCCGAGTACAAGAAGGAGCAGACCAGCGACTTCAAGTCGATCCTCCTCGGCTTCAAGAACGCGGGGGCGGCCGGCGTCTATGTCGGCGGCACCGACGACCAGAACATCTGCATCCCGCGCAAGCAGATGAAAGACATCGGCTGGGACGTCCCCTTCACCGGCGGTGACGGTATCGAGACGACGGACTGCATCGACCAGGCTTCGGGCAACGAGCCAAACATCTTCGCGACCTCGGCGGGCGCCGACGCGACCCAGGTACCGGGCGCGCAGCAGGCGATCACCGACTTCCGCAAGGCGTTCGCCGGAACCAACGACTTCGGCGGTTACACGATGCAGGCTTACGACGCAGCGAACGCTCTGATGCTCGCGATCGGCAACGCGACCAAGGCCAACGGCGGGAACTCCCCGAGCCGGAAACAGGTCCGCGACGCGTTCGCGCAGATCAAGGGCTTCAAGGGCGTGATCGGCACCTACGACTTCGACCAGAACGGCGACACGAGTCTCAAGATCGTTTCGATCTACGTCGTCAAGGGCGGTCTGAGCGACACTGACGTCAAGAGTTCAACAGGCGTCTGCGGCTCGAAGACCAAGACCGCGTGCTTTGTCTGGAAGACGCAATTCGACTTCGCCAAGACCAGCTAGTAGTCTGTAGCCCAAAGTTCCAGCGAGGAGGCCGGTGTCGGCCTCCTCGCCCTTAGCAAAAAGGAGGGAAAGCTCTGGACGCGGGCGTAGCAGGGAGCGGCGCCTCGGCCCTGAACAGGTTCCGCGCGCGCTCGTTGGGCGGCATGAGCCTCCCCGACTTCGGCTTCTACATCCTGATCGCTCTCGCGGTGATCCTCCTCGCCACGCAGGCGGTCGTCCACCCCACCGATTTCGTCCAGGTGACCATCTTCGGTGTAACGCAGGGCGCCATCTACGCCCTCGTCGCGCTCGGTTACACGATGGTGTACGGCATCATCGAGTTGATCAACTTCGCCCACGGGGACGTTTTCACGCTCGGCGCCTACATCGGCACCACGATTCTCGGTTTCTTTGCCATCACGGAAGGGCGATTCAACGTGATCAATCTGGTCGCCCTGTTGATCGTTTTTCCCATCGTGATGCTGGTGATGGGTGGGATCAACGTCGCGATCGAGAGAGTCGCGTACCGGCCCCTGCGCAACGCGCCTCGTCTGGCCCCACTGATCACGGCCATCGGCATGTCGTTCTTTCTCGAAGGGATCATGTTCCTGTGGCACGGCCCAGCGACGGTGCACTTCCCGGACATCCTTCCCCAGAGCTCGACCTTCGTCGCAGGCGTCTTCTTCGGCTTCAAGGACGTGTTCGTCGTGGTGACCGCCGCCATCCTGGTCTCCCTGCTCGCCGTCTTTATCAACCGGACCAAGCTCGGCAAGGCGATGCGCGCCACCGCCCAGGACCGCGACGCCGCGCAGCTGATGGGAATTGACATCAACCGCACCATCGCTGCCACGTTCTTTATCGGCGCGTTGCTTGCAGGCGCGGGCGGAATGATCTGGGGCCTGTACTACAACACGGTCTACTACCAGCTCGGGTTTCGCACCGGCTTGATCGCGTTCACGGCTGCCGTTTTCGGCGGCATCGGCAACATCCCCGGAGCAGCGCTCGGCGGCATGATCATCGGACTGATCGCGGCGTACAGCGACTCTTATATCGGCTCCAAATGGACGCAGGTGGTGGTCTTCGGGATCCTGATCGGCGTGCTCGTGTTCAGGCCCACGGGCCTGCTCGGCATGCGAGTACCTGAGAAATGAGAGAACCGCCGGCGTCCGGCCGCCGCTCGGTGATGACGATGCTGCGGCTGCGGGAAAGGATCCGTGACCGCGACACGGCCGTCTACAGCATCCTGCTGATCGCGGCCCTCATCTTCCCACTGGCCTCCATCTACGCCACCGACGGCACGGCGCTGGTTTCTCAGGCCACCCGAGCGGGGACCTTTGTCCTCCTTGCAATCGGGCTCAATGTCGTGGTCGGCTTCGCCGGCCTACTCGACCTCGGGTACGCGGCGTTCTATGCAATCGGCGCGTACACCTACGCGCTGCTTGCTTCGCCGCAGCTCGCCTCGTCTCCCGCGCACCACCCCGTCCACATCACGTTCTGGGTGCTGATCTTCGTCGCCATGCTGGTGGCGGCAGCCGCGGGCGCGATCCTCGGGTTTCCAACGCTCCGCCTTAGGGGCGACTACCTCGCGATCGTCACCCTCGGGTTCGGTGAGATCGTGCCGCAGCTCTTCTACAACTTCGATCAGTGGACCGGTGGCATCAACGCCGTCGGCCTGATCGATCAGCCGGTGCTGCCGGCCTGGATTCAGGGTCCGTGGTCTGGCGACGGTCCAATCGCGTTGGTGCGGAACTTCAACTTCAACGGTGATCCTGTCGCCTACTACGTGCTGATCGTCATCCTGATCTCGCTCGCGGTCGTCCTCGTCAGCAACCTCTACAAATCGAGATTGGGGCGCGCGTGGATGGCGATCCGAGAGGACGAGGTCGCTGCGGCGGCGATGGGGATCAACACGGTGACTACCAAGCTGCTGGCCTTCGGCATCGGCGCCTCTTTCAGCGGCTTTGCCGGCGCGTACTACGGAGCCAACGTCAGCCTGGTGAGCCCGGACAACTTCCTGTTCATCGTCTCCATCACCGTCCTGGTGATGGTGGTGCTCGGAGGCATGGGAAACATCAGCGGGGTCATCATCGGCGCGCTAGCCCTCTACTTCGTCGTCTTCTATCTGATCCCAGGCTTGCCCCAGAACGTGGAGGCCCTCGCCGACAGCATCGGGCTCAGCTCCCTGAACGCCCGCAGCGGCGACTGGCCAGGCCTGGCGGGGGAGGCGACGCGACTCAACTTCATCATCTACGGCTTGATCCTCGTCGCGATGATGCTTCTCCGGCCGCAGGGTCTGCTGCCGAGCCGGGTTCGTGAGGCGGAGCTCAAGCACGCCGCCGTTCAGGAAGATGAGGCAGCCGTCGAGGCCGCGCACGCGACATGAGCGAAAAGCCCGCCGACAACATCCTCGTGCTGACCAACCTCACCAAACGGTTCGGAGGTCTGGTCGCGGTCGACGACGTCAGCCTCCATATCAAGCGCGGCGAGGTGTTCGCGCTCATCGGACCCAACGGCGCCGGCAAGACGACTCTCTTCAATAACGTCACCGGGCTCTACCAACCGACGAGCGGCCGAGTCGTCTTTGACGGGCGCGATATCACGGGTTTCAAGCCGCACCAGGTCGCGCGCTACGGGATCGCGCGCACCTTCCAGAACATCAGGCTATTCGATTACATGTCGTGCATCGACAACGTCAAGGTCGGGCGGCACGTACGCATGAGAGCCAAGGTTTGGGACTCGCTGCTCAAGCTGCCGCGGGAGCGGCGCGAAGAGGAGCGCGTGACGGACGAGGCGATGCAGCTGTTGCGCTTTGTCGGCATCGCTAAGCACGCCAACCAGTACGCACGCAACCTCGCGTACGGCCAGCAGCGGCGGCTCGAGATCGCACGCGCCCTCGCGACGGACCCGAAGCTGCTGCTTCTCGATGAGCCTGCTGCCGGATTCACCCCGCAAGAGAAGGTCGAGCTGATGCAGCTCGTCAAAAAGATCCTCGGCCGGGGCATCACGGTGTTCCTGATCGAACACGACATGAAACTCGTGATGGGGATTTCAGAGCGCATCGTTGTGCTGGACCACGGCGAGAAGATCGCTGAAGGTCCTCCCGACGAAGTCCGCAAGGACGTCAGGGTGATCGAAGCGTACCTGGGCAAGTCGGCTTAGGGCAGTAGAGTGGCGCTTCTCGAGCTGGAGGGCGTGGACGCGTTCTACGGGCGCATCCAGGCGCTGCGCCGCGTGTCCATCAAAGTCGAGAAGGGCGAGGTTGTCGCCTTGATCGGCTCCAACGGGGCCGGCAAGACGACCACGCTGCGCACCATCTCGGGACTGATGCATCCTCAGACGGGCTCGATCACTTTCGACGGCCGAGATATCAGCCACATCCGGCCGTCGAGGATCGTCGAGCTCGGTATCTGCCAGTCGCCTGAGGGCCGGCGCCTTTTCACGCGAATGACGGTGGTCGACAACCTCTTCATGGGCGCGTACTCGCGCAACGACAGGCCAGGAATCACCGCTGACATGGACAGGGTTTTCACGCTGTTCCCGCGCCTTTTGGAGCGCCGCACCCAGATCGCCGGCACCCTCTCCGGTGGCGAGCAGCAGATGCTGGCGATGGGCAGGGCACTGATGGCACGCCCCAAAGTGCTGATGCTCGACGAGCCGTCCCTTGGGCTGGCGCCGATTCTCGTGGAGACGATCTTCAGCATCGTGCGCGAGATCAACGCGCAGGGCACAACGGTTCTGCTGGTCGAGCAGAACGCGCACAAGGCGCTCGAGGTCGCCAACCGAGGCTACGTGCTGGAGACCGGCGTCATCGTGCAGGAGGGCACCGGTCAGCAGCTCCTCGCGTCTGAAGAGGTGCAGAAAGCCTATCTAGGCATGTAGACGGGTCTAGCGACTCGGCTGATAACTCGATACGAAGAGGTAGATCAGGATGATCGCGAACGCCCCGTACTCCAGGACGACGTTTCTCGTGAAGCTGTCCTCGACCGTGTGGCGGACCAGGCCGCGATTGATGTACCAGGCGATCAGCAGCATCGCCGCGAACCAGCCTTCTGAGACGACGAGATAGAGCGACAGCGCCGTGATCGCCCAGGCCAGGAACGTGACCACCTGGCCGACGAACAGGGCAAAGATGAAAGCGCGCCGCGGGGGGATGGCGATGCCGTTGATCCGGAAGCTGCGATAAGAAGCCAGGAACGTGATCGTGAAGATCCAGAGCAGTCTCAGGATCGGGTTGAACGGCAGTGTGACCACCACCAGGTAGGCGCCCGCGAGAACCAGGATCAGGATCGCCTCCTGCAGGACGAGGTGGCCGCGCTTCTCCGCGTCGCGCAGCCGGAGGTAGTCCAGGCGGGCGGCGATGATGAAGCCGGCGCCGAACATGACCGTCAGAGTCAGGTACTTCCACAGCTCGGGCACCAGGAGCGAGAGGCCGGCCAGCGTCGTGGCGCCAAGGGCGACCGGGATGTAGTGCTCGATGCGCGGGAACTCCTCGGTCCCGCGCAGATAGCCCAGCAGGGCCGGCGAAGCGATCACCACCAGGCCCAGTGCGATCGCCCACACCTGGCCGGGACCAAGCAGCTCGGACTTGAAGCCGAGCGCGACCGCCCCGAGCACGATGCCGGCGAAGATCAGGAAGCTTCGGTCGCGTTCAGCCTTGACGGCGGATTCGGTCGGGGCGACCTTCTCGGCCAGGGCGGGCGGTAGCTTCATTTCAGCTCCGGCATTCTAGACGCGGCCGTACCTGTCGTCCAAGCGCACGACGTCATCAACCTCTGGCGTCGAGACCTCGAAGATGTCGCTGTCCTCGACCGCAGTGAGGCGGTGCCGGGTGCCGGGCGTGATGTGCAGCGTGTCCCCCGCGGTCATGCGCCGCGTGACGAGTGGGCTCTCAGAATCACCCAGCTCGATGTCGATGCTGCCTCTCAGCACGTACTGGTACTCGTCCTTGCGCTCGTGGTACTGGAGCGATAGGGCCTCGCCCTTGTTCACGTGCAGGACCTTGCCCGCGTAACGATCTGTGATCGCCCAGCGCAGCTCGTAACCCCAGGGCTTGTCCACCCTTGTGCTCTCGATCCGACCGAACTCAGGCACCGACGTGCTGACTGACTCCCACTATGTCTTCCAGCGCCGCCAGCCGAGCTTCGACAGCCTCGTGGTCCGCCGCCTCCGAGTAGATGCGGATCAGCGCTTCGGTGCCGCTGGCGCGAAGCAGGACCCAGCTGCCGTCGGCCAGATAGAACTTGAACCCGTCGTCCGAACGCACGCGCTGCACCGCCACGCCCGCGATCTCCTGCGGCTCGTTCTTCTCCAGCGTTTCTAGGATGCGCTTGCGATCCCGGTCGTATGCCTCGCGCGGCAGGTGAATGTCATGGCGGGCGTAAGCGTGCGGGCCCACGCGCTGCTCGAGAGCCGCCAGGATCTGTGAGATCGGCTTACCCGATTTGACCATCATGTCCGCGAACAACAGGCCGATCAGAATGCCGTCTCGTTCCGGGATGTGGCCGCGGACCGCGAACCCTCCCGACTCCTCCCCACCCAACAGTGCGTTCGTCTCCATCATCTTGGGAGCGATGTTCTTGAAACCGACCGGCACTTCGTAGACGCGCTCGCCAAACGCGGCGCCCAGCTTGTCGACCATCGCGGTCATGTTCACGGTCTTGACCACCGGGCCTCGCATGCCCCGCGCCTCGAACAGGTAGAGCATCAGCAATGCAAAGACCTGCAGCTGATTGATGAACCGTCCGGTCTCATCGATGATCCCGACGCGGTCGGCGTCGCCGTCAGTGCAGATGCACAGGTCCTGGTTGCCGACCTTCATCACCGCGATCGTCGAGTCGATGTTGGGTGGGATCGGCTCCGGATTGATGCCGCCGAACAACGGGTTGCGCTGGTTGTGCAGCTCGGTCACCGTCGTGCGCCCCCCGCCGATCAGCTCGGTGATGTAGCCGTAGCCGGATCCGTACATGCACTCGTGGACGATGCGCAGTCCGGCATCCTTGATGGCATCGATGTCGACCAGCCGCGCGACCTGAGCGTAATAGGGCTGCCGAGGGTCGTAGGAAGACACCAGTCCATGCGCGACCGTCGGCTCAGGCGCGGGGACGTCATCGAGACCGCTGATGGTGCTTTCCAGCTCGTTGATGACCTCGGTCGGCACCGCACTCCCGGTTTCTGTCTTGTACTTGAAGCCGTTGAACTGGTATGGGTTGTGGCTCGCGGTGATGACCGCGGCACCGGTTGCCTTGCGGTCGATCACGGTCCATGACGCAACCTGGGTCGGCGACGGCCGGTCGAAGATCAGCGTCTTGATCCCGTTGCTGGCGAAAATCTCCGAAACCGCCTTTGCGAAGTCCTCGGAGGCAAACCTGCAGTCGTAGCCCACGATCGCCAGCGGATCATTCGAGCGAGACTTCATGTACTGGGCGGTGGCCTGCGCCACCCGACGCACGTTGCCGAATGTGAAGTCGTCGGCGATGACCCCGCGCCAGCCGTCAGTTCCGAATTTGATCTGTTGGGCGGCCATGGAAGCTAAAGGTAACGTGTCTTGCGCGACCGCTTGAGAGCCTCGACGACCTTGCGCACGTCCTGCGCGCGAGACCTCGGTACCACCAGCACCGCGTCCTCGGTGTCGACGATGATCATGTCCTTGAGCCCGATCGCGGCGACCAGGCGGCGGTCACCGAACACCAGGCTGCCGTTGGTATCGACCAGCACAGCCTCGCCCTCGACGGAATTGCCGCGCGCGTCCGCGTGGACGCGGGCCCCCAGCTCCGCCCAGTTGCCGATGTCGGCCCAGTCGAATTCGGCCGGGACGAGCAGCAGCCTGTCGGTCTTCTCCATCACCGTGCGGTCGACCACGTCGACGGGCAGCCGGTTGTAGAGGCTCGCCGCGGTCGCCTCGTCGCCCGCTTTGCGCGCCGCCACGACCTTGCTCAGCGCCTCTACCCGGCGTGGCGCGTGCCGGGCCAGCTCTTCGATGAACACATCGACGCGCCACGAGAACCAGGCCAGGTTCCAGTAGTAGCCACCCTCCCGCAGGAAACGTCGCGCAGTCGCTGCGGTCGGCTTCTCAATGAATCGACGCACGCGCAACGTGCCGCGTGTCGCTCGGCCAGGAGCATGGATGTAGCCCAGGCCCGTCGACGGAAAGGTGGGCTTGAGGCCGACCGTCACCAGGCTGGCGGTCGTCGACGCGGCCATGACCGCGGTACGCACGGCCCTGGCGACGGCCGCAGCGCCACGCACCACGTGGTCGGCGGGGAGCGCGATCATCGCCGCGCCCGGGATCCGCTCGTTGAGGGTAAGCGCGGCGAGCCCGTACGCGTTCGTGGTGCCGCGGGCGGACGGCTCGAGGATGAGGTGCGAGGCGTCGACCTCGGGCAGCACCGACTCGATGATCTCGCGCTGCCTGACCTCGGTGAGCACGAAAACCTCGTCCGCCACTGCCCGCGCCCGGTCGTATGTGGCGCGCAGCAGGGGACGACCACGATCCGCGAAGGGCAGCACATGCTTGGGCGTCGAGCGCCGCGAGCGCGGCCACAAGCGCGTGCCTGCGCCACCGGCCGGTATGACCGCGACCGTGTTCAACTCAGCTCTTCGGCAAGCTCTTTCGCGCGCCAGGTGGACTCCCAGGGCGCGTCGATATCGGTGCGCCCGAAGTGGCCGTAAACAGCCGTCTGGCGGAAAAGCGGGCGGCGTAGGTTCAGCTCCTTGATGATGCCGAGCGGGCTCAGGTCGAAGAGCTTGGTCACGGCCGTGGCCATGGTCGAGTCGGGTACCCTGCCAGTTCCGAACGTGTCGATGCGAACCGCCACCGGCTTCACGACACCGATGGCGTAAGAGATCTGCACCTCGCACCTGGTCGCGAGGCCGGCGGCAACGATGTTCTTCGCCACGTGCCGGGCGCCGTAGGCACCCGCGCGATCGACCTTGGTCGGGTCCTTGCCGGAGAAGCAGCCACCCCCGTGGCGGGCGTAGCCGCCGTACGTGTCGACCATGATCTTCCGGCCGGTGAGTCCTGCGTCGGCGACCGGGCCGCCGATCACGAACCTGCCCGTCGGGTTGATGTAGGAGCGCACGGATCCGTCGCGAAACTCTGCCGGGATCACCGCGTCGATGACATGCTCCGCGATGTCTGACCGCAGCTGCTCCGCGTCGACCTCGTCGTGATGCTGCGCGGACAGCACGACGTTGTCGATCCCGTTCGGCTTTCCGTCGTCGCCGTAGCGCACGGTCACCTGCACCTTTCCGTCCGGCCGCAGATAGTTGAGCGTCTTGTTGCGGCGCACCTCGGCCAGCTTGCGCGCCAGGCGGTGCGCCAGCGTAATGGGCAGCGGCATCAGCTCTGGCGTCTCATCACACGCGAAGCCGAACATCATCCCTGAGTCGCCAGCACCGCCCACGTCGACGCCCTGCGCGATGTCCGGTGACTGCTCGTCGATGCTGACGACGATTCCACACGTCTCGGCATCGAAGCCGTACTTCGCGCGCGTATACCCGACCTCGCGCACCGTGTGCCGGATGATCCGTGGGATGTCGACGTAACAGTCGGTTGTAATCTCGCCCACCACGATCACCAACCCGGTGGTGACGATTGCCTCGCACGCCACCCGTGCCAGGGGGTCTTTGGCCAGGATCGCATCGAGGATGGCGTCGGAGATCTGGTCGGCCAGCTTGTCCGGATGGCCTTCGGCGACTGACTCGGACGTGAACAGAGACACAGCAGGTCCTCCTTCGAATCTCCCGCGCCGGCAAGGCCAGGCCACCGGTTGGGCCGGGCCCCAAGCGCCAGGGTCATACCTCTGGGACGGGTGAATCCTAACCCGGCTGGTCGAGTCGCAGGTAGTGGATGCCCGAGTGGCGGAAGAGCCGTGGGCCGCGGTCGTGGAGCAGCCCGGCCATGGCCGCGCGCGATTGCTCCATCACCGACTCGACGTGTTCGCGCTTCATCTCCCACGTCGCGGCGGGCGCGGTGATCGGACAGAAGACCACGATCCGGCACCGCTCTCGCAGGCGCTCGTAATCGCTGAGCATCTGGTGATGGAGAGAGAGCTGGAGCGTCCGCGCGAACAACTCCGCGAAGCCCTTCGGCGACTGTTCGTACTCGCCGCCGGCCATCAGGCTGATCGCGACTATCTCTTTGGCGCCGTCGTCGACAGCGATGTTGAGGGGCGTGTTCTCGACGACGCCGCCGTCGAGATGCTCACGCTCATTGATGCGGACCATTGGAAACACGCCTGGAATCGCGGTCGAGGCGAGCAGCGCCGGCGTCAGCTCTCCTGAGCGAAACACAGCGGGCTTGCCCGCATTGACGTCCGTCGCCACGACAGCAAGCGGGACGCGGAGCTGCTCGAAAGTCGTGATGCCAGTGAGCGCCTGGGCTCGATCGACCAGGCGGCGCACGTTCTGCTGCGGGAACGCGCTGAGCTGGTCACGGCGGACGCCTGAGACGATCAGGCCGAACGGGTGGGCCTGGAACACGCTCAGCGCCGGCCGTGACATCCAGACCTCGCGCAGCATCATCGTTCCGGCCAGCGACGGATAGGCGGCGATCGAAGCTCCGTTCAGCGCCCCGACGCTCGTGCCGACAACCGCGGCAGGAGGTTCGACGTTGGCCTCGAACAGGGCCTGCAGAACTCCGACTTGCGCCGCGCCGCGGGCGCCGCCTCCGCCCAGCACCCACGTGCGCCGAGCGGGTCCAAACATCCTTTGTTTAGGTACCTTCCTCCCACGAGGAAAGATAGCGGCGCTGCTCTTCGGTCAGGGTGTCGATCGCGATACCCATGGCCTGCAGCTTGAGCCGCGCCACCTCGGAGTCGATCTCTGCCGGCACGTCGTAGACCCTGCGCTCGAGGGACTTCGCGTTTTTGGCGATGTACTCGGCGCACAGCGCCTGGTTGGCGAAGCTCATGTCCATCACGGCGGCCGGATGACCTTCGGCTGCGGCGAGGTTGATCAGCCGGCCCTCACCGAGGAGGAACAGCCGTCGGCCATCGCCAAGCCTGTACTCCTGGACCGACGGCCGCACCTGCCGCACGCCAGTCGCGAGCTCGTCGAGCGCCTTGAGGTTGATCTCCGAATTGAAATGGCCCGAGTTGGCGAGGATGGCGCCGTCCTTCATCACCTCGAAGTGCCTGCGGTCGAGGACGTTGACATCGCCCGTGACGGTCACGAAGATGTCGCCCTCGCGCGCGGCGTCGTCCATCTTGAGGACGCGGAATCCGTCCATCGCCGCCTCCAGCGCCTTGACAGAGTCGATCTCGGTCACCACCACGTCGGCCCCGTGGCCCTTGGCCCTCGAGGCAAGGCCGCGTCCGACCCACCCGTAGCCGGCGATGACAAATGTCTTACCTGCGATGAGAACGTTGGTCGAGCGGATGATCCCGTCGATGGTCGATTGCCCGGTCCCGTACCGGTTGTCGAACATGTGCTTGGTGTCCGCTTCGTTGACGGCGACGATCGGATACGCGAGCACGCCGCGCTCAGCCATCGCCCGGAGCCGGATCACGCCGGTGGTAGTCTCCTCTGTTCCGCCGACCACCTCAGGAAGCTGGTCGCGCCTCGACTTGTGCAGCACCGACACCAGGTCGGCTCCGTCATCCATCGTCAGCTGCGGGTGGTGGTCGAGGGCGGCCTCGATGTGGTCGTAATAGGTCTCGTTGTCCTCACCGCGGATGGCGTATGTCTTGACGCCGTGCAGAGTGGCCAGGGCGGCGGCGACCGCGTCGTTGGTCGACAGCGGGTTGGACGCGCAGAGTGCCGTGTCGGCGCCTCCCGCCTTGAGGGTCAGCATCAGGTTGGCGGTCTCGCTCGTGACGTGGAGGCAAGCGGCCAGGCGCACGCCCTTCAGCGGCTGCTCTTGCGTGAAACGCTGTCGGATCAGGCTCAGGACCGGCATCTCGCGCGCGGCCCAATCGACCAGGTCCTGGCCCTGGGCGGCAAGATTCGAGTCCTTTACGTCGCTGCCCCTGGAGCTGACTTTCAAATCTCTCTCCTGATCATTCAGTACGTGATCTCACTCACCAATCTGACGTGGCTGAGCCTTTGCCGGCCGTCGAGATACGTGAGCTCGATCAAGACCTGCACTCCAACGACATCGGCGCCGAGCTTGCGCATCAGGCGAACCGCGGCCGACGCCGTGCCGCCCGTCGCCAGAACATCATCCACTATCAGGACCTTCTGACCGGGCTGGACCGCGTCGCTGTGGACCTCGAGCGAATCGGTGCCGTATTCGAGGTCGTACGATTCCATGACCGTCGACCACGGCAGCTTTCCCGTCTTGCGTATTGGCACGAATCCGGCTCCGAGCTTGACCGCGATCGCCGCTCCGGGGATGAAGCCGCGCGCCTCGATCGCCGCCACGAGGTCGGGTGGATCTTTGACCCATGCCTTCGACATCAGCTCCACGACCTCACGGAAGATCGTCTTGTCGCCGAGCAGCGGCGTGATGTCGCGGAAGATGATCCCCTTCTGCGGATAGTCAGGGACGTCGCGGACGTACTTCTTCAGCTCATCGGGAGTCGTCATAGGACCGACTGAAAGTATTCAAGAGTTTTGCGCAGGCCGTCTTCAAGCCCGACCTCCGGCTCCCAGCCCAACAGCTTTTTGGCGCGCGTGATATCGGGCCGGCGCTGCTTGGGGTCGTCGACCGGCAGCTCGCGGTGCTCGACGGTGCTCTCCGAATCGGCCAGCCTGATGATGATCTGGGCCAGCTCCAGCATGGTGACCTCCTGCGGGTTGCCGAGGTTCACCGGTAGCTCGTCACCGCGGTCGAGAGTGGCGAGCACGCCCCGGACCAGGTCCGAGACATAGCAGATGCTGCGCGTCTGCGATCCGTCGCCGTACACGGTGAGCGGCTGGCCCCGAATCGCCTGGGCCATGAAGTTCGGCACCGCCCGTCCATCCTGAACCTGCATCCGTGGCCCGTGGGTGTTGAAGATGCGGATGATGCGCGTGTCCACCTGGTGCGATCGGTGGTAGGCCATGGCAAAGGCCTCGGCGCAGCGCTTGGCTTCGTCGTAGCAGCCGCGCGGTCCGATCGGGTTGACGTTGCCCCAGTAGGTCTCCGGCTGCGGATGGACGAGGGGATCGCCATAAACCTCCGACGTCGACGCGAGCAGGAACGTCGCATCTTTCGCACGGGCGAGGCCGAGCATGTTCATCGTGCCGACGGTGCCAACCTTGAGCGTGTGGATCGGGTTGGCGTCGTATTGAGGCGGCGAGGCGGGCGACGCGAAGTGGAGCACGCAGCGCACATCACCGCCGATGAACACACCGTGATTGACATCGGCCTGGCGAAACTCGAAGTCGGGATTTCCCTGCAGCTGCCGTAGGTTCTGCGGTGAACCTGTGATGAGGTTGTCGAGCGCCAGCACTCGCATGCCCCGCGCGAGCAGCGCCTCGCACAGGTGGGAGCCGATGAAGCCGGCGCCGCCTGAAACGACCGCTCTTGGTTTCTGGGCGGAGCTAGTCGCGGCCAATGCCGCGATATGTGAACCCGAGGCTTTTCATAACCGCCGGGTCGTAGATGTTGCGACCGTCGACAATCACGGGCGTTCGCATCAACTGCTTGATGCGCGGCATGTCGAGGTGCCGGAACTCGTTCCACTCGGTGATGAGAACGAGTGCGTCGGCACCGGAGGCGACCTCGTAGGCATCTTTCCGATATTCGACGCTCGGAAGAAGCATCTTCGAGCGCTCGATCGCCGCTGGGTCGTACGCCCGGATCTCCGCCCCTGCGGCGAGCAGAACTTTCGCGATGTCAAGGCTCGGCGCTTCCCGCATGTCGTCGGTGTTGGGCTTGAATGCGAGGCCGAGCAATCCGATCACGCGCCCTGGAAGCTCCTCCAGCGCGTCGCGGAGGAGGTCTACCACTACCATCCGTTGGTCGCGGTTGATCTCCATCACCGCGTGCAGCAAGCCAGGGTGATAGTTGAATCTCTCCGAGATGGCAGCCAGCGCGGCGACGTCTTTCGGCAAGCAGCTGCCACCCCAGCCGATCCCGGTGTCGAGGTAGTGGGGACCGATTCTCTTGTCGAGTCCCATTCCTTCGGCGACGAACTTCGCGTCGGCCCCTACGCGCTCGCTTATCCAAGCCATCTCGTTGATGAATGAAATGCGCGTCGCGAGGAACGCGTTAGAGGCGTACTTGACCATCTCCGCCGTGTAGATGTTTGGCGTGATCAGCACCTGCGCGCCCAGCGGTGCGTACAGCTCCGCCACCTTCTCGGCGGCCTCTCGGTCGTTACTGCCGATCACGACCCGGTCTGGGTGCATGAAGTCCTGGATCGCCGAACCTTCGCGCAGGAACTCGGGGTTGGAGACGACCGCCGCGGGATGCCTGCTGTTCCGCTTCTTCAGCACGCTCGACACCATGTCGCCCGTCAGCGGAGGGACCGTCGACTTGTTGACGACAATCAGCGGTCCATCCATCGCATCCGCGATCGAGCCGGCTGCGGCCTCGACGTAGGAGAGATCGGCTTCGCCGCCCTCACCTTCAGGCGTGCTGACCGCGATGACGGCGAACTCCGCGCCAGGCACTGCATCCGCATAGGAGGTCGTGAAGTGCAGCCGTCCGGCCCGGGCATTGCGCTCGACCAGCTCGTGCAGGCCTGGCTCGTAGAAAGGCATCTGGTGGCGCTTCAGCTGGGCCACTTTCGCCCGGTCGACGTCGACGACCGACACCTCGTTGCCGAGGTCTGCCAGGCAGGCGCCGGTCGTCAACCCGACGTATCCCGCCCCGATCACTGCGACCTTGCTCATGGCGGCGCGATTATCTCAGCCGGGTATAGGCGGATTCGTAGGCCGAGATGGTCTCGCGGGCGGTCTTGTCCCAGCTGAACTTCCTGGCCTGCTCAATGCCGGCTCGCCTCCAGCGGTCGGGCGAGCTGACCATCGCCGCTGCCGCGTTGCCGAGCGCCTCCCCGTCGCCGTCCTCGACCAGCATGCCGGCCTCATCCACGACCTCCGGGATGCTCGAGTTGCGAAACGCCGCGACGGGGCAACCGCAAGCCATCGCCTCGAGGCAGGGCAGGCCAAACCCTTCGTAGCGGCTCGGAAAGACAAAACAGCTGGCTGCCGAATACAGGTCGGCCAGCTCCTCGTCGACCACCCGGCCCAGCTGAACGGCCCCGGACATACTCAATGGGGCCTGGCGTCCGGGGATCCCGGCGATCAGCAGCTTCAAGTCTGGGTGGACGACGCGGGCCGCAGTCCACGCGTTGAGCAGAGCGCGGGGATCCTTGCGGGCGTCGAGCGCGCCGACAAACAGGAGGTAGCGCCCGTCAACCCTCCATTTCTCCCTGATCCGCCCGGCGGCGCCGTGCCTCGGCGTGAAGACCGGTTCGGCGGCCTCACGAATGAGCCGGATCCTCGGCGGCGAAACGACCTCGAGGCGCGTCGCGTCGTAGGCGGTTGCGTTGGAGACCGCTATGACGAGGTCGGCCCGGCCCAGCAGGCGGCGGAACAATCCGTAGCGGAATCGCTCGCCGCGCATGTGAGGACCGCCCCAGGCCCACGGGATCAGGTCATGGAGCGTCACCACGAGCGGGCGCCGGCTGCGCCCCGGAAGGTGGAAATCGATCGCGTGGTACACATCGGCCCCGATGCGCTCGATGTCGTCCGTCAGGGCGACGGCATCCTCGTAAGCCGCAAGCTGGCCGTGGCTGCGCCGGCGGCACCCGGCGATCCGGTAATGCCCGACCGGCAGAGCAGGCGCGTCGAACGCCACGTCGAGGAGCAGCGTCAGGTTGGAGTCGAAGCCTGTGTTGATCAGGCCCTTCAGCAGCCCGCGCGCGTAGGCACCGACACCGCGCGCCGCGCTCGGGCCCTGGAGCGGCCTCATGTCCAGCAGCACGGACGGGCGACCCGCACCCTTCCGGGATGAGTTCATGAGTACCAGGAAGCATAATTTGGCCGCCATGAACGAAAGCCCAGCGAAATCGGAGACTTCGGCGTGATTTCGAGGGGACCCCAAAACCTCGACCTCGTGATCGTTGGCGGCTGCGGCCATGTCGGGCTCCCGCTCGGGCTCTCACTGGCCGACTGCGGCTATCGGGTCGGCCTCAATGACATCGATCAGACCAAGATCGATATGGTGCGGGCGGGGCAGGTGCCCTTCCGCGAGACCGGTGCGGAAGCCCTCCTCGCCAGGCTGCTGCCGACGGGCCGCCTCGAGCTGTCGCGCGACCCCGCGATGTTGGAGCGGACCCGCATCGTCGTCCTCGTGATCGGCACGCCGATTGACGAGTTCATGAACCCCTCGGTCCGGATTTTCGAGCGCGTTCTAGACGAGCTCACCCCCCACATAGAGGACGGGACCCTGATCATCCTCCGGTCCACGGTCTTTCCGGGCACCAGCGAGACGGTGGAAAGGCGCTTGCGCGCAGCGGGCATCAACGCTGACGTTGCTTTCTGTCCCGAGCGTATCGCCGAAGGCCACGCCCTCGAAGAGCTGCGAACCCTCCCCCAAATCGTCGGCGCGACGTCGGACGCCGCCTTTGACAAAGCGCGCGCTGTTTTCGAGCGGCTGGGAGTCACCTCCGTGGTCCGGACCACTCCCCTCGAGGCGGAGCTCGCAAAGTTGCTGACCAACACCTGGCGGTACATGAAGTTCGCGATCGCCAATCAGTTCTTCCAGATCGTCAACCGCTCGGGCCTCGACTACAACCGCGTCTTGAATGCCATCCGCCAGGACTACCCTCGCGCCGCCGATCTGCCCGGCCCCGGCTTCGCGGCCGGGCCTTGCCTTTTGAAGGACACGATGCAGCTCTCCGCATTCACGCCCGACCACTTCCCGATGGGCCAGGCCGCGATGCAGGTGAACGAGGGTCTTCCGGGATACATCGTCGACACGCTGAACTCCCGCAGGCCGTTGCTCGGCCGCACGGTAGGCATTCTCGGGATGGCCTTCAAGGGCGAGTCCGACGACCCGCGCGCGTCGCTCAGCTACAAGCTGCGCAAGCTCGCGCAGTTCAAGGGCGCGAGGGTCCTGTGCACAGATCCATACATCGTCGACGAGACCTTCGAGACTCTCGACAAAGTCCTGCGCGACTCGGACGTGATCGTCGTCGGAGCTCCGCATCGCGCCTACCGTGGACTCGAGCTTGATGGCCGCGAGGTCGTCGACATCTGGGGCATGACAGGACAGATTCGTTTGTGATAGGGAACGCGACGTTCCCCCTCCCGCACCTCACGCCGGCGGCGTGGGGACCCCAGCAGGTTGCGGCCTAGACGCAACGCATGAAGGTCCTGGTTACTGGCGCCGCCGGATTCATCTGCGGATACCTCGTCGCGGAGCTGCTGCATGCCGGCCACGAGGTCGTAGGCGTCGACAACTTCAGCAAGTACGGCCCCGTCAGTCGGACTTTCGATGATCACCCTCGTTACCGCCTGGTCGCAGGCGACGCCAAGGACGCGAATCTGCTGAGCCACCTGGCCGCAGATTGCGATCAGGTCGTCGCGGGCGCCGCAATGATCGGCGGCATCTCGTACTTCCATGAGTTCGCATACGACCTGCTCGCGGAAAACGAGCGCATCTGCGCCGCCACGTTCGACGCAGCGACGGCGGCGTTCCGCGGCGGGCGACTCCAGAAAATCACCGTCTTGTCGAGCAGCATGGTCTTCGAAAGCGCGGCTGCGTTCCCGACTCCGGAGGGCGCGCAGCTCACCAGCCCCCCACCCCGCTCCACGTACGGATTCCAGAAGCTGGCCACCGAATACTTCGCCCGCGGCGCGCACGAGCAGTACGGCCTGCCGTACACCATCGTCCGTCCGTTCAACTGCGTCGGCATCGGTGAGCGGCGCGCACTGCGCGACCGCGCCGTGATGAGCGGCAACGTAAAGCTCGCCATGAGCCACGTCGTGCCCGACCTCGTGCAGAAAGTCCTCAAAGCTCAGGATCCGCTCCACATCCTCGGCGACGGCAGCCAGGTGCGCCACTACACCTATGGCGGCGACCTGGCGCGCGGTATCCGGCTCGCGATGGAGTCGGAGGTGGCCCTCAACGAGGATTTCAACCTTTCGACCGCTCGCTCGACGACAGTGCGCGAGCTGGCGGAGCTGATCTGGCGGAAGGTCCACGGTCCCGACAAGCCCCTCCGCTTCGTTTCGGACCCACCGTACGAGCACGACGTCCAGATGCGGGTCCCAGACGTACGCAAGGCACGCGACCTGCTCGGCTTCGAAGCGACGACCCCGCTGGAAGAAGTCCTGGACGAGGTCATTCCGTGGATTCGCGAAGAGATCGAGGCCAACCGAATCTGAGCGACGAGACCCCAGCCCTCAGCGTCGTAGTCCCTGTCTACAACGAGGGCGAAAACGTGGTGACAACGCTGCGTGGCATCGTCGAAAAGACCAGCACCCGGCCTCTCGAGGTGCTCATCGTCCACGACTTCGACGAGGACACCACGGTGCCGGTGGTGCAGCGACTCCGGGCCGAGATGCCCCAGCTGCGCTTGCACAAGAACACGCTCGGCCGTGGCGTCCTCAACGCGATGAAATCCGGGCTGCGCGCGGCGCGGGCGCCATACGTTCTGATCACGATGGGTGACGGCTCAGACAATCCCTCCGACATCGACCCCATGTACCACCTGGCTCGCGGCGGAGCCGATGTCGTCGCCGGATCGCGCTACATGCGTGGCGGGCGACAGCTGGGCGGTCCGCTGCTCAAGCGGACGATGTCTCGCACGGCCGGGCTTTCCTTGCACTGGCTGGGTGGACTTCCGGTGCACGATGCGACGAGCAATTTCCGGCTCTACTCCAAGCGCCTCCTGAATCAGGTCACCATCGAGTCCAAAGGCGGTTTCGAGCTGGGTCTAGAGCTCACCGTCAAGGCGTACCGGCTGGGCTTGCGCGTCGACGAGGTGCCGACAACATGGCGAGATCGGACCGAAGGCCAGAGCCGTTTCAAGCTCTGGCAGTGGCTCCCGCGTTACCTGCATTGGTACTGGCGCGGAATGGCAGGGAGATTTGCGATTAATCGATAAGATGAGCCGCGTGAACCGGCTGATCTGTGCCCTGCCAGCTGCCGCTCTCACCGCATTGACACTGTCACCTGCGGCCGTGACCGCCAGCCCAAGCCCATCGCCGTCGCTCGACCAAGTGCTCGTCGGACCGCCCTCGGGCTACCAAGAGCTCACCACCTCACAGCTCCACGGCCAGTTCGACGCGCACGGCTGGGCGACGACGGTCGCCACCGGTTCCGACGCCACAGAGACAGAGAAAACGCTCATGCGAGACGGATTTGTCGACGGATTCGGCAAGACGTGGGCCCAGGCGGGCGCAGGCCACGCGTTGATCGAGGCGGTGATGGCGTTCAACGGCGGGCAGGGTGCGCGCAAGGCGCTTACGGCCCTCGAAGCCTCAGACAAGGCGGACGTGAGCTACAAACACGCCGACACTGCGTCGGGGATCGACCCCTACTACGGAGCGCACCTCGAGGACACGGCGACCAGGACGTATGGCGACCTCTTCGTCTTCGCGAAGGGCAACGACGTCTTTTTCGTCATCCTCGCCTCGCAGAACGACGACGTGCTGCAGCTCGCGACCAACCAGGTGAAGGCCCAGTTCGATGCGGCACCCTCGAGCACCATTCCGACCTCACAGTGGCCCGAGAACATCTCGCCGGCGGGGGCTTTTCCGGTGGTCGGGTTGGGCGCGATCGCCGGCATCGTCATCCTGGTTGCGGTCGTGGTAGGCGTGGTGGCCGTGAGGCGGCGCGGGACGGCGATGCCCGCGATGGCAGGCGCTGGGATCGGGGGCGGCCCGGGAGCCATTCAGCTTTCGCAGGACGGCAATTACTGGTGGGATGGCCAGACATGGCGAGATGCATCGCGTGAAGTGCCGTCTACCGCGCAGCGATCGAGCGACGGCGCGCTGTGGTGGGACGGCCGCGCGTGGCGTCCGGTGCCCGCACAGCCGGAACAACCGCCCGTCACCTGAGCGCAGGACCGTGATTCGCGCAACTGCCGCGGCCGCGGTCGCTTCGCTTTTGCTAGCCCCATCGGTGGCGGCCGCACCACCGTCGCCGTCACCTTCGCTCGACACCGTTCTCGCCGAGCCGCTGGCTTCCGACTTCGTCCCTGAGTCGCGGTTCGTGATGGCGCTGCAGGGCGACTTCGACGCGGTCGACTTCCTTGCCGTGCTCAACTCCTCCAAACCATCACACACCCTGGCGAACCTCAAGGACGACGGTTTCGTGGCGGGGTACGGGCGCTCGTGGTCGGGAAATCGCACGAACCACCTGCTGCTCGAAGCGGTCGTTGCTTTCAGCGGTGGCGCGGGGGCAAAGAAGTGGGTGCCGGAGGCAAGGTCGCTGGATCAAAACGGCAGCTACTTCAAGGGCAACTTCTCGATCTCCGGTATCGACCTGCAGTACGGCGATCACTTCGCCAACCCGGCGGGACCGGCCTATGCCGACAGCGCCGGATTCGTCAAAGGCAACGACTTCTTCCTCGTCTACATGTACTCGCAGAAGGACGACCTGTCCGACTTCGTGGCCAGACAGGCACGCCAGCTGTACGACCTCGCGCCGGCCAGCACGATTCCGCCGTCGAAGTGGCCCGAGAACGCCGCCGTAAGCTCCACACCCACCTCCCTTCCTTCGTTTGTGCCGAACGCAGTCCTGCTGGCGCTCGCAGCGGTCGTGGTCGTCCTTTTCGTGGTCCTGCTGGGGGTGCTCGTCTTGCGTCGGGGCCGGCCAGGTCTGGCGCCCGCGCCTGCAGTGCCGGTGGGCATTCAGATGTCGTCCGACGGCTTTTACTGGTGGGACGGCCAGTCGTGGCGGGACGCTTCGCAATCCGCGCCGCCGGCCGCGCAGCGCTCAGCCGACGGGAACTACTGGTGGGATGGCGGCAAGTGGCGATCGATGCCCAGACCCCCTGAATCTCCGCCAGGGCCGCACCAGCAGCCGGAGCCACCGCCTCCGGCTGCTGAACCGACGCAGCCGGCTAACTGACCAGCGGTCGGTAGTTGCGCTTGTAATACTCCCAGTACTCGCCAGACTTGAGCGGGCGCCACCACTCAGGGTGGTCGCGATACCACCTGACGGTCCGTTCCAGACCCTCGGCGAACGTCACCTGCGGCTCCCAACCGAGGCCCGTGATGCGCGAGATGTCGAGCGCGTACCGGTAATCGTGGCCTGGCCGATCGGCGACGAACTGGATGAGGCTTCGCGGCTTGCCCATGATGTCGAGCACCGCCTTCGCCACATCCAGTCCAGTCGTCTCGACGCCGGTGGCGACGTTGTAGACGCCGCCGATCGGTGCTTCGTGGAGCACGATGTCGATGGCTCTGCAGTGGTCCTCGACATGGATGTAGTCCCTGACCGCCGAGCCGTCGTTATAAAGCGGCAGCGGCATCTCGTCGATGGCATTGGTGATGAGGACTGGGATCAACTTCTCCGGATACTGGTAGGGACCGTAGCTGTTCGATCCGCGAGTGACCAGCAGCGGCAGGCTGAAGCTCTCCGCGTAGGCATGCGCGATGTGCTCACCCGCCGCCTTGCTCGCCGAGTACGGACTGCGCGGCCGGAAGGCATCCCCTTCTTTCGAGCGGCCGTGCGGCACGTCGCCATATACCTCGTCGGTGCTTATGAGCAAGAAGACTTCATGCGAATGCGCGCGCGCCGCCTCGCACAGGACCGCCGTGCCTCGCACGTCCGTCTCGATGAACGCGAAGGGATCCATCAACGAACGGTCGACATGAGTTTCGGCGGCGAAGTTGACGATAGCGTCCACCTGTGACGCGAGCGCGTCGACCAGGTCCACGTCGCAGATGTCGCCGTGGACGAAACGATAACCAGCCTGACCCTCGAACTCGACGAGGTTGGCGAGGTTGCCGGCATAGGTGAGCTTGTCGAGGACGGTGATCTCGATCTCCGGGCGCGTCCGGCGAATGTGACGCACGAAGTTCGATCCGATGAAGCCGGCCGCCCCCGCGACCAGGAGCCGTTTGAGAGAACGCCTCACTTGATCGGCGGTCCCGCCGTCCAGTCGTAGCCGATCGACGGATCGTCGTGCGGAATGCGGCCCTCGTCATCTGGTGCATAAACGTGCGAAGTGATGTACAGGATGTGCGTCAACTCCAGGGCACGACAGCCGTGGGCGACCCCGGGCGGGATCTTGAGGCACGAGGGTTTGCCGTCACCCATCAGGAACTCCATCAGCTGACCTCTGGTCGGCGAATCCTGGCGGGTGTCATACAGAGCGACCTTGAGGGCGCCGATGACGTACCACCAGTCGGTCTGCCGATGGTGGATGTGCCATGCCTTGGCGGTGCCGGGGTACATCAGCGAGTGGCTCCACTGGCCGAAGTGGTCGAAGAACTCGTCCGTCTCGCGAATCACCTCACGGAAAAAGCCGCGCTCGTCGCGGTGCGTGACCAGCTCCTTCAAGACCACGCCGTCGATGTTCATCGGTCCCTGTTCGCGCCATGCGCGCGGACGAAATCATGCACGGCGTAGTAGGCCTGGATCGACTCGCCCGCGTCACCCCAGAAGCCGTCGAGGACGTCGTACTCCATCAGGCCCTGCTCGATGTACCAGTTGTTCACATCGGTGATCTCGAGCTCGCCGCGGCCCGACGGCTTGAGCTCGGGCAGCACCGTCCACACGGTCTCGTCATAGAAATACACGCCGGTCACGGCGAATGCGCTTGGGGGCTCGGCCGGCTTCTCGATGATCCTCTCGATTCTGCGACTGCCGTCGAACTGTGCCACGCCGAGGTGACGCAGATGCTCGGGGTCCGGCTCGTGGGACAGCACCACGCGCGCGCCACGCTCCTGTTTGCCGAATGCCTCGACGCAGGTCCGGATAGAGCGCTCGAACACGTTGTCCGCCAGCATGACCACGCATCGATCGCCATCGACGAACTTCTCCGCGAGGCCGAGCGCCTCGGCGATGCCGCCCGCCTTGTCCTGGTAGGAGTACGAGAGGCGGTCAATGCCAAATTCGTTGCCGTTGCCCAACAGGCGGAGGAACTCGCCGGCGTGCGTACCGCCTGTGACCAGCATGATGTCGCCGACCCCGGAGCCGACCAGGGCCTCGATCGCGTAGTTGATCATCGGCCGGTCGTAGATCGGCAGCAAGTGCTTGTTGGTGATGCGGGTCAGCGGATGGAGCCGGCTGCCGGTGCCGCCGGCGAGAATGACGCCCTTCATCGCCCCCGGATTCTAGGCTGGAGGGTGGGGTCGGCCACAAGGCGTTGTGGCAGACTGGCCGCTACACAGCAACATGCCGAGACCTGACAACTGGCCGCGCACCATCCTGCATGTCGACCTCGACGCCTTTTACACATCGGTCCACCAGCGGGACGACGCGAGGCTGCGCGGCATCCCCGTCGCGGTGGCTGGGCGTTCGCGGCGGGCGGTGATCATGGGCGCGTCCTACGAGGCTCGCACCTACGGCGTGCGCTCCGCGATGCCCCTGCACGAGGCGATGCAGCTGTGTCCGCAGCTCGCGGTGGTCGCGCCCGATGTTGCGCGGTATCGCGAGGCGAGCCGGCTCGTCCACCAGATCTTTCGCCGCTTCACTTCGCCCGAACTCATCGAGGGAGTTGCTCTCGACGAGGCGTATCTCGATGTCACCGCACGCACCCGGCATGGGACGTCGACTGCGGACGAGGTCGCGCGGCGGATCAAGTTCCAGATCCACACCGAGGTTGGCCTGACGGCATCGGTTGGCGCGGCGACGTCAAAGCTCGTCGCCAAGGTGGCGAGCGGGACTCGCAAGCCTGACGGGCTGGTGCTCGTGCTGCCCGGAACGGAACCAGACTTCCTCGCCCCGCTGCCGGTCGGCGTGATACCGGGCCTCGGCCCGAAGACCGAAGAGCGGCTACACGCCATGGGCTTGCGCACGGTGGGCGCGCTCGCCGCGTACGAAACCCAGCGCCTGGTCCAGGCCCTCGGCACGAACGGCGCCGTTCTGCAGCGCCTCGCCCAGGGCCGCGACCGCACGCCCGTCGATGGCAGCCGGCCGGCCAAGACCATCTCCGCCGAGACGACGTTCGACAACGACGTCAGCGACCTCAGCCAGTTGGAGCGGGCGCTGCGCGACCTCACCGACCGCGTGACCGAGAGGCTGAAAACGGACGGGGTTCGAGCACGGACGGTCTACGTAAAGCTCAAGCTCCCGGACTTCAGGCTGGTGAGCCGCCAGGTGAGCCGGACGAGCCCGACCGACGACGTCGAGACGATCTTCCGCGCCGCGCGCTCGGCGCTCGAGAAGTCACACGTGGAGTCGCGGCCGGTACGGCTGATTGGGGTGGGTTTGTCCGGCCTCGAGCATCCTGAGCCCGACCTGCAGCTGACCCTCTTCGACTAGGCAGCGTCCGATCCACCACCGGCCGCGGCAGGGCCGCCAGCACGTCCCCAACCGTGGTCCAGCCGAGCTGGTCGCGAGCCCGTGCGATGAGGGCGCGGAACACCATCGCCGTTGCCCGGGCGTCGTCGAGCGCCGCATGCGCGGGAGTCACATCCAGGCCCAGCTCTGTGACGAGGCGCGCCAGGCCAGGCGTCTGGCCCTTGGGTAGGTCGAGCACCAGCCGGGCGAGCGCGGTCGTGTCGATGATCGGGTGCGCCAGCGGGCTTTCCAGTCCGCGCCCGACCAGCCAGGTGTCAAAAGCGTCATGGCTGTGCTCGACCAGGACCGCGCCCTGCGCAAAGCGCAGGAATGCGCGCCGCGCGTCCTTGAACTCCGGCGCCCCGATGAGCATCGAACGGTCGATGTGGTGTCGCCGCCTGGCGTAAGGGTTGATCGGGGCGCGGCAGTCGACGAGGGTGTCGAAGAAGGACAGCGGTCCGTGAAGCCGAAAACGCTCCGCGCCGATCTCCAGCACGAGGAACGGCGCGTTGCCCGTAGTCTCGACGTCGAGTGCGACGAA
>DATEGC010000011.1:0-8405 GCA_035280285.1 Candidatus Dormiibacterota bacterium | reverse complement strand
GCAACCACGGGCCGGCCGCCGTCGATCGCGGCCTGCACCTCAGGTGCGATTCGCAACAGGCCGCTCAGGTCGGGCGCGCTCCGACGAGCATCACCGACTGGGATGCTGCCTGCACGCCTCGCTCCGCCGCCTCCACGGGTGTCGCCCCCCGCAGCCAGGCGCTGCAGAACGCCGCGGCGAAAGCATCGCCCGCGCCCGTCGGATCGACCGCATTCACCTTCGGCGCCGAGATGGTGCGGCCGAAAACCTGGCTCCCCGCGGCGCCGAGCTTGAGCACCGGCACCTGGGCCAGGCTCTCGAGCGGCACGGCGAGAGTCTCGGCCTCGGCCTGGGTCGCAAAAAGCACCTCGGGCGCCATGCGCGCCAGGACGTAAGCCATGCGCGCCGGACCGAAGGCCCGCAGACCTGTGGCGGAGGAGAGATCTACGGCAAGCATGCCGCCGGCGCTGCGCACGATCCTGATCGCGGCCCTCGTCGCGCTGGCGAGGGGCTCGAGGAAAAGCGAGTAGGCCGGGACGTGCAGCAGCCTGGCGTCGGTGAACCAGCGCTCGTGCAGGTCATCCGGGCTCAGGCCGACGCTCGCCCCGCGCTGGGTCGCCATCGTCCGCTTGCCGTCAGGCCGGACAAGCACCGCGATTGCGCCAGTCGGCTCGGAGGCCCACACGACGCGCATCTCGACGCCTCGGGACTCGAGATCCGCAACAAGCCGCCTGCCGGTTTCGTCGTCGCCGACCCGTGTGACGAGGCGAGCGCGATCGCCGAGGGCTGCCCCCCATGCGCAGAAGTTGGCGGCCTGGCCACCACCGCCGATCGTGATCGTCGCCGGCGAATCGTCATCGAGTGCAAGTGGGCCTTCGGGCACGATGCGCACGTCGAGGACCAGGTCACCGATCGAAACAATCAAGACCTGTCGAGAATAACCGGCGCTCCGGCGCTTGCCCTCAGCAACTTCTCAGGGGGCTCAAAGGGACCGCCCATCCGCAGAGCCGACAGTCTGCCGCATGGCAGCGATCACATATCCACGAGCCGTTCCAGCACGTTTGTCCGCGGCCGTCTGGAGCCGCATTTCCTTTGCCGTCCTGCTCGCGGGCACATTCGTGCTGTACACGTCGGGTCTCGACCGCATGGGTTGGGCCAACGCCTATTACGCCGCAGCGGTCCAGGCAGGGACCAAGAGCCTGAAGGCGGCGTTCTTCGGTTCGCTCGACGCTTCCAACTTCATCACCGTCGACAAGTCGCCTGCCTTTCTCTGGGTGATGGAGATCGCGGCGCGAATCTTTGGATTCAACCAGTGGACTGTCCTGGCACCTCAGGCTCTCGAAGGTGTCGCCACCGTCGCCATCGTCTACGTCGGGGTACGGAGATGGTTTGGCTCCGCCGCCGGCCTGCTCGCGGGCGTCGTCGTCGCGTTGACGCCGGTCGCAGCTTTGATGTTCCGCTACAACAACCCCGACGCGCTGCTGGTCCTCCTTCTCACGGCGGCCGCCTACGTGACGCTGCGCGCGACGGAGAGCGGCTCAACGCGGTGGCTCGTCCTCGGGGCAGCTCTCATCGGCACCGCTTTCCTCGCCAAGATGCTGCAGGCGTTCATCGTGCTGCCTGTGGTGGCGCTCGTTTACCTGCTCGCCGGCCGCCCCCGTCCGGAGAAGCGCATCTGGCAGCTCCTCCTCGCCTCTGCAACGGTCGTCGTCGCGTCAGGCTGGTGGGTCGCGGTGGTCGAGCTGTGGCCGAGCGCAAGCAGGCCGTACATCGGAGGCTCGCAGACCAACAGCCTGCTCAACCTGATCTTTGGCTACAACGGTTTCGGCCGCATCACCGGCAACGAGATCGGGAGCGTGGGCGGGATCGGAGCCGCCGGCTCGCGATGGGGATTGACCGGCTGGAACCGGCTGTTTCTCAACGAGTTCGGCGGACAGATCTCATGGTTGATTCCGGCGGCGCTGATCCTCCTGGCCGCAGGACTCTTGATCACGCTGCGGGCGAAGCGGACGGATGTCGCGCGCGCGTCGTATCTGATGTGGGGCGGATATCTGATCGTGACCGGGGCTGTCTTCAGCTTCGCGCAGGGCATCATCCACCCCTACTACTCGATCGCCCTGGCGCCGCCGATCGGCGCGCTGATTGGAATCGGAGCGGTCGAGCTGTGGAAGCGGCGAGGCGCCTGGCCGGCGCGACTGACCATTTCCGCGGCGTTGATCGCCACCTCGGCGTGGGGCTACGTCCTGCTCGACCGAAGCCCCGAATGGAACCCGTGGCTGAAGGTCGCAATCGTCGCTGCCGGCCTCGCCGCGGCCGCGCTCATCGCCGCAGTTCCGCTCGTGTCGCGTCCGCTTGCGATTGCAGTCGCGTCCGTCGCGCTCCTCGCAGCGCTTGCCGGGCCGGCCGCCTACACGCTCGACACTGTGACCACCGCGCACGCGGGCGCCATTCCCTCAGCGGGTCCGACCCGGGCGATGAACGGTCTGGGCGGATTTGGTCAGAGGGTGCCGCCAGGTGGTTTCCAGGCGTCGCCCCAGGGTGCCTTCCACGCCCCTTCACAGGGTGGCTTCCAGTCGCCGCCGCAGCAGGGCGCTTTCAATAACAGCCGGCCTGGCGGGAACTTCCTGCAGGCGAGCCAGCCCAGCGCCGAGCTGACGGCGACGCTCGAGGCAAACGCAGGAAGCTACCGCTGGGTGGCGGCGACCATTGACGCCAACTCGGCGGCCAGCTACGAGCTCGCCACCGGTGACGCCGTGATGGCGATCGGCGGCTTCAACGGTTCAGATCCCGCGCCGACGCTTGCCGAGTTTCAGAGCTACGTGAGCCAGGGCCAGATCCACTACTTCATCGCCGGCGGCATGAGGGGTGGAAATGGGAATGGCGCTGCCATCGAAACCTGGGTCAGCCAGCATTTCACGGCGACGACCGTGGGCAACGTCACCATCTACGACCTGACGAAACCGGCCTCCTGAAGCAAGCCCCACTCGGCGAGCCTTGTGCGCAGCTTCTCCCGTGCCGGCTCTGGCAGGGCCTGGACGGGCGGTGCGGACCAGGGCTCGCACACACCCAGTGCGTCTAAAGCTGCCTTGATGTCCAGGGGGAAGGCGCCCTCGCGCAGCGCCATGACCAGCTTGTAAAGCCTGTCCTGGCTCGACCGCGCGGCCGTCATGTCGCCGGCCTGGAATTCTTCGTAGATGCGAACCACCCAGTGCGGGGCGACGTTGCCCGCCCCGCAGATGGTCCCAGCGCCGCCGACCGCGAGCGACGCCAACAGCATGGTGTCGCTGCCTGTGAAGAGGCGGAACGCTTGCAGGTCGCGAGTCGCGATCCGCACGCCCTCGAAATACTCGAAGTCGCGGCTCGAATCTTTGATGCCGGCGATCGAGCCTTCACGTGCCAGAGTGGAGACGGTCGCTGATTCGATCACGACCTTCGTGAACTGCGGGATGTTGTAGACAAAAACCGGCAGCGGGGAGGCCTCGGCGATGCGGCGAAAGAATTCGAGCACGCCCGCCTGCGTCATGGGGTAGTAGAAGGGCGGCGCGACGAGCACCGCGTCGGCGCCGAGATCGGAGGCGGCCCGCACCTCGGCGCGCGCTGCCGCCACCGTGCTCTGAGCCACTCCGCACATCACGGGCACCCTGCCGTCTGCGGCCGCGATCACCGCCCGCAGCACCTGGCGCCGAGCCGGCTGATCGAGCGCCGCGGTCTCGCCCGTCGATCCAAGAGCCAGCAGTCCGTGGACGCCGCCGGTGAGCACATGGCTCACCAGGCGATCGATCGCGGGCTCGTCGACACTTCCGTCGCGCTCGAGTGGCGACGCGAGCGCGACGAGGACTCCCGCCAGCTGATCGATCCGATACATGGTCTAGGGGACAGCCGCCACGATGCGGTTGCGCAGCGTGCCGATGCCTTCGACCTCGGTCTCCATCACATCGCCGGCTTGCAGAAACTCCGGCGGCGTGCGCGCGAAGCCGACCCCGTCGGGCGTGCCCGTCGCGATTAGCGACCCGGGCAGAATGGTCATACCTTTCGACACCCACTCGATGACCGCGTCGACGGGATAGACCATGTCGCTCGTGTTGCTGTCTTGTTTGACGGCGCCGTTGACTCGCAGCAGCAGGCGCAGCGATTGCGGATCAGTGATCTCGTCCGCGGTGACGATCCACGGCCCGGTCGGGCAGTAGCCGTCGAGGCTCTTGCCTTTGAAGTACTGGCCGCCCCAGCCGAACTGGATGTCGCGCGCGCTGACGTCGTTCAGCGCGACGTAGCCAAACACATATCCAGCTGCGTCCGCGCGAGAGATGTTGCGACCGCGGCGCCCGATGACGACGCCCAGCTCCACCTCCCAGTCGACCTGGACGCTCACCGCGCCGTCGATCACCACGTCGTCATATGGACCCGCGATTGTCGTGATCGCCTTCGTGAACACGGTCGGTGGGTCGACGGCCTTGCCGGCAGCCCGCGCGCTCTCCTCCGCGTGAGCGTTGTAGTTGCGGCCCATGGCGATCACATTGCCGCGCGGCGCCGGCAGCGGCGCCAGCACCTCGACATCCCGCAGCCGGTGGCTCCGGCCTCCCCTGGACGCGGCCGCGCCGCGAGCTTCGGCGAGGCCATCCTGTCCGGCATCGACCAGGTCGAGCATGGTCGTCGCCCCACTCACCTCGACGACCTCATCCTCGGCGTCAAGCCGCAGCACGCCCACGTGTGTCGCGCCGTCCCGGCGAAACGTCAGGAGCTTCATTCAGGCCGACATCGACTCGGCGTCGACTCTCAGGCGCTGGCCGATTAGCCGCGCGCACTCCCGCATGAGGTCGAGGATATCCTGCTCGATCTCCACCTGCTCTTTGCTCGCCCCGCACAGCGTGCCGAAGAACCGGCCTTCGGCGGTGAAGACCGGGTACGAGATGAACGTGCGAATCTCGAGCAGCCTCGCCACGCTCGACTTCGGGAACTGCTTCTGAGCCTCGTCGGTGTAGTTCGGCCCGCCCTCGACGACGAAGCGGCAGACGCCCTCCGACCAGGGAAGGGTCACGTCTTCGGGGATGTGGAACAGCTCGCTGCGATTGACCGCGAACACGATGTACTGCTCATCCGAGATCAGCCGCGTCTCGGCGAGGTAGGTCGAGCTCATGCCCGTGAGCTCCGCCAGGCGGGCGAGCACCCCCCGGGCAACGCTCTCCAGGTCGTCCCCGTTGAGGGCAGCCTGCTCGAGGAGGTCACGCGCGCTCGGGACCATCAGAAGTACGGTATCAACGTTGGTCCGCAATCTGACCCGGTCTGAGCCAGTCAGCGCGTGATCGGCCAGCTGTTCTCCTGGACGGCGACTGCGCTGTTCGGCGCGATCACGCTCTTGCTGGGCTACGAGAGCTGGGCGATCCTGACAGGTCACATCCCGATCACCGACTTCATCCGGCCGGCCGTCCACTCATATCCGGGCATCGCCTTCGTGATCGCGGTCGTCATCGGCATCCTGCTGGGCCACTTCCTCTGGGGCACGACCTCCGGCCTCACCTCCCCCGATAGCGGTCAGTGACCTTCAAATTCACGCCGGAGGCCATCCTGGCGCTCATCGCGACGGGCGCCTCGCTGATCGCATTTTTCCTCATGCTCCAGGAGTCGCTCGCACTTCGCCGTGGCGGTGACCCGGCGGCCAACGCCGTGCGCGCCCTGGTGCGACGATTCCCGCGTTTCACATACGCGATCGCCGTCGTGATAGGGATGGTGCTCGGCCACCTCCTCTGGCCGTAACCGAGCGACGTTCAGCGGCCTCGAGCCGCAAGACCGAGTGGGCCGGCGTTGCCATGGTGCTCGTCTCGGCGACGGCTTTCGGCACCAACGCGATCTTCGCCAAGCTCGCGTATCGAGCCGGGCTCAGCACGACACAGACGCTGGCATTTCGTTTCGTGCTGGCCGCCCTCGGAATGTGGGGTCTGGCGCTAGTCCTGGGCCAGAACCCACTGCGATTTCCACGCCGCAGTCTCCTCGCGCTCCTCGGTCTCGGGGCGATCGTGTACACCGCGCAGTCGCTGTCTTACTTTCTGGCGCTCCGCACACTGCCGGCGTCACTCGTCGTGCTGATCGTCTACATCTACCCCAGCCTCGTTGTCGCGGCGGGTTGGCTGTTCATGCGGCGGCCCGTCTCGCTGTGGCACATCGTTGGGCTCGCTTCGAGCTTTATCGGCCTGGTCTTGCTCGTAGGTGGTGCCAAGGTTCAGCTGAGCGCCGGCCTTGTGTTCGCGATCGCTGCACCTGTCTTCTACACCGGCTACATCCTCCTCAGTGAAAACGTGATGAACCACGTGCCGGCGGTCGGGGCGAGCGCGGTCATCATGTCTGGCGCCGGCGCCGCGTTCTGTGTAATCGGGGCGCTGCAGGGACAGCTCGCGCTGCCTGCGAGCGCAGCGGGTTGGGCGGTGGTGGCCGGCCTGGCGCTGATTCCGACCATGATCGCGATCTCTCTTTTTCTGGCCGGCCTCCCGCGCGTCGGCGCCGCGCGCGCGTCCTTGCTCAGCACATGGGAGCCGGTGGTCACCGTGCTCCTCGCCGTCTCATTGCTTGGCGACAGATTCACTCTGCCGCAGGCCCTCGGGGGCCTGCTGGTCCTGGTGGCGGTGATCGTGGTCCAGGGCTCGGCGGCGCGCCGGACGCTATACGGCTATCCTGCGGACCGTGCAGCGCACGACCCAGGTCCGCACGCTGGATGACCTCGCAGCGCTCGGGCCTGACGACCTGATGGCGATGTACCGAAACGCACGCACTCCGACCCTCGAAGAGCTCGACGGACGGATGACGGGGCGCATGCTCGCCGTGCCACGCCTGCAGAAGCCGCAGGTCAGCGCGCTGCTCCAGAAGTTCGCTCGCTCGAAGATCTTCCCGTGGCAGGGCAAGACGTTCATGCACGAGACGTCCAACCACGGCCACGGTGTGAATCGCCTTCTCGGCGAGAGGGTGACGTGGTTTCGCTTTCATACATTCATCGGTCCGTCGCACGCCGGTGATTTCGACGCCGTGCATCTCGACTACAGCCATGACGGAAATCCGCCGGTGGTGCGCAAGGTGAAGGACGAGGTACGCGAGGTCGCCCCCGGCGTCTATCTAGGACTCGCGTACCTGACGATGCGCGACGGCGAACACCTCGGCTGCTTCTTCGGCGTGGCCAAGAGCGGATAGGCTGGCGCCTTTTCTCCAGCTCGACAACCTGTACACGCCGTCGAGCGACGTCGCCGCCGACGCCAGGCTGTTCGCGAAAGTGCTCGGAGGTACCGTTGCCTTCGCGGTCGAGGGGATGGGCGCCCGCGTGGCGATGCTCGAGCTGACAGACGGACCGCCGCACATACTCTTGACCGATCACCTCGAAGGCGACCGGGCGATCTACATCTATCGTGTCGGCGACCTTCGCAAAACAGTCTCCGAGTTGAAGAAGCGCGGGCTCGAGAATGAGCGACTGCTGGAGATCCCGATGGGCCCGTGCTCGTCGTTTGTGCTGCCCAGCGGGCACAGGATCGCCGTCTACGAGGCATCAAGGCCGGGAGTGTTGGAACACTTCATCGGCAGGCATGATTTCTGAGGCGTAAGGCTGTGACCACCAAGCGCTGGATCCTGACCGCGGCGGTGCTTGGATCGGGGATCGTCTTCCTCGATTCGACGGTCGTGAACGTGGCGCTGCCCAGGATCGGCCATGACCTGCCGCGCTCTTTCCTGGGCGTGCTCGAGGGCCAGTCGTACGTCTACAACGCCTACCTGCTCACGCTCAGCGCTCTCCTGATCCTTGCCGGCGCGATCAACGACTACTACGGGCGCAAGCGGACGTTTCTGATCGGGCTGGTGGGATTTGGGTTGACCTCGGTCCTGTGCGGCTTCGCTCCGAGCATGGAGCTGCTGGTGGTGTTCCGGATCCTCCAGGGCGCCGCCGGGGCTCTGCTCGTGCCGGGATCGCTGGCCCTACTCACCGCCAACTTCTCGGGTGAGGAGCAGGGGCGCGCGTTCGGCACGTGGGCGGGCGCCTCCGGGGCGACCACGATCCTCGGACCGGTCGTCGGTGGTCTCCTCGTCGACACCATCTCGTGGCGCGCGGCATTCTTCATCAACGTCCCCCTCGTCCTAGTTGCCGCGTGGGCGACCTGGGTTCACGTGCCAGAGAGCCGTGATGAAGGCGAGACACCGCACTTCGACTGGATCGGCGCCGCCATCGTCGCGTTTGCGGTCGGCGGCCTCGCGTTCGGCACCATCTACGGCCAGCAGCGCGCGTGGAAAGATCCGGTTGGCTTCATCGCCCTGATCGTCGGCGTCGTCGCCACGATCGCCTTGCCGATCTGGATGCTTGTCGCGAAGCATCCACTCATCCCACCGGAGCTGTTTCGTTCGCGCAACTTCACGGTCGTCAACATCTCGACGCTGCTGATCTACGGCTCGCTCTACGTGAC
>DATEGC010000010.1:0-29208 GCA_035280285.1 Candidatus Dormiibacterota bacterium | reverse complement strand
AACCTGTCGATGCTTGTGCGGGCGGGCGTCGTTTTGGCATCGACGCTGCTCGCGTCCGTTGCTTGCGGGGGAGGCCAGACCTCCGACCAAACCTCCCCCGCTCCTCACTGCGCTGCGGCGACCGGCTTGAGTGCGCCGGTGAACGACAAGGGAACCGCAGCGCTTGCTTCGACCGGAACCGTCATCGTCGACGACGAATACTTCTCACCCACATACCTGACAGGTGCGAGCGGAACCGTCATTCTGACCCTGCACAACCGAGGACGCCTGCTCCACAACTTCTCAGTGCCGGAGCAAAACATCGACGTGGACATCCCATCCGGCGCGACCGTGACGGTCAAAGTTGCCGTCACCGGAAAAACCGTCGGCTGCTTCTGCAAATACCATCGCGACGCCGGCCAGAAGTGTGCGGTCCTGCCTACGGCGTAACGTCGCCTGATCGGGAATCCGAGAGCAGTCGCGGTGTTAACACAGATATGCCCTCCAGAGCGACCCGCCGTCGGCCCGTGCGGCGGCGATTCTCGTGGCAAGCGCTGGCCTGGATTGGTGGCGCGCTCGCGGTCGCGCTTGCCGCCGTCTGGCTGGTGACCTCGAGCGCGGCCAACCAGCCGGTGACGCAACTGCCGGCACCGAGCGTCGCAGACGGCACTCTGGTCCGCGGCCAGCCGCCACCTGACTTCACAGCCACCAGCTTCGACGGCCATCCGCTTACCTTGTCGGGTCTCAAGGGCCGTCCTGTGCTGGTCAATTTCTTCGCCTCGTGGTGCGCGCAGTGCGCCCGCGAGCTTCCGCTCATGGAGGATTCCTATCTGCGGCATAAGGCCGACGGATTCGTCATCGTCGGCGTCAACGGATTGGAAACCGGTGACGGGGTGGGTTTCTACCATCGTTTCGCACTGACCTTTCCCGCGGTGCACGATCCCGGGAATCCCGGCAAGATCGCGCTCGCGTACAACGTCACTTCCAGCCTCCCAGTGTCGGTCTTCATCGATAAGAGCGGACAGGTCGACCTGATCCAGCTCGGCGCCCTGACACAAGACCTTCTGGAACGCGAGATCCAGAAGCTGAGCTCATGACCCTCGACAACGTCACTGTCCCCCTCGCCTTTGCCGCGGGAGCGGTTTCTTTCCTGTCGCCCTGCGTCGTGCCTTTGGTGCCGGTCTATGTCGCCTACCTGGCTCGGTCGCCCGCTGACTCCACCGTACACGGCCCATCGCGCGTGGCCGGCACCAGTAACGCAGTGGCTTTCGTGGCAGGCGTGAGCCTCGTCTTTCTCGTGCTCTTTTACGCGCTCCGGGCGCTGCTGCAGCCGTTCCGGTTCGTGATCCTTCCGATCGCCGGGGTGCTTGTGGTCGTGTTCGCTCTGCACCTGGCGGGTCTGATACGAATTCCCGGCCTGGACCGCGAGTTCCGGCTGGTCAGATCCGCCCCCCGCACGACCGGTCCCCTCGGTGGTTTCCTGCTCGGTGTCGCGTTTGCGGCGGGGTGGACACCATGCATCGGACCTGTGCTGGGAGCTGTCTTGACGTCAAGCGCCACTGCCGGCACTACAGCCCTGGGCTTGCTCGTGGTCCTGGCGTACTGTGCCGGCCTGGGGCTGCCCTTTCTTGCGCTTGGCATTGGTGTGGGCAGAGCCTCCGCGACGGTCAGGCAGGCCAACAGATGGCGAAAACCCATCGACCTTGCCTCCGCTGGTGTGCTGGGAGCGATGGGCGTTCTGCTGCTGACCAACAACCTCACTGTCATCACAGAGCTCGCCAGCCGGGTGCTACCAAATGTGGATCCTTTCGGTCTTTAGGGCCATCACATCGCGATCACGGGTCCAGTGGGTTGCCGCTGTTTTGATCGCGGCCGGGGCCGGCGCGGTCGCGCTGTACGTCACGCGTCCCCTCCCGTCAACGTCAACGCCGGCTCCCTTCAGCGGGCCCGACTCGCTGAGCAGCTCCGAGATCCAGGCGATTCTTCCCGAGGACGCCATCCGCGCCATCGACGATCCGCGTTTCGTCGCGGCAAACAAAGCCGGCATGCGTGACAACCTGCAGATCATCGGAGTAGAGGTTGGAGGCGAGGCGCACGCCTACCCGATCGCACTCCTGAGCCGGGTCGAGATCGTCAACGATCGACTGGGCGGGAAGAACATCGCCGTCACGTGGTGACCACTTTGCTACACGGGCATCGTGTATGCCCGAGACGTAGGCGGTAAGACCCTCACGTTTGGCGTGTCCGGCAAGCTCATCCGGAACTCGCTCGTCATGTTCGACCGCGAAACAGGCACGCTGTGGAGCCACCTCACAGGGGAAGCACTCGAGGGGCCGCTCGTAGGGCAGCACCTGGACCAGGTTCTGTCAGAGCAGACGACATGGGGTCGTTGGCGTGCAGCGCATTCACAGACGCTGATGCTCAACGTCGATCCCAGTGACGTGGGGTTCGATCCCTACCAGGCTTACTACAGCGCTCCGGACGCCGGCATAGTAGGGCGCAAACGGTCAGATGATCGGCTGCCAGTTAAAGAGAAGGTGATCGGCGTTCGTCTTGGCGGCCAGGTGAAGGCATATTCATTCACGGCTTTGGCCCGAGATCGCGTGGTCAATGACACGCTCGGTGGCGTGCCTCTGGTTGTCGTTTTCGACGGCCCTTCGCAATCCGGCGCGGTCTATCGACGCGACTCTGGCGGCAACACTCTTACCTTCGCCCCTGGGCGCGTTGCCCTCTCGATGGTGGATTCCGCAACCGGCTCTACGTGGGATGGCATGTCGGGGAAGTCGATTGCAGGAGTGGATGCGGGCATGGACCTCGAACAGGTCCCAATCACCTACAGCTTCTGGTTCGGATGGGTCGATTTCTATCCCAACACCGAGCTTTACAAGTGATGGGCTAGGCAATCATGAGTCGATGGCGGCGTGGGGCACTCCTGACGCTTGTGCTGTCGATCATCGCGGTGACCGCCGTCCTCGGCTACCGTCACTTTGAGGCAACCGGCGGGCAATCCGCGACCACAATCCAGCTGGCCCGACTCGACGGCTCGGGCAGCAGCCGCCTGGCCGACTGGCACGGCACGCCGTTGGTGGTCAATCTCTTTGCTTCGTGGTGCCCGTCCTGCCTCACCGAGATGCCCGCATTTGAGCGAGTGTCCCATGACTACGCCGGTCGCGTGGTCATCGTCGGCGTCGACAGCCAGGACTCACCTGACGCTGGGCTCAAGCTCGCTCGCCAGCTTGGGATCACTTATCCGCTCTTATCCGACTCCAATCACGCTGATCTCTATGCGCTGCTCGACGGCCAGGGCATGCCGGTCACTGCTTTCATTCGCCGGGATGGGACCGTCATGCGCGTCTACAGAGGGGAGCTCGATGAGGCGCTGCTTCGCCAGCTGATCGATCAGTTGATTCAGAGGTGAACTAGGCAGCAGTCGATTCGATTTCGGCGGCGATCCGCCACATGGCGTCGGCAGATGAGCCGGTGATCACCGCCGTGCCAAGCGCGGAGTGCACGATGAGCAGCTCGTGGCCAGACACGTGCCGGTCTTCGACGCCGGCGCCTGCCGGAGCCTGGCCTTCGAGCCAGCTTACGGTCACTCGAGCCCGTGAGGGGGTGATGTAAACCACCGTCACGATGTCCGTCGACGCAACCCTGTCCATCCTTGCGCCGACGACCTGCATCCCGTCCAACTGGATTGCCGGCAGCTCCCTCCCCGAGGCTCGCAAGCACCATTGGCCGACCTGGGAAGGATCAGTGGATTCGATCTGAAGCGGTTGCGTGGACGCGATGACCGCCGCCTGCACCGGATCCGGACGCGAGAGAACCAACCATCCGGCGCCGCCCGCGGCAAGCAGAATCGTGGCTGCGGCACCTGCCGTGACCACGCGAAGACGACCCGATGGAAGCGCGATGCGCCGGCGCCCTGGCGCCGCCTCGACTTCCAGGTCGCTGACGTGCCTGAGCTTCGACGTAAGCAGCTGATGTGCTCGAAGGTCGCGGGCGCAATCAGCGCAGTCGTTGACGTGCTCAAGGGTTGCCGCAGGCACAAGCTCGGTCTCACCGTCGGCGATCGCGGCCAGGAACTCGCGATGTCGCGCGCAACCGGTCACTGACTGCCCCCAGCGAGCCTGGAGACCAGAAGCCGGCGGGCGCGATAGACGCGAGACATCACGGTCCCGACCGGGACATCCAGGATCGACGCCGCCTCGGCGTAGCTGAGCTCTTCAATCGCAGTCAGGTACAGCGCAATTGCGAAGGAAGCCGGCAGCGTGCGATACGCGTCCGCAACCTGGCGAATATCTGCCCGCTCGATCACGCGAGCCTCGACCGGATTCGGGTCGTCCTCAGTCGGACTCCCAACATCGCCGACGAGCTCCTCGATCGAGACCACCCTCGGACGCGTGCCGGCAGCCCGAACCACGTTCAGGTGAATGTTGCGCAGGATTCGAAACAGCCAGGCTTTGAGGTTCGTGCCTGGTTGAAATCGCCACTGGGAGGCAAGTGCGCGAACGATGGTCTCCTGCGCCAGATCCTCAGCCGTTCCCTGGTCGCGGGTCAGCGACCAGGCGAAGCGCAGGAGCCGGGGGCGTAGTTCGACGATTTCAGCCGCAATATCGCGCTCTCCCTCGAGATTGCTTTCACTCACCCCGGCTATGCCACCCCAGGCCTGAGCTATCACCATAGCCTGAACAACACGTCACAGGGCGCAAACTTCCCTGCTAGCGCTCGGGGGCGCTCGCGGGATTGCCTGCGGCACGCCGAAACGCTGAAATGACCGCCCCCACCGAGGGGCGATCATCGGAACTTGCGCCGAGGTGTCTGAGGGTGAGGTTGCCACCGCGATCGAACACGAAGTCACCGCCCATCTGAGCCAGGTCGAACTGCTCAGGGCGCCACGCCTTCCCTCCGAGGATGAATCGGACATATCCCCAGATTGCCCTAGGCGGTGCAATCGAGGTGAGTCCCTTGCGCCGGAGACCCAGGTGGCGGTAGCTCAGACGCCGAGGATCGGCGAGCCAGAGGAACGGATGTCCAAGCCGATCGGCGAATCGTTTCAGGCGACCGGGATCGGCAAAGGAGATCACCGCTACCCGCCCTTGCTGCTCCTCGATCTCGTGGTCGAACTCGCGCAACTGCGAGAGATGCTCCTGGCAGTAGAGTCAACCCAGGTAGCGGAGGAGAACCAGAATCGTCGGACGGCCCAGAAGCCGGCGGGCCGGGAAGACTTCGCCGTCGACTGTCAGGAGGTCGAAATCGAGGTCAACCTGCACCGCACCATCATGTGGTCGTTCCCAGGGTGAAATGTGATCGGCATCACGGTCTGATGCGCCACGTGTCGCACAATCACCTCGATGAAGATCACGATCCAGTACTTCGCTGGCTGTCCCCACTGGGAGGTGGCGGACGAACGCGTGCGGACGGTTCTGCGTGACCTCTCCAGAGCCGATGTGGAGCTGGAGTATCAGCTGATCAGCTCAGCGCGAGAGGCGGAGAGAGTTGGATTCCGGGGGTCGCCGACGGTCCTGATCGATGGCCGCGATCCCCTTGCCACCGGTGACGAACCCATCGGCATCAGCTGCCGGGTATATCGGACCGAGGAAGGCGTCCAGGGCGCGCCGACCGTCAATCAGTTAAGGGCGCTGCTGGCTCGGGACCGGCCTACCTAGCTCGGGCCGCCGGAGTCGATCGAGGAAGACGACGGCCAAGCACCGATAGCAGGTGATCGAGGGACAATCGGGCCGGTCGCAGAACGCACAGGACTCGATGACCGTCCCGCACCTCAAACACTTCTTGACGTCGGTTATGTGTGCGCTCATTTCTCCTCTCCCGCGACTCTAACCGCATCCTCTCGAAGCAGCAGGCCGACCAGGCGACCATCTGACGTCGTTATCGGTGAGTTTTTCACCTGGTGCTCGGTCATTTTCTCCGCCATGTCCTTGATTAAGACGTACGGGCGAAACGTACTCGGTCCGGGCCGCATCGCCTGCTCGATTCGGAGGTCGGGGTCCTTGTCCAGCTCCTTAGATCTCAAAAGCCCAAGCACCACCCGCTCTGGGTTCATCACTACAACTGCGTCCCAGCCCAGCGCGCGTACTCGCTGACGAACATCGCCGAGGCGTTCGTCAAGTCGGGCGGTAGGCACATCCTGGCGCGCGACGTCGCCTGCCCGCGGACGCGCTGCGTTTTTGCCCTCGGTGCGTAGCCCGGCGGCCATCCAGTCCAACTTGCCGTCCACGTAGTCGTACACATCGCTGAAGCCCAGACTCTCGAGCCGCCACGCGGCCCGGGGGGACATGTCTCAAGCGGTATCCCAGCAGTACACGATCACCGGACGCGTACGGTCGAGGATCTGGAGAGCCTCGGTTTCGATGCGCCCGAGGGGAATGCTGACCGCCCCAGGAAGATGGTCCTCTTCGTACTCCTCAGCCGGCAGGACCTCGACCAGCTGGGCGCCGCCATCGACGAGACTCTGGAGCTTGTTGCGGTCGATTTCGGTTGGCATGGAGTCAGTGTGCACCCGCCCGGTATTTCAACCGTGATCTTGCTCACAAGCCGGGCGCTTATGCGCCTTCGAGGTCAAGCTCCGGGACTAGGATCCCCCGCTGTGGGCACGCTCGCCAGGCATGGTTTGGTTGGCCGTTTCGCGTTTGGCGCACTTGCGGTATTCGGGATTGTGGGCTCGCTCTGTCGCTCTTCGTCTCGGCTCAGCTGAAAGCCAAACAGGAGCAGTTTGCCCAGTCCATGCTCTCCGTTCCAGCGCCACGGATGAGTCCCGGGCACACCGTGATGCGGATCACGGAATAGGCCGGAGGCGCTGCCCCATTCTTGGTTTCATGAGAGATGACATTCGCGCCGGGGCAAAGTTCCCGGACTATGAGCTACCCGACCACCGCGGCGTTCGACGGAAGCTGTCCGACCTCCAGGGCAGAGACCCGATGATTCTGGTGCTTTCGCGCGGCGCGTTCTGCCCCAAGGATCGGCAGCAGCATCGACAGCTGGTCGAACTTGAGCGCGAAATCCGCGTGGCTTACACGAGGATCGTCACCATCTCGACCGACGGCATGCTGGAACTGAACGAGATGCGCGACGGCGTCGGTGCGCATTGGCCGTTCCTGTCCGACATAGGTCGGCGCATCCAGAACGATCTCGATGTCGCCGAGTACACAGACCCGCAGCACAACCCCATGATCCCGCATACCTTCGTGCTCGAGCCCGGCCTGGTCATCTACCGGATCTACAACGGCTACTGGTATTGGGGCCGGCCTTCAAACGACGATCTGCGCCACGACCTGCGTGAAGTCACACGCAAAGTGCGTCCAGACTGGGACCTCAGCGCGCCTGGGCTACGCGAAGAGTGGGAGAGCGGCAACAAGTCCCGCTTCTGGCCCTACGGCAAGTCGTTCAAGGAAGTGCTCGCCCAAAGCGCCTGAGGAGGCCAGGACGAGGCCGGGGGGCGGACGGCCAGGAGCTGCTCGGCCTCGAGAACGTAATCCGCTGTGGACCCCGCGCGGGCGGGAGCCGTGGGTAACCTGACCTGCGCACCTCAGCCGCTCATGGGCTCAAATCAGGTCTGGTTGCACCACCGAGATTCATGCAGCGCGAACTCGCGGAGGGTAGCCACCTAAGGTCGAACTTCAAACCTCGCTGTTCGATCGCTTCCGGAATCGCCCTGGCGCCACACTGGGTTTAGACGACCAACTATCGGGCGTGCCGACCGGCGCTAGGAGCCGAGCGATGATCTGCGGAGGCGTCCCTCGAAGTGGTCGACCGGCGACAATACAAGACAACCGATCTGGTCGTCGCGGCGCAGCAACCAATTCGAAACCGCCAGTACCTCGCAGCCGGCATAGCCACGCGCAGCCGCCAGCAACATCGACGCTCCGTAAAAGACAAACGCGGCATAGCCGACGTACGAGATCGCCGGCACATAAGAGATGCCGATCAAAATGGCGAAGGCGAGAATGTTGACCATGGTCGCCACTGGTCCGGTTGCCTGAAGCCGAGACGGATCACCACGAAGGCGTATCCATTGCCAGACGATGAGTACCGCCGGGAAGCCAAGCAGCCCGAGGATCAGCGCCGCCGCATTCAAACCCAACTGTAGGTGGCCATGGATAAAGGTGAATTTGCCACCGAGCGTGCCGAAAACAAACAGGAGAGCGCCAATGGCCACGCGCGCTGTGGTTCCGATTGGGCCGATCTGACGTCTCAACTGAGTTTGCTGAAGGCCGCCGATAGGTCTGCGCTGGATCCGATCACCGATCCTCCAGAACTCAACAGCGGTCCTGGCTCAGGCGCCCAGGTGGCGTCGGTACCATATAGAAAGTAAGCATCCCATACGATGCCGGTGCCGCCGGAGTGCTCCGCGAACCAGGACCCGACCACTCTGCTGGGGTCGTAGTAGTTGGTGACTCGGGGATCGTTCAAGACCCGCCTGTCCACAAAGGTGCGCGAGTCGGCCGGGAGCATGTCGAACCAGACGACATAGACCCGGACCGTCGACGACGGATGTTTCGCCAAGATGTTGCTTCGGACCCAACGGGCGCCGGCCGCGCAGGTGGGTCAAGTTGGCGACAGCAACAGGATCAGCCGCGGATGGCCGGCATCGCGATTGAAGACCGCTTGGAGCTGATCGATACTCTTCAAATCAGTGAGCGAGGCATCCGGGCCTGACCCGGTCTCGCCAAGGCGCGCGATTGCCTCCGACACGTAACTGTGCGGATTGGTGACCTGAATAGCGGCAACCGCCAGCAAAAGCGCCAGCAGCGCAGCGGTCAACCACCGGCGATGCATATCCGTGGCCAACCGGCCCATAGCGTATCTAAGTATCCGCCGGAGTCTGATCGACGCACACATGCTGGACAAGGCGCCCTGGTAGTCGAGGATGAGGGTAGAGCGGTGGCGGCTCCACTGGTCTCGGCCTCGACATCGCGCGGCGGGTAGCCGAGGGCGCCGGCGGCTCGTTCGCGATGTCGGCGTCAGCTGGCGGGAGGGGCCCGCGTCGAGGTGGTGCTGCCTGGAGCGCACTGCTCGAGCTGAATCGGACGCTTGAGCTACGGACTACGCGCGTGCCCATAGCCGGGATAGACATCGTCGCCGGTCGGCGGACGAATCATTAGGTGGTGTGCGCGAAAAAGTTGCGATTGATTTTGAGGAACGCTCATCAATCAGCCAGAGTCCCGCTGCCAGCCAGCTTGCCAGAGGGATCCCACCCGTGCTAGCCGAGTGGTTCGATCCACGCACTCACACGTTTGGCATTGCGGGATCCAAACCGTCTTCCCGTATATCGACGCGCCAGGCGATCGAAGTCCTTCAAGTCGGTGTCATCGCCAATCGTCCGCACGAATCCAAACAGCCTGACGTGTCGTTACCAATCGTCGTCGAAGACGGTCAAGCTGATCTTTGGATTGCGCCGATCCAGCGCAGACGGCGGCGGCATTGGGCCGATTAAGAAACTCATCAACTCGAGGCGGAAGTTTCAGCGGCACCGAACTAGTCAACTCTGACGCGGATGTCAACCTCGCGGACTACATAGGACCACTCCTCCGTCGCTCGAAGGCGCCCGACGAGCTCGTCGAAGTCCGCTTCATGCTCCGGTGCGAACTCAAACCACGTAAGGAAGTCGAATGGTTGGCCCAGATCGCGCCCGTGATGCAAGCGCCGGGCGATCGCCGGCAGGTACTGCATCCCAATCGCGATGTGGTGCGAGCTCTCTTCGAAGATCGCGCGCTGCTCCTGGTGAGGCAGCTGCCACCACTGCACCGATTTCGTAATTGGGATGAGCGCCCCGCGCCTTGCGGCCGGGCGCCCAAGCGATTCCTGCCGGGCGACGAGAGCATCGTCCTCCGCGCTCGTCGCATATCGCTCCGGGCCGGCGACGCCCCGCAGTGCCCAGGCGGCGTTCGGTGGCAAGCGCGCGTCGGCCCCCTCGATGATGGCCAGCCGTGGAACGTATCGCAGCCCGGCCCCAGCAATGGCATCGATGCGATCCACGGCCCAGCGCCCGACCCCGCCGCCGACGAAGGTCGTCAGGTGCGGCTTCACCATGACCTCAGTGTGCAGCAAGCCCTCGGACCTGCCCGGTCTCTACGACTCCGGCGCTGGAGCGGAGCGTAACCCAACGCGGTAGACACTGGTACCCGAGGAAATCATCGGAGGCCGCGAGGATATGAAAAACATTCTTGCCGTCGCGACTGCGTTGGTCATCGCCGGCTGCGGAGGCGGAGGCACGGCGACCACGAGCGCACCGACACCGACGCCCGGCATCAGCTTCAAGATGACCGCGCAGAACGGCAGCGGGGTAGCGGGCCCCGGCCAGGTCATCAAGGCGGCCAGTTCCTTCACCGTCACGATCAAGCTGACCGGCATGACGGCCAACTCAAGCCATATTTCGCACGTGCACAACGGTTCCTGTGCCAAGCCCGGCGGCGTCGCATATGCCCTCTCACAGGTCATCGCGGACTCGTCGGGAGCCGCCACCGTCACCAGCACCGTTCCAGCGAATTACGCGATTCCGGCGGGTGGCTGGTACGTCAACGTCCACCACGGCCCAGACTTCAGCGTCCCGGCCAACGCGCCGAGCATTTCGTGTGGAGATCTCCCGTCGGCCTGACACGGCTAGAGCGGCAGACACGAGTTGGGCTCAGGCGGATCACATAGGCGGGCGCGTTGAAGGCGCGCAAACCTTAATGCAGGGTTCGCTGATTGGCGTCGGGGAAGTTGACTGAATCCGACTAAAGGCGCGCGTCAGCCGGCCTACTTCTGCGTCATGTGAAAGGCGACGCAGCACGTGCCAGCGCGTGGCTCGAGCTTTGCGGTCACGCCGGGCACGTCCAGCCCCTTCAGTACACCCTTCATGAGGGCCAGATTCGTCGAGCAGACCAGATCGGTGTTTTCGCGCGCCATCTCGTGAAATGGGCAGTTGCGCAGGCGGACGGCCCCGTCGTCGGCGAAGGGCTCAAAGCCCTGCTCGGTCAGCTCGTCGAAAAGCGCTCTCACTAGCCTGCGCTTCGCGGGATGCCTGCCGGCACTGTTCCGCGCCGCCGCGCCCAGCGTCTCGCCGAACTCGCGTACCCCAGGTTCGAGCTCAGCGGCCGCGCGGGGGCCGCTCCGCTCGAGCGCCGCCGAAGCCAGCATCCTGGCGATGAGCTCGTAGTTTCGCGCCGGGATGGAGACGTCGAGCCGCTTGGCCGACCGCCGGTAGAGCTTGCTCGACCGGCCCGCGCCAGGGCCGCGCCGACCGCCGAGGCGGCGGAACGAAACGTCAAGCCAGCCTGCCTCGGCGAGCCGGTCCAGATGGAAGGCGGCCACGCGGCGGCTGACGCCGACCGCTTTCGCCGCCTGGTCACGGCTGACGTCGGCGCCCGACCGCGAGACGTGATCGAGGATCGCCGCGCGCACCGGGTCGCCGAGACCTGACAGAGGGGCCAGGTCGGGGGCGGTCCGCTCGGGACGCCGGAACAGCTTTCTAAAAACCATGGGCTTGACGTTACTACACTTTGCGTCTAAGATACCGAAATCAGGGTTTTAGAAGGAGAAGAACCATGCAAAGCCATGTGACCAATAGTCCGTCTGCTGTCTCGCTTCATCTTGCGCTCCGTCGCCTCTGGTCGGATCACGTCATCTGGACCCGCGAGTACGTGGTTGCCGCGGTGGCGGGCACACCGGACGCCGACGCCGCCGCCACAAGACTGCTCAAAAACCAGGAAGACATCGGCAACGCGATCGTCCCGCTCTACGGCGACGCCGCCGGGCGGGCGCTCACAGATCTGCTCAAGCAGCACATCCTCATTGCGGTAGATCTGGTCGCCGCCGCGAAGTCCGGTGACACCGCGAAGTTCGAGGTGAACGACAGGAAGTGGACCGAGAACGCGGAGCAGATCGCCTCGCTCTTGAGCGGCGCGAATCCGTCCAACTGGTCGAAGGCGGACGTCACCGACCTATTGATGCAGCACCTGAACCTCACGAAGAGCGAGGTTGTTGCCCGGCTGCATGGTGACTGGGAGGCCGATGTTGCCGCGTTCGACCAGATCTTCACCGAGATCCTGACAGTTGCCGAGGTCCTCGCCGACGGGATCGTCCGTCAGTTCCCCGAGAAGTTCGCGGCATGAGGGGGACCCCAGGCGCATCGGCGCCGAGCCTCGCTCCAATGTCGCTGGTGGCGCCGGACGGCGGGCGCCCCACGCTCTCGTCGCTTGCAGGTGCGACGGCGACTGTCATCGTCTTCGCGGGCAACGGATGCCCGACGGTGCGGTCCTACGAGGACCGGCTGATGGCGATCCAGGATGCCTGGCGGTCGCACGGTGTGAACCTCGTAGCCGTCAACGCGAACAACCAGTTCCTTTCCCCGCCCGACACGGTGGCCGAGATGGCCACGCGCGCGCGGGACCGGCGTTTCAACTTTCCTTACCTGAAGGATGAAGGCGGCGTGGTGGCCAGGCGTCTCGGCGCCATCTGCACCCCACACGCCTTCCTGCTCGATCGAGACCTGGCCGTCGTCTACAGCGGCCGGATCGACGACTCGCGCGTAGGCGACACGATCAGCCGGCGCGACCTCGAGAACGCGATCGCCGACGTTGTCTTCGGCCGGAGCGTGTCCGTAAGTCGCACTGAGCCCTTCGGATGCAGCATCGTCTGGTAGCCGCCACCTCACGTCCCGTACCACCGTCGGGCGCTGTGGCTGCCCTCGCCGCCGCGGCGTGGTTGGTCATCATCGTCTTCGCCGTAGGCGGTGGCGGCGCCGTTGTACGGCACGACCGGCTCATCACGGGCGGCCTGCCGCTGTGGCAGGCGACGCTGGTCTTCGTCGCGGGCTGGCAGGTGATGCTCGCGGCGATGATGCTGCCGCCCAGCCTGCCCGCCATCCGCCGGCGGCGGGACGAGACGGGCGGCGCGGCCCGGTTCGTGGCCGGCTACCTGCTCGTGTGGAACGCCTTCGGCCTGGCCGCGTTTTTCTTCGATGTCGGCGTGCACGCGACTGTCGACCATTCGCCATGGCTTGCCATGCATCCGTGGCTAATCGCCGGGACGACGCTTGTCGTCGCCGGCAGCTACCAGCTGTCAGGCGTGAAGAGCGCCTTCGTGACCGCGGCGCGAAGCGTCAATAGTGCCCCCGCCGGGCTAATGACGGGCGGTTTGGCCTATGGCCTCCGCTGCCTGGGGGCCAACTGGGCGCTCATGCTGCTCGCCTTTGCCATCGGAGCGGGCAGCATCGCGCTGATGGCCGCGCTCACGGCAGGCATGATTTGGGAGGCCACGCCGTGGGGCCGCGACACGGTGAAACCGCTGGGCTATGCCCTGATCGCCGTCGGCGTCCTCGTCCTCGCTGGGCCGACGCAGGGCGTCGCGCTGTGGTCGAGCCGATGACTGACGACTTCACCTACGGTGGCGCCTCCGGCTAGGGTCCGATGGATGCGACCGCCTTATCGCCATCCCATTTTTGTTGCCGCGACGAATCCAGGCTTGAAGGGCCGCCTAGCTAGCTGGGAAAAGTGGCGATCGAATCGCGGGGCTTAGACGCCCCTCCACTGCGGCGGGCGCTTGCCTAGGAATGCTTCGACGCCTTCGCGGAAATCCTGCGACATGTAGCACGCAACGAGGAGGTCGGAGTCGGCTCCCTCCGACATGAGCCTGTCACGAACCCGACGTAGAGCTTCCTTCGTCGCCCATAGGGTCAGCGGCGCCAGCGCGCCGACCTCCTCGCCGAGCGCTTGCGCCCGTGGCAGCAGCGATGGTTCATCAGGCGTGACCTCCGAGAGCAAGCCCCACGCGAGCATCTCAGTGGCGTCGATGAGGCGCGCACGAAAAATCAGGTCCTTCAGGCGGGCGAGGCCTAACAGCGCCGCCACCCTCGCATAGTTGGGCATGGACAGGCAGTTGCCGAGGGTGCGGGCGACGGGAATCCCATAGCGCGCAGAAGGCGAGCCGACGCGAAGGTCGCAGCAGGCGGCGATCACCGCGCCCGCGCCCGTACACGGCCCGGCAATCGCAGCGATTGTCGGCACACGCACCGACTCCAGCGTGGCCATCACAAGATTGCCTCGAGCCTCATAGTCGAGCGCGTCTTGCTCGGTCCGAAACGATTGAAACTGCGCAATGTCGGTGCCCGCCACGAACGCCTTTCCGCCCGCTCCGGTCAGGACCACCGCTCGCACGTCCCTGTCTCGGTTGACGTCTTCGCACGCCTGCATGAGGCGGCTGTACATGCCCCAGGTCAGAGCATTCCGGGCGTGCGGGCGGTTGAAGGTGATCCAGCGCACCGAGCCTCGGTTCTCGACGATCAGTTCTTCGGCAGGGACGGCCGCCGGCAGGTCACTCACCTCGCTCTCGCGGCACACCGACCACGTGCTGCTCCAGCATCCGCGCCACGTCCGGCTGACCGTATCCCAGTTCCTCAAGGATCGCCGCCGAGTCTTCGCCAAGAAGAGGGCCCGCATTTCCGCGGCGAACCGGCGTCGCTGAGAAACGCATCGGTGAGCCGAGCTGGCGGACGTCGCCGGCCTTCGGATGCGGCGCGTCCCAGAAGTAGCCGCGGGCAAGCAGGTGCGGATCGCTGAAGACCTGGCCGAAGTCCTGGATGGGCGCGCACGGGATGCCCGCCTTGTCGAGGAGCTCGAGCAAGTCGGCCACCGGCCTGGTCAGCGTGACCTCCTCGATGGTGACGGCGAGCACGTCGCGGTTCTCGAGCCGGAGGTTGGGATCTGAGTAGCGGCTGTCTTCGAGCAGCCGCTCCAGCCCCAGGGCGCGGCACAGCGCGATCCAGTTGAATCTTGTCGTCGCGCCTATGGTCAACCATCCGTCAGCCGCACGAAACGCCTGATAGGGCGCGGCACTCTGATGGGCCGAACCGGACGGCTTGGGGATCTCGCCAGTGGCGAAAAAACGGCCGGCTTCCCAGATGGCGAACGACACACCAGCTTCGAGCAGTGAGACGTCGATGAACTGGCCGGCGCCGGTCTCGCGCCGTGCGTACAACGCCGCAACCGCCGCTAACGCGCCATACAAGGCGCAAGCGAGGTCGCACATGGGCACCCCGACTTTCACCGGGTCGCCCTCGGGAGTGCCGGTGATGCTCATGAGACCGGAGCGCGCCTGCGCCATGATGTCCATCCCCGGCCGATCCCGCAGCGGGCCGTCCTGTCCCCAACCGGACGCAGCCACGTAAATGAGCGCGGGGTTGAGAAGGCGCAACCTCTCGTAGTCGAGCTCCAGGTCGTTCATAGTCCCGGGACGAAGGTTCTCGACCACGACGTCAGCGGTGGCCACGAGCTTGCGGAACACCTCCTTGCCAACCTGAGTCTTGAGGTCTAGGGCAGCCGAGCGTTTGTTGCGGTTGAGACGCATGAAAGCCGAGCCTTCGCCGTCGATCAGTGGCGCAGTCGCCCGCACTTGGTCGCCACCGTCAGGCTGCTCGACCTTGATCACTTCGGCGCCGAGGTCTGCCAGCTGCATGCCGCAGAACGGCCCCGCCATGTAGTTGCCGACCTCGAGGACGCGGATTCCCGAAAGCGGCGGGTTCGCCAGCTCCCGTTCCGAAGCTCGGAGCTCATGCATCGGCGCAAATCATCCTCCGATGCAGGCGTGGTTGACACGAGTGCGTGAACCTATCGGTCGGCCCATCGTTGCGGAGTTTCAGCCCCGGCCGATGAATGGCATCTTGGTCGCCATGATGGTCATGAACTGAATGTTCGCATCGAGCGGAAGGCTGGCCATGTAGACGACCGCCCGTGCCACATGGCTCACATCCATTCTCGGCTCAACCGCAATGGCTCCGGATGCCTGCAGGATGCCGTTGGTCATGCGCTCTGTCATTTCGGTGGCGGCGTTACCGATGTCGATCTGTCCGCAGGCGATGTCGTACTTGCGACAGTCCAGCGACGTCGACTTGGTGAGACCAGTGATCGCGTGCTTCGTGGCGGTGTAAGCCGCGGAATCCGGCCTCGGAGCGTGCGCTGATATCGAACCGTTGTTGATGATCCGGCCTCCCCTCGGCTGCTGCAGCTTCATGAGCTTGATCGCTTCTTGCGTACACAGAAACGTGCCCGTCAGGTTTGTATCGACTACCGCCTTCCATTGTTCATACGGGAGGTCCTCCATGGGAACGCTTGGAGCGCCAACTCCAGCGTTGTTGAACAGAAGATCCAGCCGGCCGAACGCCTGCATTATGCGACCGAACAACTGGCTGACCGAGGTCGGATCGGTGACATCCGAAGGGATTGCGAGCAGATGCCCGCCGCCTGCGACGCCCTGCTCGACCGTAACGTCGAGCGGCTCTTTCCGGCGGCCGGCCACCACCACGGCATAGCCCGCTTGCGCCAGGCCGAGCGCGACGGCTCTGCCGATTCCGCTTCCACCCCCCGTGACGACCGCGACTTTGTCTGCCGAGCCCATCCTCAATTCCTCCTGCTCCGCTAGGTCGATCAGCCGCGAGCGCACAATCGGGCTGCTGCCGCCCAACCCCATACATTTAGAAGACGCGCGCGTTCGTCGGTCAGTAGCCGGTCCGTGCCGCCTCGCGCCTGGTCCCACGCACCGCCTCGAGCACCCGTGCCGCGCCTCCGCGTACGAAGAGGGCGTCATTGTCCACGTTCAACATGCGAAAGCCCGCGTCCCGCCAGCGGAGCGCGGTCTCCGGACCGGCGCAATGGATGCCGGCCGTCAGGTGGTGGCGCTCACAGGCCCCAAGGATGGTCTCGATGAGCCGGCGATGCTCGGGGTTCGAGGCGGTGGCATCCGGCTTCAGGCCGTGGGTGACGGCCAGGTCGTTGGGACCGACGTAGACGCCGTCCAACCCGGGCACGGCGAGGATCTCGTCCAGGGCGGCCATCGCGTCCTGCGTCTCGATCATGACGACGCAGACAACCGCCCGATTGGCGCTCTCGGGGCTGAAGCCACTCACTTGCAGCGCGGCACGGGTTGGTCCCCAAGAGCGGTAACCCTGAGGTGGGTAGCGGCAGGCGCCGGTAGCCTGGCGGGCGTCGGCGGCGGTGTTCACCATGGGCACGATCACGCCCTGGGCGCCGGCGTCGAGCGCCTTCATGATCTCCGCCGGCTCGTTCCAGCGGACGCGCACGAAGGCGGGCGTGCTGGTCGCAGAGATCGCTTGCAGCATAAGCAGCATCTGGTCGTAACCGATCAGCCCGTGCTGGGTGTCGATGCAGACCCAGTCATAGCCCGCCCGGCCCATCAGCTCGGCCGTGAATGGACTCGGGATGACGCACCAGCCGCCGAGGCTCGTCTCACCCTTCTCCCAGACCTCGCGGAGGGTCACCCGCGAGTCACCGCCGTACGCGGGCTTCCAGCCGTACGCCGTTGACGACGTTGGACGGCTCCTCGCCATCCAGGACCCGGATCAGGTTGTCGCGCACCACTTCCAGCACCCGCGCCTCCGCCTCCACCGTATAGCCGGCCACATGGGGGGAGAAGAAGACGTTCTCGAGCCGGCGCAGCGGGTTGTCGGCCGGCGTCGGCTCCTGCTCGAAGACGTCCAGTCCGGCGCCGCCGAGGTGCCCAGACTCCAGGCTGGCCAGCAGCGCCTGCTCGTCCACGACGGGCCCCCGGGAGGCGTTGACCAGGATTGCTCCCTCGTGCATGCGGGACAGGGCTTTCTCATCGATCAGGTGTCGGGTCTCCTCGTCCAGCGGCACATGCACGCAGACGACGTCGGCCAGCTCCAAAAGGTCGGCGAAGGGCACCCTCTCGACGCCGGCGAAGCGCTTCTCGACGATGTCCGCGTAGAGCACCCGGGAGCCGAAGGCGCCAAGGCGGGTTGCGAGCGCCGACCCGACGTTGCCCAGCCCCACGATGCCGACCGTCAGCGCGCCCAGCTCGTGGCCCATCATCTCCGGCTTCGGCCAGCCGCCCTCTCGCAGCCGCCGGTCCCCCCAGGACCCGCGGCGGATCAGATTCAAAATGGCCATGATCACCCAGTCGGCGACGCCGTCCCGGTTGTAGCCGGCGGCGTTGGCGACGGCGATGCCGAACTCGGCGGCAGCACGGTGGTCGATGATGTCGTAGCCGACGGCGGGCATCTGGATCAAGAGGCAGCGCGACATCTGTTCCAGGACCTCGCGGGGTAGGCGGTGGGCGTGCCTTTTGTCGGCGATGACCAGGTCCGCCGGGGCGCACGCCTCGAGAACGGCCTCGGGCGCAGGCGGGTCGGGGACGGTCACCACGTCCACCGGATGACTGCCGGCAAACAGGCCCTCGACCTTCTCCTTGGAATAGGGAGACAGGCAGACGACGCGGGCGTGCACCGGGGGTCAGGCTATCAGCTTTTTGCTGCCGCACAGAACCGGCGCTAACATGGACTTCTTCCGAGGTCCCAAATCAATCAGTGAGAAGGGGGTCCGGGTATGACGGACGGGAAGCAGTCCAAGGCAAAGTCCGGCTGGTCACGCCGTGACTTCTTACGCACGACTGGCGTCGCGGTCGCCACCTTAGCGTTCCCGGAGATCATCATCTCCTGTGGCGGTGGATCGTCCACCGGGACGCCCACCGGCAAGATCCCGCAACCGCGGAAGGGAGCCTCCATCCGCCTGCTGCAGTGGAGCAGCTTCGTGAAACCGGCCGACGCCGAGTTCATCCGCCAGGCCACGGAATGGGGTGACGCCAACGGTGTCACGGTGGCTGTGGAGAAGGTCACCGGCGACCAGCTGCAGCCCAAGACCGCGGCCGCGGTGGAGGCCAACTCGGGACCCGACATCATCCAGATGCAGTACGGCTGGCCGCACCTCTATACCGACGCCTGCCTCGACGTCACCAACGAGGTCAATATCCTCAAGGGCAAGCTCGGCAATGTCGACCCGGTCAATGACGCCTTCTGCAAGGTCGACGGCGTCTACAGGGCCATCCCCTACACGATCGTGCCCAACGCCTGGACCTACCGCACCGACTACTTCCAGGCGGCCGGCGTCACCAGCTTCCCCACGACCTGGGACGAGCTGTCCGCGGCGGCAGCCAAGCTGAAGACCACCGGCAAGCCCATCTCGCAGACCGACGGCCACGCCTATGGCGACTCGCTCACCATGTGGAACCCGGTGCTGTGGGGCTTCGGCGGCAAGGAAGTGAACGCCGACGGCAAGACTGTCGCCATCAACTCCAAGGAGACACGCGACGCCATCACCTGGGCGCAGGGCGCGGTCAAGAACGGCCTCGTCGTCCACCCCGAGTGGCTCGACCCCGACAACAACCAGGCCTACCACGCCGATCGCATCAGCGGGACGCTGAACGGCGCCAGCATCTACATCCGGGAGAAGATCGAGTTCCACAAATACACTGATGTGACCAACAACGCGGCCATGCCATCGGGCCCCAAGGGCACCTTCGCCATGAACCTGATCTTCAACCACGCTGTGATGAAGTGGTCTCCGGACGCCGAGACCGCGAAGGCGATGCTTCTCCACCTGATGGACAAGGACCAGTATCTGAAGTGGACGACTGTCGCCGCCGGCTACAACGCCGGCCCCTTCGTCGCCTTTCACAGCGATCCCGTCTTCACCGCCGACCCTAAGCTCAAGGCTTTCCAGGACGTGGTGGCGCCGGGCAAGTGGCCGGGCTGGCCTGCCCAGCCGAGCAAGAAGACGTCCCAGGCGCAAACCCAGTACATCGTCGCCGACATGTTCGCCAAGGCCCTCGCCAACGGCGGCACGGGCGACGCGGACGCCGCGGTGAAGGAGGCGGAGTCTCGGCTGAAGGCGATATTCGAACGGCCTTAGTTCGCCAGGGACCCTTGTAGTGGGAACCGCGACCCGGCCCTCGCCCGGCGTCGCGGTCTGGCGTGGGCGGCGGGTTCGGATCTTTGAGCGCGAGGCGCCGCTCGGCTACCTGTTGCTTGGGCCGACGCTCCTCATCCTGGGCGTCTTCCTGCTCTATCCGTTCCTCTTCGGGCTCTACCTGTCCTTGAGCGATTCCGAGCTGGGCAGCCTGGGCAAGTACATCGGCTTTGCCAATTTCCGGTTCGCCTTCCTCACCGACAGCGTGTTTCGGACAGCCGTGGTCAACACCTTCCTGTACACCGGAGTGACGACGGTTTTCAAGCTGGGGCTGGGCCTGGCGATGGCGCTCTTGCTCAATCAGGTCTTTCCCTTCCAGCGCTTCGCGCGTGCGGCTCTGCTGCTGCCCTACATCATCCCGACAGTGCTCAGCTACGAAGCCTGGCGGTGGATGTTCGACCCGACCTTCAGCGTCATCAACTGGCTGCTCGTGAACACCCACCTGGTTCCCTACCCGGGGCCGAACTGGCTGGGAGTGCCGGCCAACGCGATGGCGGCGCTGATCGTCGTCAACATCTGGCGTGGGACGCCGTTTTATGGGATTGCGTTCCTGGCCGGCCTGCAGACCGTACCGGTCGACCTCTATGAGGCGGCGCGTGTGGACGGGGCCACTCGCTGGCAGCAGTTCCGTTACATCACTCTGCCGAGCCTGAGACCGGTGCTGCTGGTCGTGCTGCTGCTCTCGACGATCCTTACGTTCGCTGACTTTCAGGGCCCGTTCGTTTTGACCAACGGTGCCCCATACAACAGCACGCAGCTGCTTTCGCTCTGGTCCTACCAGTGGGGCATACCAGGTGGGGCTATCGGCCTCGGCGCGGCCATCTCGCTGGTGCTCTTCCCTCTGTTGACGATCGTGGTGGCCCTCGTGCTGTTCCTCCTTCGGAGGCCCGAGTAGTGGCTGTCAGGAGCGAGGTCGTCCCGGGAGCTCCGTCATTCGGAAAGCTGAAGATGCGCAAGCCGGGCACAGGTCGGGTGATCGGCGACAGCCGGCTGGGGCGCTGGATCCGCATCTACATCCCTCTGCTGGTCTTCATCCTGGTGATGCTCTTCCCCTTCTACTGGATGGCCATCACGTCTTTCAAGTCGGCGTCGGAGCTGTTCGACTTCTCAGTCAGCCCGCTCTGGGTCCGCGAGCCGACTCTCGGGTGGTATCAGCACCTGTTCACGCAGACCAACTTCCCGCGCTGGGCGCTGAACACCGCGGTCGTGGCCACCATCTCCACCGTGATCTCGCTCCTCTGCAGCATCCTGGCCGGTTACTCACTGGCGCGCCTGCGCTACCGCGGCGCCGACAGCATCGGCTGGGGCATTTTTGTGACCTATCTGGTGCCGCCGACACTGCTCTTCCTCCCCCTCACCTTCGTCATCCGCGACCTACACCTGTTCAACAACCTTTGGGCGCTGATCCTCACCTACCCGACCTTCCTGATCCCCTTCTGCACGTGGATGCTCATGGGCTTTTTCAAGGGCATCCCGCGCGAGCTGGAAGAGTCCGCTCTGGTCGACGGCGCCACCAGGCTGCAGGCGATGATGCGGATTGCCATCCCGCTCGCGCTGCCAGGCATCCTCGCGGCCGGCCTTTTCGCCTTCACGCTGAGCTGGAACGAGTTCCTCTACGCCTTGATCTTCATGAACGACAGCCTCGTCAAAACAATCCCTGTGGGGGTAACTCAGGAGCTCATCAAAGGCGATGAATTCTTCTGGGGCGAGCTGATGGCGGCGGCCTTGCTGGGGTCGATCCCGGTCGCGCTGCTGTATTCGTTCTTCGTCGACTACTTTGTCGCGGGCATGACCGCAGGTGCCGTCAAGGGCTGACGCCTACTCGACCACGCCCGTAGCCAGGCCCCTGGAAAAAGTGTCCGCAAAGAAAGCGCACAGCAGCGCCATCGGAGCCATGCCTAGCATGATCTCGGCGAAGGTCGGTCCCGGATCGTCGATGTCGACGAGGTTGCTGCCCACATCCGCCATCAGAGTCCGGCTGTTCGGATCGTTGACCAGCGTGAATGCGTAGAGGTAGTCGTTGAAGACCACCGCCACCGCGAAGAGGGCGACCGCCGCCAGGGCCGGCACTGAGAGTGGCAGCAGAACGTAGCGGAGGATCTGCATCGGTCTCGCCCCCTCGGCGCGCGCAAGGTCCAGCACGTCGGTCGGCAGCCGATTGAAGAACATCCACAGGACCCAGGTGCCGAAGGGGATGACCAGGCTCGGATAGGTGATGATCATTGCGAGCACTGAGTCGGTCAACCGCAGATGGGTCAGCATCAGGGCGATGGGAAGGAAGAGGAGCCCGGGTGGGAGAAGATAGCTCGCGAAGAGGCCGAACGCGATGCCACGGGACCGCTTCAGTCGGTAGTACACAAGCGCGAATCCGGCCAGGATGCTGGCCACAAGACTGATCACAATTGTCATCCCGGTCACAACCGCTGTATTGAGGATCAGCCTCCCGAAGCTCGGATCTGTGAGCAGCCCCCGGTAGTGGTCCACTGTGAAGTTTTCAGGCCACCATGGGTTGCCAGAGACAAGCTGGCTCTTACCCGTTTTCAGAGACACCACCAACATCCAGTAGAGGGGCAGCATTGCGAAGGCGACCATCATCCCCAGGAACAACGCCCAACCGATGCGGCGGGCGATCACACGCGGACGACCGTCCTCAACATGTACGCCACCGCGACCAGATAGACAGGGATCAGCGAGAACGCGATCGCCGAACTGACGCCCAGGTCGCCGTCGCGAAGGGCGACCAGGAACGCCATGTGCGTGACTGTCTGCGTGTGATTGGCCGGCCCGCCGTTCGTGAGGACGTGGACGATGGCGAAATCGCCGAAGGTGCCCATGATCGAAAGGACCGCCGCCAACGCGAATGCGGGTCGGAGCAAGGGCAGGATGACGTGGACGAACCGCTGCCATTCGCGGGCGCCGTCCACTAGAGCCGTGTCGAGGACATCACGGGGGATCGAGCGAAGGCCGGCCAGGAGCAGGATCACGAACAGGCCGACCCCGTGCCAGACGTTGACCGTGATCAGGCTGGCCATCGGCAGCGGGCCGAAGCTGCCAAGCCAGTCGATCCCATCCCGGCTCAACCCCCAGGTCATCAGCGTCCAGTTGATTGCGCCGTGGACGTTGCTGAAAAAGTAGTACCAGGCCATCGTGCCGGTGACGGTCGGAAATATGAAGGGCAGGAAAATCAGGGCATAGACCAGCCGGCGGCCCGTAAACGAGCGCGCAAGGGCCAGGGCCAGCGCCATGCCCAGGACGGCCTTGGCGCCGATGCTGACCGCTGTGTACACGGTCGTGTTGATGAGAGCGTCGTGGTAGGTCCCCTGCTGCACCAGGTAGGTGAAGTTCGACGCGCCGACGAAACTCCCGAGCTCACCGACCTGGGCGTTGCTGACGCTGAACCAAAGCTCAGTGCCGACGGGGAACGCGATGAATACGACCACGAACAGGAGGGCCGGGCTCAGCAGCAGGAGGGGTGACCAGGGGACGCGTGCGACCCGCAAAAGTGGGCCTAGCCTACCCCGTCCTCTTCGCGGGCGTCCGTGTCGGGTTGCTAGGGCCCAAGCGTATTAGGATCTTTCCGTGGCGTCCGTCTCCTACGAACACGTCACCAAGATGTTCTCGGCCGAGACCAAGGCGGTCGACGATCTCAACCTATTCGTCCAGGACACCGAGTTCATGGTCGTGGTGGGGCCGTCCGGCTGCGGCAAGTCCACCGCGCTTCGGATGCTGGCCGGGCTGGAAGAGATCACCGCCGGCGAGATCAAGATCGGGGATCGAGTCGTCAACGAGATGCCCCCCCGTGACCGGGACGTGGCGATGGTTTTCCAGTCCTACGCGCTCTACCCGCACATGAGCGTCTTCGACAACATCGCTTTCGGCCTCAAGATGCGCGGCGCGCCCAGGGCCGAGATCGAGGAGCGAGTCAAGGAGGCGGGCCGAATCCTCAAGCTCGACCACCTCCTCGCCCGCAAGCCGCGGCAGCTCTCGGGTGGCCAGCGTCAGCGGGTCGCCCTGGGCCGCGCGATAGTGCGCCACCCTCAGGTCTTCCTGCTCGACGAGCCGCTGTCCAACCTGGACGCCATGCTGAGGGTCGAGACGCGGATCGAGCTGCAGAAGCTGCATCAGCGGCTGGGCACCACCTTCATCTACGTCACCCACGACCAGGTAGAGGCGATGACCATGGGCGATCGGATCGCGGTCATGAAGGACGGCGTTCTACAGCAGGTGGCTTCGCCGCGCGAGATTTACGACGACCCGCTCAACATGTACGTTGCGGGCTTCATCGGGAGCCCGCGCATGAACTTCCTCCCGGTCACCGTCACCGACCACACGGCCAAGGCCTCCGGCTTCGAAGTCACCCTGCCCAAGGCACCCAACACGGCCCGCGGCTTTCTAGGCATCAGGCCCGAGGACTTCATGGCGAGCGCTTCCGCGAACGGGGCTGGGGTCGAGCTCAAGGTCGAAGTGTGCGAAGTGCTGGGCGCGGACCAGTACCTGTACGGCAAGGTGGGGGCCGACGACGTCACGGCCAGGGTCGATCCGCAGCTCAAGGCGAGCGTCGGCGAGAAGGTGCGTCTCGGGATCAACATGCGGCGGCTGCATCTCTTCGACGCTGAGACGGAGAAGGCCCTGCTCTAAGACACAACTCCGCCGGATCTCGTCCCGCGGCCTGGCGCTTGCCTCGACCCAGTGGTGGGTCGCAATCCACGACCTGTGCAGAACAGTCCAATGGAGGCCGGCGTCGAACAAGAGCGCTGGTCGTGGCGGCAACTTTGCGCCAGGTAATAGGTCCACGCGCCATCGGATCGTGCAAGGCGTTTGACATCGCAAACAGCCGGTGCTATATCCCATGCCAGGACGCTCAGGCGCCCGCCTACTGCTCGCCACCGCGCTTCACTGGAGGTTGAGTCGATGGTTCCAGCCGCTTTCGAGTATCGCGCCTCCACCACACTCGGGGAAGCGCTTGGCATCCTCAAACAACGAGGCGATGCGGCCAAGGTCATGGCGGGCGGCCAGAGTCTGATCCCGCTGCTCAAGCTGCGCTTTGCCCAACCGGCACTGGTGCTGGACATTGGTCGGTTGCCCGCGATGGACGGAGTCGACCGTCATGACGGTCAGGTGCGGATCGGAGCACTCGTGCGCCACGTCGACATCGAGCGAAATTCCGATCTAAGGCGCATGTTTCCCATTCTTGCCGAGGCCGCCCACTGGATCGCCGACCCGCTGGTGCGCAACCGTGGGACGGTCGCCGGCTCCCTCTGCCACGCAGACCCCGCGGGCGACTGGGGCTCGGTGATGCTGGCGCTGGCGGCTGAGATCGTCGCCCAATCGGAGAATGGCGAGCGCCTGATCCCGGCGACAGGTTTCTTCCGTGGCCCATTTGCGACCGCCTTGACGGCCGAGGAGATGGTGACCGAGATCCGGATTCCGGTCCCGACCGGCCCGGCCGGCGGTGCCTATCTCAAGCTGGAGCGGAAGGTGGGTGACTTCGCCACCGTCGCCGTTGCCGTGCAGATTGAGCTGAGCGGTCGCAAGGTCGCCAGGGCGGGCATCGGGCTGACCGCGGTCGGTCCCGCAAACCTCAAGGCCACGGCGGCAGAGGATTCGCTGATCGGCGAGGAGCCAACTGATCAGGTCATCGCCGAAGCGGCGCGCCTCGCCGCTGCCGCGGCCGATCCCAAAGACGATATCCGCGGCAGCGCCGCATATAAGAAGGACGTGGTGCGCGTGTTCGTCCAGCGCGGCCTGAGGACCGCGCTCGGCCGGGCCCAGGAGGTTAAGGCGTGAAGGTAACCATGCGCGTCAACGGAACCGAGCACACCGACGAGGTTGAAGCCCGTGTGCTGCTCGTCGACTTCCTCCGCGCCAACCTGGCCCTCACAGGCACCCACGTCGGTTGCGACACCTCCGGCTGCGGGGCTTGCACCGTGCTTCTGGATGGGGAGCCGGTCAAGTCGTGCACCCTGCTCGCCGTCCAGGTAGCAGGACGAAACATCACGACCGTGGAGGGCCTTGCTCAGGGCGGCGCGCTGTCGCCGGTGCAGGTCGGCTTTCACGAGGAGCACGGGCTCCAGTGCGGGTTCTGCACGCCGGGCATGATGCTGGTCGGCACCGCACTGCTGGAGCAGAACGCGGATCCAACCGAAGAAGAGATCCGCTGGGCGATTAGCGGCAACATATGCCGCTGCACGGGGTACATGAACATCGTCAAGGCGATCCGTCATGCCGCGAAGCTCAAGAAGGCGGCGGCGGCGGTGGATGTGCCGGCGGCTGTCGCGGCGGGAGGTGGCGAGTGAGCACCACGATGCACCAACACGGCGGCATCGGAGAATCCATCAAGCGCAAAGAGGATGGACGCTTTCTACGCGGCAAGGGCAACTACATCGACGACCTCGCACTGCCGGGCATGCTGCACATGGCGATCCTGCGCAGCCCGCACGCGCACGCCCGAATCAAGTCCGTCGACACTGGCGCGGCAGCCAACATGCCGGGAGTGGTCGCGGTGGTCACGGGAGAGCTCATGGCCCAGCACAAGCTGGCTTGGATGCCGACGCTCAGCTATGACACCCAGGCTGTGCTCGCCACCGACAAGGTCCGCTTCCAGGGCCAGGAGGTGGCGGCCGTCATCGCCGATACGAAGTACCACGCGGAGGATGCTCGCGACGCGATCGTCGTCGATTACGACATCCTGCCCGCGGTTACGAGCCCGGACGGAGCAAAAGCCGCCGGCGCACCGCTGATCCGCGACGAGAAGGAAGGTCAGAAGGACAACCACATCTACCACTGGGAGTCCGGTGACAAGGCGGCAACGCAGGCGGCATTTGCCAAAGCAGCCACCGTGATCAGGCTGCACACCTTCTACCCGCGCTGCCATCCGGCCCCGCTGGAGACATGTGGCTGCGTCGCCGACGTCAACCCTGCCACGGGCAAAGCCACGATCTACATGACCAGTCAGGCCCCACACGCGATTCGCACCGTGTTCGCATTGGTCACAGGCCTGCCGGAGCAGAACATTCGCGTCGTCTCGCCCGACATCGGGGGCGGCTTCGGCAACAAAGTGCCCGTGTACCCGGGCTACGTAGTCGCCACCGCGGCAAGTCTGTTGATTGGCCGCCCAGTGAAGTGGATCGAAGACCGGAATGAGAATCTCATCTCGACTGGATTCGCGCGCGACTACCACATGACGGGCGACCTGGCGGTGGATAAGGACGGCAAGATGACAGCGCTACGCGTCCACCTCGATAGTGACAACGGCGCATTTTTCTCGGACGCCCAGCCATCAAAGTTCAAGGCGGGTCTGTTCCATATCGTGACCGGCTCATACGACATCCCCAATGCGCACATCACCGCCGACGGCTACTACACCAACAAGGCGCCTGGTGGCGTGGCTTACCGGTGCTCATTCAGGGTCACCGAGGCCAGCTATCTCATCGAACGGCTCGTCACCAACGCGGCGATCGAGCTCGACCTCGACCAGGCCGACTTCCGCATGAAGAACTTCGTCAAGCCCGAACAGTTTCCCTACACATCAGCGACCGGCTGGATCTACGACAGCGGTGATTACCCCAAGGCGATGAACGTGGCCCTCGAGAAACTGGGTTACGACGAGCTACGCAAGGACGTAGCGGCGCGGAGAAAGAAGGGTGAGGTGACAGGCATCGGCATCGCGAGCTTCACCGAGGTTGTCGGAGCCGGTCACGGCGCGGACTTCGACATTCTCGGTCTGCGCATGTTCGACAGCGCGGAGCTTCGCGTGCACCCGACAGGCAAGGCGCTCCTCAGGATGGGGACCAAGTCCCAGGGGCAGGGCCATGAGACGACGTTTGCGCAGATCGTGGCCGAGGAACTCGGCATTCCCGCTGCGGATGTCGCCGTCGAGGAGGGTGACACCGATACGGCGCCCTACGGGTTGGGCACATATGCCTCGCGCAGCACGCCGGTCGCGGGTGCAGCTACGGCGATGGTCAGCCGGCGGCTTCGGGACAAAGCGCGCAAGCTTGCCTCTCACCTGCTCGAAGCGGCCGAAGAGGATCTCGTGTGGGAGCGGGGCAAGTTCTACGTCAAGGGCTCGCCCGACCGCGCCAAGACGATTCAGGAGCTGGCCTTCGCCGCGTATACGAATGTGCCGGAGGGCATGGAACCAGGCCTGGAGGGTGTGCACTACTACGATCCGCCAAACATGACCTACCCCTTCGGCACCTATGCGGTCGTCGTTGACATCGACAAGGGCACTGGGCAGGTCAAGGTGAGGCGAATGGTCGCAGTCGACGATTGCGGGGTCCGGATCAATCCCATGATCGTCGAGGGCCAGATTCAAGGCGGGCTCACTGAGGGTTTCGGAATCGCGTTCATGGAGCTCATCACGTTTGACAACGAAGGCAACTGCATCGGCTCCAACTTCATCGACTACCTTCTCCCGACCGCCTGGGAGACACCAAAGTTTGAGATCGGGGAAACCGTCACGCCCTCGCCGCACCATCCGCTTGGGGCGAAGGGCGTTGGTGAGTCAGCCACGGTCGGATCGCCGGCGGCATACGTAAACGCCGTGATCGATGCGCTTTCGCCGTACGGCATCACGAACATCGACATGCCGGTCACCTCAGACAAAGTGTGGGCCGCGCTCCGGTCGAAAGGAGTAACCGAATAGCGGACGATCTGCTCGACCTGCTACGGGAGTACGCCGCCACTGGCACGCCGTGTGTGCTGGCCACCGTGGTGCGGTGCGAAGCGCCGACTTCGGCGCGCCCCGGCGACAAGGCGTTGATCACCGCCGACGGCCGCCTGCGCGGATGGATTGGCGGCAGTTGCTCAGAGCCTGTCGTTCGGCGCGAAGCGCTGCGCGCGCTTGCCGAGGGAACCCCGCAGCTGGTTCGCATCGTGGCGGGTCCCGAGGTGAAATCGACTCGTAGGCGGGGTGAGCTGACGATCGCGACCACCTGTCCAAGCGGTGGATCGCTTGACATCTTCATTGAGCCGCATCGCCCCCGTCCTTTGTTGCTCGTGTTTGGGGACAGCCCCGCGGCGAGGACTTTGATCCAGATGGGCGCCCTCGCCGGCTTCAGGACGTGTTCGGTCCATCCAGGCTCCAAACCGGAAGATTTCGCGGGCGCGGACCTGGTGCTGGGCAGTCTTGATCTAGCGGCGGCCAATCCCGGCGACGACAGTTGGGCAGTGGTGGCCACGATGGGTCATTACGACGAAGACGCGCTCGAGGCGGTGCTGAGCCACCCCGCCGTCAATGTAGGTCTGATCGCCAGCACGAGGCGCGCCGGGGCCGTGCGCGAGGAGCTTCGCGGACGCGGCCTTGACGAGGCGACCCTTGGCCGGATCAGAACGCCCGCCGGCAAGACACGAGGAGCTAGCCAGGAGGAGATCGCGCTGCTGGCCCTCGCCGAGATAGTGACCGCTCGCAGGCGCCGCGGTCACCAGCCGGCTGCACCCGAGGTGCCGACGGTCA
>DATEGC010000009.1:0-2577 GCA_035280285.1 Candidatus Dormiibacterota bacterium | reverse complement strand
TCACACGCTTCCGTGCCGACCGAGGCGCCGATACCTTGGACGCCACTCGAATGATCGTCACGCTACCGGCGCTGGGGAAGAGCGTGCTTTCGTGCCCGTCTTTCCAGCGGACGCGGTAGTGGACGTCTAAGCCACCGCCTAGGACCTCCAGGATCTCGCCCTCGCGTGCCGACCGCCCCGCCCGCTCCGACTCGACTACTACACGATCTCCGACTTTGCCTTCCATGTCTACCCTCCCAGATAGCCTGAACCCACTTGATCTTCGCACTGATCGGACTTCTCTGCGGGTGATCGTCCACGCCTATCGAAAGCGGTGTCGGGGCTGACTTTGCTTCAATCGATGCCGAACGGTTGGCTGAGATCCGAGTCAGATCAGGCACTCAGACGCTGATCGCAAGCCTGCCACGTTCAGGGATTACTCGACCGCCACTGAAATGGAGGCTTTCACGCATTCGCTGCTGACGGCTGCCGACCACTTCAGGGCGTTTCACCCCTACGCCGGCTTCGCCGGTAAGTGCAAGCCTCAATTTCGAGGCAGCTGAAGGCCTATAGCCTCACGCTGCTGCTGTCACTCGCAACGGCATTGGCAACGTGAACCAGAATCGGGATCCCTTGCCCGGTTCCGATTCGACTCCCATCCGTCCGCCCTGGAGCTCTACCAGCTTGCGCGCGATCGACAGGCCGAGACCAGTGCCTCCATAAGTGCGCGCGACGCTATCGCTTGCTTGCCTGAACTCTTCGAAGATGCGCTCATGCGCCTCCTTCCCAATGCCGATGCCGGTGTCGATCACGGAGATTTCTGCCATCGAGTCTCTGCGCACGCTGCTGATCGTCACGGATCCAGCAGGCGTAAATTTGATGGCGTTCGAAACGAGGTTGGTCAGCACCTCGCGAATGCGGATTGTGTCCCCCATCACCGTCGGGGTGGCCGCAGAGATGCTGCTGGTGAGCGTCAGGGCTTTGCTCTCCGCGATCTGGCATAGATTGCTGATCACCTGGTCGACGACCGCGGGGAGGTCGACCGGATCACGCGCGATCTCGACCTTGCCGGCCTCAATCTTCGCAAGGTCCAGAATGTCGTTGACCAGCTCGAGCAGGACGAGGCTGCTCCTATGGATCTGGATGACATCTTCGGCCTGATCTTTGTTGAGCTCACCGTCCATACCATTGGACAGCACCTCGCAGAAGCCGATGATCGCCGTCAACGGTGTGCGCAGCTGATGGCTCATCTTGGCCAGAAACTCTGATTTGAACTTGCTTGCTCGCGCGAGCTCAGCGTTGGTGTTGCGCAGTTGCGTGTCGTACGAGTTGGCTATGCGGACGAGGCTTGCGTCTGCGTTGGCGTGGATCGTTTGCAGAACTTCGGCCACGGTCTGACCAGGCGTGTGAAGGCGCGCGGCTTCTTCACGGGTGACCTCGATCAAGATTTCTCGCCAAAGGTGGTGTCCCCGAGTGGTCTCGACCAGTGGTATCCCCTCGCGTGCCGCCGCGCCACCGCTTCTGGTCACCCATTCGATCTCATCCTTGTCGGCGGCAATGCCGCTGACGAGCCAGCGGGCGATAAGAAGTGTCCCAACCACGCTCCGGCCCCAACGGTAGTCGAGGTACGCGGCGCTCGGATGGACTGCCTGGCCTTTGCTGTACAACTGCGCGATCGTCCGCTCGTAGACCTCTTCGGCGCGCCGGCCGATCGCCAGGCCAAGCGCGGCGCGTGCGGCCTGTCTGGCGGCGATGTCGTCGGTCTGTGACATGGCGATGGTCCTGAACCGCGATCTTAGACTCAAGCCAGCGGGTTTGAGCCCCATTTCAACCGTCTGTCGCAGAGCGGCCTGGCGTCACCACTCGCTCGCAGCCGCAGCTGCGTTCAGACCGGCTCGCCTCCCCTGTGACGTTGAAGTTGTGCGGCCTTTGCGCGCGGCGTTGCCTTGCAAGAGGTCAGTCACGGCGACGGCCCAACTGCTTATCTGGAGATGCTGACCACCGCGGTCGGCCAGGAATTCGAAGCTCCGCTGCTCCAGGCCCCGCGGGGCCCGCTCAGGTGACTTTCAAGAGTTTTCAGGCCACCCATCCCGAACTGACGAGCGATCTTGAGGACTAAACATAGGGCGAACATCCGCCGAACGGGCGGCGTCATCGCGAGCGTCCGGCGACTGCGCAAGCTCCGGATCATTGCCAACCGAGACGGACGAGAGTGGCGTGTCGGGCGGTGCCGGTTCAAAGATATCGACGGCTACTGGATGAGGCGTTCGGGTTGTGGAGAGAACATATGCTCTTCGTCCATGAGAGCTCCGGCGGAGCATCGCGGATGAATACACATCACGGCGAGCCCCGTTAATGCGCCGCATGCTAGGCAGGGCCCAGTTGGCCGGCTTCTCCAAAACAGCTCCATCGCGACGGCTTTACCATCTGCTCGCCAGCATGAGCGTCTCAGACGCCTCCACCCCGGCGCGGCCGGCGGCGGCGAGCGAGCGGCGGCCACTTACGGTGCTTTTCGCGGATATCGCGGGCTCGACCTCGATCGCCGAGCGCATGGATCCGGAGGACTGGACCGTGCTCATTGGCGAGGCGTTCGGCCGG
>DATEGC010000008.1:0-23243 GCA_035280285.1 Candidatus Dormiibacterota bacterium | reverse complement strand
CCGAGCTCCCGCGACCGCGGCCATGGTCAGTCTTCGCATCAGAGTCCTTCGTCAAGCTGTGGCTCGCTTCGTCGCTCTCGCTGCTGGGCTACTTCTTCAGCGTCATCGCGATGGCATGGCTTGTCCTTCAGCTCACCGGCTCGAGCCTCGCCCTCGGCACTGTACTCGTCGTTGGCGCTGTGCCCAGAGCCGTGCTGATGGTGGTCGGAGGTGCCGTGGCAGACCGTTTCTCCGCTCGCGTGACCATGCTCGGTGCGATGGCGCTGCGGGCCGCCTCCGTCGCACCTCTCGCCTACCTGGTGCTGACCGGGCATGCGCAGATGTGGCAGGTCTACGTCATAAGCCTCGTCCTTGGTGTGGCAGACGCATTCTTCATGCCGGCTCGCCAATCAATCCTGCCGACCGTGGTCGCCGTCCGCGAGCTCGAGGCTGGGAACGCAGTCCTGAACGTGACGGGCCAGGGGTCGATCATTGCTGGTCCGGTTCTAGGCGGCGTCATCGTGGCCGCCTTCGGTACTGGTTGGGCGCTGGCGGGCGACGCCGCTTGCTTCGCTCTAGGCCTCCTCTTCGTCCTGTGGCTTCCCGCGGCGCAAAAGGGCACGGCGCGTAAGGCGAATGCTGACGGTGGTCTTGGCGGACAGATCGTGGCGGGACTGCGCTACGCGTGGTCGGACATTGGCATCCGCGTGACCTTGATCGTGGTCGCGGTAGTCGACTTCGCCGCGAGCGGGGCGCTAGGCGTCGGACTGCCGACGCTGGCCCATGGCCGTTTCGGTGCCGGCGCCGCCGGTCTCGGAATCCTCTTCGGAGCGTGGGGCGTCGGTGCGACGGCAGGCGCCATCGGAGCGGGCTTCGTGCCACCGCCGAAGCGATTTGGAATGCTCCTGGTCTTGCTGTGCACGTGGCTGGGTCTGGGCATTGTCGGGGTTGGCACAGTCCCGTCCCTGCTCCCCGCGACCCTACTGATGGGCATCTCAGGGATCAGCAACGGGGTCGTGATCACGTACGGAATCAGCTGGTTGCAGCGCCGGACCGATCGAGCCATGCAGGGCAGGGTGATGTCGCTCGTGATGCTTGCGTCGATGGGCCTGACGCCGGTTTCCTATGCGGCCTCGGGTGCTCTCGCGCAAGTCAACGCGACGTTGCTCTTTCTGATCGCCGGCGGAATGATGCTGCTGTGCGCCGTGGGCACCGCCGCCAGCCGGCATGTCCGCTCTTTGCGTTAGCGGATCCCGGCGGCGTGTAGCCCGGCGGCGTGCGCGGCCGACGCGTCTTGCCCCGCGTCCAGCGCCTGCAATGCGGCATTTGCAAATGCGTGGGCTTTGTGCTGGTCGAGGTTGAGGTCGATGTTCGCCAGCGAGAACCAGGCGCAGTACGTCTGGCGCGTGTATGAGACCTGCTCGGGCGGCCGGCTCATCGCGGCCGTGGCCCATTGCACCGCGGTGGCGACGTCCTTGCCCGCCGAAAGGGCTTTGAACGCGCCCTGCGCTGCCGCGTGGCACGCGCTGGCCGGCGCTCCACCCCGCTTCGCCCAGGCAAACCACTCCGCGTACGAGCGGTCCTCGGGATTCGGAGGCTGCGTGATCTTCGCGTACTTGTCGGTGCTGTGCTGCTGGACGACCTCCCACGACGGCTTGCTCGCGCCCCGTTGGCCCGGCGCCGCCGGTGGTGCTGGGGCCGGGATAGGGGCCACCGGCAGGTGGCCGCCACCTGGTGGGATTGGCATAGGCGGCGTGGGCGCCGGCGAGGGCGACGGGTGCGCAGCGGGCTGCGCAGTCGTCGCATGCGGTATCGACTCCTTCGGCGAAAACCATGTCGGCGTGCCAGGCTCGGCCGCCAGCGGGACCCTGGGCGCCCACGCCGGGACCTGCACCGCCCTCGGCTCCAGTGCCTGCGCGTGGGTCACCGGCTCCTGGGCCGGCCCGGGTGCCCATACCGGTCGTACCGCCGCGCCTGATTGCGCGGGCGCGGCAGGTGCCGGCGCCGGAGGCGCGGGCGGCGGAGACGCCGGTCGTGCTGGTGGCGGTGAAGCCTCCGCCGCGAGCGGCTTGGTCGTAGGAGGAGGTGTGATGGTCGGCGGTGTGGGGGCTGCCTGCGCTGGAGTCTGCGGCGTCGGAGGCGCCGGAGCCGAGGCCGCGGGCTCGTCGAAGGAGTCCGGCCAGCTCGGAATGGCCTGAGCCGGCATTGCCGGATCCTCGAGCTCCGAGGGCGGCGGCCACACAGGCATGGCCTTCTCAGTGGGAGGCTCAGGCGGCCAGATGTCTGTTTCTTGTGGCGGGGCCGGCGCCGTCTCGGCTGCGGGCGGCCACGTGGCTCTGGCTGGGTCGGCGGCTACAACCTTGGGTGGCTCGGTCACCGCGGGTTCATGCTCAGCGGCCACCGGCTCGGGCTCCACGGCCGTCGGTTCAGCCTCAGCCGCCGCCGGTTCATGCTCGGCCGCCACCCGTTCGGGCTCGGCCGCAATCGGTTCGGGCTCGGCCGCCAGAGGTTCGGGTTCGGCCGCCAGAGGTTCGGGCTCGGCCGCCAGAGGTTCGGGCTCGGTCAGCGCAAGTGGCGTGAAATCTACTAGTGGTTCCTCGATGGCCTGCGCGGGTTCCACGGTCTCCTTGGCAGCCGGCGGCACGGTGTCGGCCTCCTCGGGGGCGAGGCTCTCCCCAAGGGGTTCACCTGGAGACGTCGGCACGGTCTGCGCCCACTCCGGGGCTGGTTTCTCAGCCGTCGCCGCGGAGCTCTCGCCGTTAGCCGGCGGGTCGGTCTTGGACCAGTCGGGGTCGCCCTTCTGCATCGGCACCGCCGGCACGGCATCTGCGTCCTCGGCCGGCTCGACCGGCACGGTGTGCGCCCATACCGGCGTGGTCTCGCTGGTCGGGACGGCAGCGGCAGGCTCGTCCTCGGCGGGTGGACGCGGTGTCGAATCGTTTGACTCGGCGGGGTCTTTGTCCAAAGTCGCTCGTCAGTCTAACTTTGCGTTCCCGAGTTTGGGTCGAGTTGGGCCGCTCTAGCCGAAGACGTGTTTGAGCGTGTCTTCGGGCAGGGGGTCGGGCTGCTGCTCTGCCCAATCGGCAGCGTCGGACGCGTCCCGGTCGCAGACCGCCTGGACCCCGGCGGCGCCCGGGGCGGTGATCCACCGGCGCTCGACGAGCCACGCCGTGAAGCGGACGATGGGATCGTGACGCGCGGCCTCCTCGAGCTCTTCTTTGGTGCGGTACTTGAGCTGGTTGTCCTCGGATGTGTGTGAGTTGATGCGCCAGATCTTGGCATCGATCAGAGTCGGCCCCTCCCCTCGCCGGGCCCTTGCGACCGCGTCGCGCGCGGCCTCGAAGCATGCCGACACGTCGGTCCCGTCCACAGTCACGCCACGTATCCCGTAGCCGGCGGCCCGGTCGGCCACATTCGGGTTGGCCATCTGAAGCCGGATCGGCACCGAGATTGCGTAGCTGTTGTTCTCGCAGACGAAGACCACCGGTAGCTTGTGCACGGCCGCGAAGTTGACGCCCTCGTGGAACTCGCCCTGGCTGGTGGCGCCGTCACCGAACGTGCACAGGGTCACGCTGTCGTCGCCCATGAACTTCGCGGCATACGCAATGCCGGCGGCCTTGGGAATCCAGCTCGCCACCACCTGCGAGACGGGCGCAATCTTCAGTTTGTGGTAGCTGTAGCAGCCGCCGGGGAGGTTGCGGCCCGCGGACAGCGGATCGTCCGCCTTGGCGAAGACCGCCAGCATCCACTCCTTCATCGTCAGCCCCCGCACGATCGCGTTGGCCAGTCCTCGGTAATGCGGCACCAGCCAGTCGTTGGCGCCGATCGCCGCCGTCGACGCAACCTGAATGCCCTCATGGCCGCGGCTCGACCCGACAAACGGCGCGCGTCCTTGCTTGACCAGGATGTGCATGCGGTCGTCAAGGGCTTTGGCCATGCACATCCAGCGGTGAAGGTTCAGGAACTCTTCGCGAGTCACGGGTTCCGCGCGCGTGGTGGTCGCCATGGAATCAGTCTCTCAGAAGCCGGGCCGGCTGACGAGCACTGAGAGGCTTCAGGCCGTCAGCGCCCTCGCGATGTCGACCACCTCGTCCGCCGTCAGACCCATACGGTTCAGGTGATCGTAGTACTGGCGATGGAACTCTGAGAAATCGCTGCGCTCGGCGCGCTCCTCGCGGATCCGCTTGACTTCAGCGAGCACCTTCGCGACCAGCTCCGGCTCCGGCCGGATGCCCGCGTGACGCAGCGCGTGCTCAATCGCGAGCGCGCCGGAGTGCTTGCCATAGACGTATGCGATCTCGGCGCCAAGGTCCCAGGGAGGGATGAACTGATAGATCGCGGGATGAATCAGCATGCCGGCGGTGTGGATGCCCGATTCGTGGCTGAAGACGTTGAGGCCGATCCCCGGCTCCGTCGGCTGGACCGGAACTCCGCTCATGCGCTCCAGTGTCCGCGCCAGGGTTCGCAGCTTTTCGTACTTGAAGCCCGGGATCTCGATCCCGAACAGATAGCGGAGCTGCAACAGAACCTGGTGCATGGGCGCGTTGCCGGTTCGCTCTCCGATCCCGTTGACGCTGGTCGTGAACACCTCGGCTCCGGAGCCGAGCGCCATCACTGTGTTCCACGCGCCGAGGCCGAGGTCGTTGTGAAAATGGACGACCAGCGGAGCGTCAGGTGCCGCGGCCTTGATCGCCGGGATGTACTCGCGCACCGCAAACGGCGAGTAGCAGCCAACGGTGTCCGGCGTCGACGGCCGCGTGCCGCCCGCCTTCAGGCCCTCCCGATGGATCTCGCTGATGTAGTCGACGTCGGCGCGGCTGCCGTCTTCGCCCCCGAACTCGATCGAGGTCGCGCCGTGCTCGCGCGCGTACCTGATCGCCTCGCACATCATGCGTAGGTTGGCCTCGCGGTAATAGGAGACCGGCAGCTCGAGCCACTCCGACTCGGGAATCCCGTCGCGATGGAGCAGCGTTTTGCCGAGCTTGTATTTGACATGCAGGTCCGAGGCGGATGTGAAGATGAAATACGTCACCTCGTCGCGCGGGTAACCCAGCCCGTCGATCACGCGCATGGTCGCGTCGATGTCACCCCTGGTCGAGCGCATCATGCATACGACCTCCAGGTCGGGCCTGATCGCGCCGCGCTTGCGCCCCTCGAGGACGAGCCGCAACGTCTCGCGTTCGCCTTCTGAAACCGAAGGGAAGCCGACGTCCATGACGTGCACGCCGATATCGGACAGCATTCGAGCCAGCTCGTACTTGTGCTTCGGGGTGATGGCGACGCCGGGCATCTGCTCGCCGTCGCGCAGCGTGTCGTCATACACGCGGATCTTTTCGGCCGGCGGGAACTTCAGATCGTGAGAGAAGCGTTTCGGATCGCGAGCCAGAGCCTCGAGCGGCTCTTGCAGCTCGACGGGTTTGACGTCATCCACGCGCTGCCGCCATCTTCCTGCGCTCCTCGAGACGCTTGCGCACCCAGGGTACGAGCCCGCCCATGCGCAGAAGGTCGTTCATGAACTTCGGGAATGGCTCGGCGCGATATTCGTCCCCCTTCGTGAAGTTGCGGATCACGCCTTCCTCCAGGTCGACCTCGAGCTCATCACCTTCCTCCACCGCCTCCGCGGCTTGCGGCGACTGCAGGATCGGGTAGCCCATGTTGATCGCGTTCCGGAAAAAGATGCGGGCGAAGGAGTCGGCCACGACCAGCGCGATGCCCGCGCCGCGAATCGCGACCGGCGCGATCTCGCGTGACGAGCCGCAGCCGAAGTTCGAGCCGCCGACCATGATGTCGCCCTGCGTGATCTGCGATGCCCACGTGTCACGGCCCGGAACGCCCTCCATCGCGTGCTTGCCCAACTCCTTTTCGTCGAGGGAGTAGATCGCGTACTTCGCCGGGATGATCTGGTCGGTATCGATGTTGTCGCCGAACTTCCAGGCTCTGCCGCGGATGACTTTGGGCAGGGTCACGGCTACGGCTGCTCCTGTTGTCGTGAAAAGACGACGAACAGGACCACGGCGATCGCGCACGCGGTCATCAGCATGACAACGAGCGCTCCGATCGCGATCAGACGGAAATTGGGGCCGATGAATCCGAGGGGGCTCTGATCCCTTACGTCGAAGCGGGCCGGGGCGACGTCGAACATCTGGCGAGCTTGAGCCGTGGCCTGCGAGGTCGGGTAGTCACTGGGTGCGCCACGCTCGATCACGAACATGTCGTTGCCTTTCGTGAAGATGACAACCGTCCAGTGGTAACCACCCTCGTTGACGGTCAAGCCGTAGGCGCCGTACATGAGCTGGGGGTCGAAGAAGGATTGAGTCGTGGGGTCGCTGGCATACGTCGACTTGCTGCTGCTGGCCGTCGTCTGAGCTCCCCAATCGCTTGCGAAGACCATCAGCAGCTCCTCCATGAGCTCGGACCTCCGCGACTTGTACCAGTTGCGTCCGTAACCTGTGACGAAACCGTACTGGTGAAGGGCCAGGAGCAGACTTGCGCGCGACTTCACATCCGAGGCCGCACTCTGCGCGTAGGTGGCGGCATCGAACGGCCCCTGCAGCAGACTCGCCGAGGTCCCCATCGCCTGTTCGGTGAAATCCTTCTCCAGGGGATCGGCCAGCGCTGCGCGCATCGTCGCTGGGCCCGGCGTCGAGGCAGCCCAAACCGGCGTGACTGTGGCGAGGAACGCGACGACCGTCCCGCAGGTGACGGCCAGCGCCCTCACCGGAAGGCGGCGGGCATGTGAGGCAGCACGTCGCTGGGGTGGGTGATAACTCCCGCCACGGCGCTCGCCGCCGCGACCGCCGGGTTGGAGAGGTAGACCTGGGCCTTTGGGTGGCCCATGCGGCCTGGGAAGTTCCGGTTGGTCGTGCTCAGGCAAACCTCGCCCTCACCGAGCACTCCCATATGCCCGCCCAGGCAGGCGCCGCACGTGGCGGTCGTCCACGCCGCGCCGGCGGCGAGGAACGTCCGAATCAGGCCCTCTTTCTCGGCCTGAATCGCGACTTGGTGCGACGAGGGCGTGATTATCAGGCGCACGCCTGGCGCAACCTTGTGGTTTTCCAGCACCGCGGCTGCGCGGCGCAGGTCGGTGATTCGTGAGTTGGTGCAGGATCCGATGAACACTTGGTCGAGCCTCGTGCCGGCCACCTCGGAGAGAGGCGCGTAGTTGTCGGGCGACATTGGCTTCGCCACTCCGAGCTCGACCCTCTCGGCGTCGAAAGGAAAGACCTTCTCGTACTCCGCGTCGGGGTCGGAGGTCACGGGGGTGTATGGCCGCTTCGCACGACCGTCGAGGTATTCCTTCGTGACCTCGTCGAACTCCATGATCCCGTTCTTCGCGCCGGCTTCGATCGCCATGTTGGTCATGGTCAGCCGCGCTTCCATGTCGATGTAGCGCAGCGCCTCGCCGGTGTGCTCCATCGCCTTCGACCGCGCGCCGTCGACGCCGATCTGGCCGATCACATAGAGGATCAGGTCCTTGGCCTCGACCCATTCCTTGAGCCGGTTGTGATAGACGAACTTCAGAGTCTCCGGGACGCGAAACCAGAGCTCGCCCAACGCGAACACGCACGCCAGGTCGGTCGAACCGATGCCGGTGGCGAAGTTGTTCAGCGCGCCGTACGTGCACGAGTGCGAGTCGGCGCCGACTACGAGCTCGCCGGGCAGGACCAGTCCGTTCTCGGGCAGCACGGTGTGGCAGATGCCTCCCTGCCCCACCTCGAAATACCACTTGACGCCCATCTGCTGCGAGAACTCTCGCGTGAGGCGACCGAGCGTGGCGCTGGCCGCGTCTTTCGCCGGCTGGAAGTGGTCCTGGGTGACCGCCACGCGATCCGGGTCCCAGATCTTTTCGGCCCCCATCTGTTCGCGCATGATCTTGCCCGCGGGGGGAATGGTCAGGTCGTGGCCCATTGCGAAGTCGACCCTGGCCAGCAAGAGGTCGCCGGGTCGCACGCTGTCGCGCCCCGCCCCGCGGGCCAGGATCTTCTCGGTCATCGTCATATCCATCGTCTAGTCCCTGAGCCTCCTCGCCACGGCAGTACCGCACTCTGAGGTCGCGAGTCCGCCACCGAGATCGCGCGTGGTCTTGCCCGCGCGGATGGCTGCTTCGACCGCACCCTCGATCGCGCTAGCCATTTCTGTGTGACCCAGGTGTCTCACCATCATAGAGGCGCTCAAAATGGCCCCGATCGGGTTCACGACGCCCTTCCCGGCGATGTCCGGAGCCGTGCCGTGGACCGGCTCGAACAGGCCGCGCCTGGTTTCCGGGTTGATGTTGCCCGAGGGGGCGACACCCATTCCCCCGATCAGCTCGGCGGTCAGGTCGGAAAGGATGTCGCCGAACAGGTTGCCGGTGACGATGACTTCGAACTGGGTCGGGTCGCGAACTAGCTGCATGGCCGCGGCGTCGACGTACAGGTGACGGGTCTTGACGCTGGGGTGCTTCTGGGCGACCGCCTTCCACCTCTCCTGCCAGAGGGCGCCTGCGTACGTCATGGCGTTGGACTTGTCGACCATGACGACCTCGCGCTTCGCCACCTGAAACGCGTAGTCGATGATCCTCGTCACGCCGCGGTGGGTGTTTAGGTCCTCCTGGACGGCCACCTCGCTTGGGGTGCCTTTCTTGAAGCGGCCCCCCATGCCGACGTACAGGCCCTCGGTGTTCTCGCGCACGATGAGGAGGTCGATTCTTCGCCGGTCCTCGCGGCGCAGAGGTGAGAGGCGGTCGTCGTAGAGCTTCGCGGGGCGCATGTTCACATACAGGTCGAGCTCGAAGCGCAGCCTGAGCAATACGCCGGCGAGGTAGGCGGCGTCGTTGACGCGTGGGTCGCCGACGGCGCCGAAAAGGATCGCGTCGGCGTGCTGCAGCTCGGCCCACGTGGCGTCAGGGATCGGCTCGCCCGTGCGCAGATACTGGTCGGCGTTGACGTCGTATTCCTCGAACTCGAAGTCGGCGCCCGCCGCGCGCAGCACCTTGATCGCCTCGGGGACGACCTCCTTGCCCGCGCCGTCGCAGGGCAACACAGCGATGTGACTAGGCAGGGGCGGCTTCCTTTTCGCGCAGCTTGTAACGCTGGATCTTGCCCGTGACGGTCTTGGGCAGCTCAGGCACGAACTCGATCATGTGCGGGTATTGAAACCGCTGCAGGCGTGACTTGCAGTGCTCCTGAAGCTCGGCGGTCAGGGCGTCGCCAGTGACTGCGCTCGGTCTGGCGATCACGAATGCCTTGATCTTGGTGAAGCCTTCGACGCTGACTCCAACTACTGCGCTCTCCCCCACGGCCGGATGTTCCAACAGAACGGACTCGATCTCGATCGGTGACACCCACAGCCCGCTCACTTTGATCATGTCGTCGGAGCGGCCCTCGTGCCAGTAGAAGCCGTCATCGTCGACGCGGTAACGGTCCCCCGTGTAGAACCACTCGCCCAGGATCGAGCGCTTCGACTTCCCGTGCTTCGCCCAGTACAGCGCCAGCGCGCTGTCGCCTTTGACATACAGGTCGCCTGCCTCGCCTTCAGGCACGGGCTTGCCTTCGTCGTCGAGGATCTTGAGCTCGTATCCGGGCACCGGCTTGCCGCTCGAGCCCGGGCGCACGTCATCCAGCCTGTTGGAGCAGTAGATGTGCAGCATCTCGGTCGAGCCAACTCCGTCGAGGATGGTGAGGCCGAAGGCGTCGTTCCAGCGTCGCCACACCTCGGCCGGAAGCGCTTCGGCTGCGGCCACGCAGTGGCGAATCGAGCTGAGGTTGCGCTGCTTCGCGCCCTCGAAGTTGAGGATCGCGTTGTAGAGCGTCGGTGCGCTGAAGAAAAGCGTCGGCCTGTGCTTCTCGATGGTGTCGAGGACCGTGGCCGGGGTGTGCCGCCCCGCGTGGAGCACAGTCGATGCGCCGACCCAATACGGAAATGTGAGGTTGTTGCCGAATCCGTATGCATGGAACAGGCCGGTGGTCGAGAACGTGGTGTCCGTTTCGGTGATCCCGAGCACCTGCTCGGCGTACGTGACGCACGTGTAGGGGATGTCGTGTTGGAGGTGGACGACAGCTTTGGGTTTCCCGGTCGAGCCCGAGCTGTAGAGCCAGAATGCCATGTCGTCTTTGCGCGTCGCCGCCGCTGGAACGTCGTCGCCTGGCGTGACCTCGTCGGCGCGCATCACATGCGGCTTGCCGGCAGCGCGCACCGCCGCTGGTTTGAGCTTCTCCTCGGTGTTGGCGTCCACGACTACGACCCGAGCCAGCGAGTCGTCGAGGTAGTGGTCGTAGTCCTCGCTGCGCTGCAGCAGGGGGTTGACCGGGACGGGCACTGCCCCCATGCGGATCGCGCCGAGGAAGGCGGCGACCCAGCCGGGCGAGTCGTAGCCGGCGATCAGGACGCGCTCCTCGCGCCGAAGGCCGAGATCGAGGAGGGCACCGGCCGCTCCGTTGACGAGTCTCGCGAGGGCGCCGTAGGTGACGTCCCCGCCGGCGGAGTGGATCGCGACCTTCGCTTCGCGGCCGGCGTTGAGGTTGCGCTCGATCAGCTCGGCGCCGACGTTGTAGCGCTCCGGCAGATCCATTGAAGGAATCTTGCCACTATTCAGGAGAGGACTGTGAAGAGGGTACTTGAGGCGGGCCTGGCAACCCAGGGCGGCGCCTGGCTGAATATAAGTTTACCTCAGATTAATGGACAAGTCAAACTAATGTTCGTACACCTCGACATGCTCCAGCTGGCGGTGGCCAAGTTCCCCACTGCAGGGAGTGCTAGACCCAGTCGAAGGCGCCGCGGTGCGCAGTGTGCTCGAACCGCTCGCATGGCCGATGGGCGGTCACGACTACCGCGACAGGCCAAAACGACTTGCGGAAGCCTTCGTCGAGTGCGTGACCGGTGGCGGCAAGGTGAACGTGCGAATGCAGGTCACCAGCTCGCTCGAGACGCTGCTCGGTCTGCTCGGCGCTCCTGGTGCCCAGAACGAGTTCTCTGTGCCGGTTTCCTCGAAGACGGTGGAGCGCTGGGCGTGCGACTGCAGCATCACCCGGGTCCTCATGCATGACTCGGTGCCCATCGACGTGGGTCGCGCGGCTCGGGTCATCAAGGGCCCGCAGCGCCGAGCGCTGATCGCTCGCGACAAGCACTGTCAGTGGCCGGGCCGCGAGAGACCTGCTCCGTATTGGGGCGGCCATCACATCGTGCACTGGATCAGCGGTGGTGGGTTGGAGCTCGCGAACATGGTCCTGCTTTGTCAGCGTCATCATTGGATGATCCACGAGGGAGGTTGGCAGGTCGTCAAGACCGAATATGAGGGCTTGCTCCCGGTTGCGCCGATGCATGTATTCGGGCGACCCTTAAGGGAGTGACGGTCGCGCGCACGTCTCGTCGGTTTTCGACTCAACGGCTGGAGCGTGTCGCACGTCGCCTTATGGCCGCCTCCGCACTCTGCTCGCTCGCGACCGTGTCACCAGGCGGGCGCGCCCACATCAATCACATGTATTTCGCGTGGAACGATCGCTACGACGTGTTCTGGTTTTCAGATCGGGATTCGATCCATTCGCGCAATCTCGAGCGCCACCCGACGGCCGCGATCACGATCTATGACTCTCACCAGGTCAACGGTAGGCCCGATCGCGGCATCCAGCTGTTCGGCACGGCGGCAAAAGCACGAGGTGAAGAAGGCGGCCTCCTCTACAGGCGGAGGTTTCGCGGCGTTGACCCGAGCGCCTACACGCCTTACCGCTTCAGAGCCCGGACGATGAAGCTTTTCGACGAACGTTCCCTGGCGCCGGCCATGCTCGTGACCGCGCGCGTCACGCGCGATGGGCTCGTGTTGGCGCGGACCGAGGTCTGGGTCTAGCGCAGTCCTACTGGCGGACGATCGCGGCGGCGCCTTTCCTCAAGACGTACTTCTGGATCTTGCCCGTTGCCGTCTTCGGCAGCTCCGGCAAGAACGTCACGCCGTGGGGCGCCTTGAAATGCGCCAGGCGGTCGCGGGTAAACGCGATCAGCTCTGCCTCTGTGGCGGTTGCGCCCGGCTTCAAAACCACGTATGCGTACGGCGCCTCCCCCCACTTCTCGTGCGGCAAGCCCACGATCGCTGCCTCCTGTACGGCCGGATGGCGGAGCAGCACGCCCTCGACCTCGATCGACGAGATGTTCTCGCCGCCGCTGATGATCACGTCCTTGATCCGGTCGCGGATCTCAACGTAGCCGTCCGGGTGAAGCACCGCGGCGTCGCCGGTGTGGAACCAACCATCACCTAGCACCTTCTGGGTCGCCTCGGGGTCGTTGTAATAGCCCTTCAGGATGACGTTGCCGCGGAAGACAATCTCGCCCAGCGTCTGACCGTCGGCCGGCACGTCACGACCCTCGTTGTCGACGACCCGCAGCTCTCCCGCCCCGATCATCTCCACTCCAGTGCGCGCCTTGATCACTGCGCGGTCCGGCTGCGACAGCCCCAGATGCTCTGGGCGCGGCTCGCAGATGGTGAGGAACGGCGACGTCTCGGTCAGACCATAGACCTGCGTCACCTCCCAGCCCAGCTCGCCCTCCAGGCGCTCTATCGTCGCCGCCGCGGGCGGCGCGCCGGCGGTGATCACGTGCACACCCTTGGGCACCTCGCCGCGCACCTCACGCGGCGCGTTCGCGAGCGAGATCAGCACTGTTGGCGCGGCGCACAGCCAGCCGGCGTGCTCCTTGCGGATCAGCTCGAACACGCGCACCGGCTCGACCTTCGGAAGGCATATGTGCCGCCCTCCGACAGCTGTGATGATCCACACGAACGTCCATCCGTTGGCGTGGAACATCGGCAGCGTCCACAGGTAGGTGTCATCGACTGTGATGTGAAAGTGGACCAGGGTGTCCATCACGTTCATCCACGCGTTACGGTGCGTGATCATCACGCCCTTGGGTTTGGCGGTCGTGCCGCTCGTGTAGTTCAGCGCGAGCAGGTCGCTCTCGTCGACCTCGACCCTCTTAAAGGAAGGATTGGCGTGCGCGATCTCGTCGTCGTACTCGCGCCAACCCTTCGGGCCGTCGGCTTCACCCAGCACCACGAAGTGCTCGATGCCCTTCATCTGGTCGCGAACGCCATCGACCGCCGCGACGTAGTCGGGATGGACGCACAGCACCTTCGCGCCAGAATGAGAGGTGATGAACACGAAGTCCTCCGCGGTGAGCCGGTAGTTGATCGGTACGAGCACGGCGCCGATCTGCGGCACCGCATAGAACGACTCGAGCTGCTCGTGCGTGTTGGGCGCGATGTACGCAACACGGTCGCCCTTGCCCACGCCCATGGATTGCAGCGCTGACGACCAGTGGTCACACCGGTTGAAGAACTCCTCGTAGGTCAGGCGCAGATCAGCGTCGACCACTCCCTCGCGATTTCCATACAGCTTGCGGGTCCGGCGTGCGAACTCGAGAGGCGTCAGCGGAGTCTCCATCAGCCCTCCTATGAGTTGAGCATCAACGCGAAGTCGGTGGACCTGATGCCGACAACGAACGCAGTGTGCGCTCCTGGCTCGAGCTCCACCGACCGCTCGTACACGAACGCGTAAACGTTGTCGAGGGTCCAGTCCCCGTAGCCCTGGATGCGAAGCCCGTAACGGAGGCCTTCGTCAGCGGAGCCGCGCTGGTGGAGGTCCGTGGCGCGCGAGTAGATGGCCTTCAGGATCTCCAGCTGCATGCTGAGCTCGGCGATGGTCTTGGCGTCGCCTTCCTCTTCGACGAGCTGATCGACCTGGGCTTCGAGGTCGGCGATCTCCTTCTGGTAGTCGTCCACCCCACGGACGAGTTTAAGACGGCCAGAACTAATGAATGAGGTAGTTCACCGAGACCGCGCCGGCGATCAGGATGGCGATGATGTTGACCACCTTGATCATGGGGTTGATGGCCGGACCGGCAGTGTCCTTGTTGGGGTCGCCGACCGTGTCGCCGGTGACTGCGGCCTTGTGCGCGTCGGATCCCTTGCCGCCGAGATGCCCTTCTTCGATGTACTTCTTCGCGTTGTCCCAGGCCGCCCCGCCGCTGGTCATCTGAATGGCCAGGAACAGCCCGGTCACGATCGCCCCGAGGAGGAGGCCGCCCAGCGCGCGCGGCCCGAGCAAGAAGCCGACCGCGATCGGCGCGACGACCGGGATGACGCCGGGCAGGATCATCTCGCGCTGCGCCGCCGCCGTAACGATCCGGACCGCAGTGCCGTACTCCGGGCGGCCGGTGCCCTCGAGGATGCCGGGAATCTCGCGGAACTGACGCCGGACCTCCTCCACCACCAGGCCGCCGGCGCGCCCGACTGCGAGCATGGCCAGGGAGCCGAACAGGAACGGGAGGATGCCGCCCAGGAACAGCCCCGAGATCACAAGCGGATCCGACAGCTCGAACTTGGTCGGATGGCCCGCTCTCGCCAGCTCCTGGGTGTAGGAGGCGAAGAGGACCAGCGCCGCTAGCCCGGCCGAACCGATCGCGTAGCCCTTGGTCACCGCCTTGGTGGTGTTGCCCACGGCGTCGAGGGGGTCGGTGACCTCGCGCACTTCTTTCGGCAGCTTGGCCATCTCCGCTATGCCGCCTGCGTTGTCGGTGATCGGGCCGTACGCGTCGATCGCGACGATGATCCCGGTCATGGAGAGCATCGCCACGGCAGCGGTGGCGATTCCGTACAACCCGCCCAGCGCGTAGCTGATCAGGATGCCGCCCGCGATCACGATTACCGGAAGCGCCGTCGCCATCATGCCGATCGCCTGTCCGGCGATGATGTTCGTCGCGTGGCCGGTCACTGATGCCTTCGCGATCAGGTGCACCGGCCAGTAAGCGGTCTCGGTGAAGAACTCGGTGATCGCGACGATCAGCACCGTGATCACGACCCCGACCAGCCCTGCGAAAAAGAGATTCATGGGATCGTGGTCGAAGCCCTTCAGGTAGCCGTTGCCATTCATGTAAGCCGTGACGAGGTAGAAGCCGATGACCGCGATCACGACCGCAACAAGCAGGCCCGCGTAGAGCGCGCCCATGATCCAGCGCGGGTTGAAGACGCGGACGAAGAACGTGCCGACAATCGAGCCGACCACGCTCACCGCACCTAGCAGCAAGGGATAGACGACCCAGCCGAGCTGGTCCTTGAAGAGCAACGAGCCGAGGAGCATGGCAGCGATCATCGTCACGGCGTAGGTCTCGAACAGGTCGGCCGCCATGCCGGCGTCGTCACCAACGTTGTCGCCAACGTTGTCGGCAATGACCGCGGGATTTCGTGGATCGTCTTCCGGAATCCCGGCCTCCACCTTGCCGACCAGGTCGGCGCCTACGTCAGCGGCCTTGGTGTAGATGCCACCGCCAAGGCGGGCGAAGACCGACACGAGGCTGGCTCCAAATGCGAGGCCGACGAGGAGCTCGGGCTTCTTGAAGACAAGGTAAGCGGCGGAAACGCCGAGCAGCCCAAGGCCGACGACCATGAAGCCCGTCACCGCGCCGCCCCGGAAAGCCACCTGCAACGCTTTGTTCAGACCCCCACGCGCCGCCTCGGCGGTGCGCAGGTTGGCGCGCACGGCGATGTTCATACCGACGTAGCCGGCCGCGGCGGACAGCGCCGCACCGAGGATGTACAGCCCAGCGGTGGACCAGTTGATGAAGAACCCGATGACGACCGCGATGATCACGCCGATGATCGCGATCACCGTGTACTGGCGGTTCAGGTAGGCGGCGGCGCCCTCCTGGATGGCGGACGCGATCTGGCGCATGCGATCGTTGCCAGTTGGTTGGCTGAGGACCACGAAGATAAGGACGATCGCGAAGGCCACGGCCGCCAGTCCGCCGGCCACGCCAAACCAAGCTGTGCTGGGATCCACTTACCCTCCCTCTCGATGTCGCGGCAAATGGCCGCGGAGCGATAGGTTACTTCACCACGCGAGCTCGAAACGTTCGAGGCCACCGGACGCGCTCGACCACCGGACGTCGACCCGGTCGACGCTGGCCATCCGTGGTCCCTCCTCCACCGCTCGCCTGAGCTCTTCCAGCGCCGGCCGCAGGCCCTCGGCGACGAGCTCGACGGTGCCGTCGTCGTTGTTGCGGACCCACCCGCGAAGGCCGAGCTGCTGTGCCTTGCGCTGGACGAAATAGCGAAAGCCGACGCCCTGAACGTCGCCGTGGACGACGGCGTGCAGACGCTCCACCTTATATATGCTCCTCCCGTGCCGAGCTCCTGCATCGTGGCCATCGGCGACGAGCTGGTCGGCGGGTTCACCCTGGACACTAACTCCCACTGGCTGGCAGAGCGACTCCGGCTGCTCGGCTACCCGGTGAAACGCGTGACTCAGATCCGCGACCGGCCGGAGGAGATCGTCGAGCAGATTCGACGCGAGCTCAACGACGCCGGCGTCACGGACATTTTTGTGACCGGCGGACTCGGTCCGACTCCCGACGACCGCACCTTCGCTGCGCTCGCGGACGCACTCGGGAGGCAGCTGGTGATCTGGGAGGAGACGCGCGCTCGGATCGAGCGCCGCGTGCAGCGGATGCACTCGATGGGACTCCTCGAGTCGCCCCAGGTCACGGAGGGCAACCTGCGCATGGCGCGCATCCCTTCCGGCCCCGCCCACGTTTTCAGAAACCGGCGCGGCATGGCGCCGGGGACCCTGTACGAGGCGAACGGCAAGCGGATCTTCGTTCTACCCGGCGTGCCGCTCGAGATGAAAGGCATCTTCACCGAGGAGCTGGAGCCGCAGTTCCTGGCGGGCGGGTCCGCAGCCGCGGTTCGCGAACTCCGGTTCACGTTTGCGGTCGAAGCGCGGTTCTACCCGCTTATGCGCGAGCTCGAGGAGAGTTTCCCGGACGTGTCGGTTGGCTCCTACCCGAACTTCGAGAGCAAGGAGCTCGTGATCCGAGTCGTCGGCGCCAATCCCAACCGCGTCGAGCAGGCCCTCGAGGTGATCAGGAAACGAGCTCCGGTGTAACCCAGCGACTGCGCCTGGCCGAGCTGATGGCGGCCCTGTCGCTGGCGACGGATCTCGGCATGGGTCAGCCGCTCGAGCAGGCGCTGCGCACATGCCTGATCGCGATCGAGCTGGCGCAGCGCCTCGGACTCACTGGCGAGGCCGTGTCCGAAGTCTTCTACGTCGCTCTGCTTCGGTTCCTCGGCTGCACCGCCGACGCTTTCGAGTTCGCGCGCCTCGTTGGCGGCGATGACATCGCGGTTCGCCAGGCCATCGCTCCAGTGCTCGGCGGGACGCAGCAAGAGTGGGCGCGCCAGGTGATGCCGAAGATCGGCGCCGGCCTCAACCCGCTGCGCCGCGCGCAGCTGGTGCTGGGCATGATGGCCAATGGGCAGGCTCAGGGCAGGGAGGGTGTCCGCGCCCACTGTGAGATGGGCGAGCACCTGGCGACCAGGCTCGGGCTCCAGGCCGGGGTTCAGCGCGGCCTCCTCGATGCGTTCGAGACGTGGAACGGCCGCGGATTCCCCAAGGGCGCATCCCGGGATGCGATTCAACTCTCGGCACGCATCGTGTTCGTGGCTCGCGACGCGGAGGTCATGCACCGCCACGGCGGACTCGAAAGCGTCCGGATGGTGCTGAGAGCGCGCGGCGGCGAGACGTACGACCCTGCCGTGGCGACGACTCTCCTCGAGTCGGCCGCCGAGGTGATGGAGGCCGTCGAGACCGAGTCCGTCTGGGGGGCAGTGCTCGAACGCGAGCCAGAGCCGCGCCCGTGGATCCCCGTGGGGCGTTTCGATTCAGTCCTGGAGACCTTCGCCGATTTCGTCGACCTCAAGTCGCCGTCCATGGCGGGACACTCGCGCGGTGTGGCGGAGCTGGTGGCTTCCGGAGGGAACGCCTTGCGGCGAACAGCGCTCGTCCACGACCTGGGTCGCATGTCCGTGCCCAACGCGATCTGGGACAAGCCAGGGCGCCTGACCCAAGGCGAGTGGGAGCGAGTTCGCCTACATCCCTATTACACGGAGCGAATCCTCGATCGCTCGGCCACCCTCAGGTCGATGGCGGCCCTTGCCGGGATGCACCATGAGCGCGTCGACGGCTCTGGCTATCATCGCGCTTCCAAACGGGCCGAGATCCCATCCGAAGCCCGCTTGCTGGCGGCCGCCGACGCATTCCAGGCCATGACCCAACCCAGGGCGTTTCGCCAGGCGCTGTCGCCCGGGGAGGCGGCTGACCGTCTCAAGGCGGACGCACGTGGGGGACGGTTGGATGTCGATGCGGTGGATTCGGTGCTGCAGGCCGCGGGCCAGGAATCAGACCCAATTCGGCGCACCTGGCCGGCTGGATTGAGCGAGCGCGAGGTGGAAGTGCTGCGACTCCTCTGCCGTGGCGGCACGAAGAAGCAGGTCGCAGCCATGCTCAGGATCTCGGCCAGCACGGTCGACCATCACGTGCGCCACATCTACGACAAGGTCGGCGTGGCGACGCGGGCGGGCGCCACACTCTTCGCAGTTGAGAACGATCTACTGAAATAGCGCGAACGCGCGATGTGGGTCGCGCGCATGTCACGGAGACTGGCATTCGCAAGGAGGTCAGAAATGGGAAAGATTCAAGTCGTCTGCATTCCGGGCAGCATCGCGCCAGCGGCTCAGAGGTATGCGCCCCTGAAGGCAGCGGTGGGCGATTCCGTCGACCTGCACTGGAAGGATCTCGAGGTCTACCGCGACGCGACGCCGCCCGCTGACTACTCGGTCGAGCTCGAACTCCAGGGGATTGACCGGGTGGCCGGCGCGCTCGGTCTGGACCGATTCCATCTCGTCGGCTACTCCGGTGGTGGCTTCCTCTCCATCGCATACGCGGGCACGCGCCCCGACCGGCTGTTGAGCCTCGGGCTGTTCGAAGCCGCGGCGATACCCGGCACCAAGACGCCCTACGAGCAAGAAGCCTTAGATGCGCTGAACGCACGCTTGCGTGGCCTCGAAAGTGGGGACTTCATGAAGGTTTTCGTAAGCACGCAAGTCAAAGAGGGTGTTCAGCTGCCGGCACCGCCAGTCTCGTCGCTGGAAGCGATGAAGCAGCGAGCCACCGGGATCGCCGCCATGATGCGTTCGTTCGAGAGCTACAGCTTCGAGCGCAGCAGTCTCCGTGAAGCGACCTTCCCCGCTTACGTTGGCTACGGCGACCTCACCCACGAAATGGAGGAGGTCAAGGCGGGTATCTTGGCCCGGCTCTTTGCCGACGTGAGAGTGCAGCGGTTCAGGGGCGTCCACCATTTCGTCCCGCCCGACCAGATCTACACAGCTGCTCACGCGGCGGCGCTGCAGGACCTCTGGCAGCGCGGCGAGCTGAAGGCGCGCCAAGCGGTCGCGCGATGACCAGGTCGACGGTAGCCGCCAGGTTGCCGAGGCGTCAGGCCTGGCCGGCCGGTACCGTGACCAGCGCCGAAGCGAGCCTGCCGGACCAGATGGCCCGGATCTACGGGTTTCTCAAGGGAATGCACGCGGCGCATCTCATCGACCTGGGCGTCGTCGTCGGCCTCTTCGACGCACTGACCGATCTCGAAGGAGCAGCGACGCCGGACCAGCTTGCCGAGGCGGCCGGGATACATCCCGAGTACGCGGCCATCTGGTGCGAGGCCGCCTGCGCCCTCGAGCTGCTGGACCGCCTCGCCGACGGTGCCTACACGTTTGCTCCACACATGGCCGAGATCCTGGGCCGACCGGACAGCAACTATTACCTGGGCGGTTTTCCCGCCGCTCACTTTCAGGTGGCCCGGGACTACTCGCGGTATCCCGAACTGTTCCGATCAGGCGACGTGTTCATCTTCCAGGCGCACGATCAGGCGTTCCTTCATTCGGTTGCGGAAGGCTTGCGCACCTTGCCGCGAATGTTCCTCGACGCGGTGCTGCCGAAGCTGCCACAGCTCGAGCAGCGACTCGAGGATGGCGCACACCTGCTAGACGTCGGATGTGGCGGCGGGTACGCCGTCGTCGAGTTCGCTACCCGCTATCCGAACGTGTCGTGCGTCGGGATCGACCTGGAACCCACATCCATCGAGATGGCAATGTCTCTGATCGCCGCTCATGGCCTCGGCGATCGGGTCGACGCTCGAGTCGTGGACGGGTCGCAGCTGCCGCACGAATTCGAAGGTGCTTTCGACCTCGTGACCCAGTTCCTGGTCCTCCACGAAATCCACCCCAGCATCAAGGCGCGCGTCGTCGGGCAGTGCGCGGCAGCCCTCCGCCCGAGAGGTCTGCTGGTGCTGTTCGACGAGCGCTATCCGAGCAAGCCCGAGGACCTCCGCGACCGACTGCAGATCTACGCCGTGATGGCGCAGTGGTACGAGAGCACATGGGGCAACACGATCAACACGCGCGAAGAGATTCGCGACTTGATCAGCGGTGCGGGCTTGTCCCTGGTCAACGAAACCCAACTGTCGCGGTTTTACATCGTGGTCGCCGAAAAGCCCTAGTTCTCCAGCTTGCGCTCGAGAAGCGATCGCTCGGCCGGGTTCTGGCATAGCTCGAGCGCACGCAGGCGCGCCTCGCGAGCCAGCGACCTCTCACCCAGCTCGTCCAGCAGCTCCGCACGTGTAGCCCAAAACAGGTGATATCCGCCAAGTGAGATCGCTAGATCGTTGACCTCACCTAGCGCGACCTGCGGTCCGCTCACATGACTGACTGCGACGGCGCGGTTGAGGCGAACCACCGGGGTGTCTGCCAGCCGGAGAAGCGCGTCGTACAGGGCGACGATCTGGCGCCAGTCGGTCTCCGCCCACGACCGCGATTCGGCGTGGACCGCGGCGATCGCGGCCTGCAGCTGATACGGCCCCGGAGCGTTGAGCGAAGCCGCGCGATGCAGTAGCTCAACGCCCTCGGCGATGGCTGCGTTGTCCCACAGCATTCGATCCTGCTCCGGGAGCAAGACCATGTCCCCGGCCACATCGAAGCGCGCGCGCGAACGCGCCAGGTGGAGCTTCATGAGGGCAAGCAACCCGATCACCTCGGCCTGCTCGGGCATCAGACGGGCCACGAGAGTGGCGAGCCAGAGCGCGTCCTCGGCCAGGTCGCGGCGCATTCCGGCCTGAGGGCCATGGCTGAGGTACCCCTCGTTGAACATCAGGTACAGCACCGCAAGGACGGCGTCGACGCGCGCCGGCAGCTCGGACCCCTCCGGGACGCGATACGGGATGTTGGCCGCGACGATCTTGCGTTTGGCCCGCACGATGCGCTGCGCCATCGTTGCCTCACTGACCAGGAACGCCGCTGCGATCTCGGCCGTCGTGAAGCCGGCGACTGCGCGGAGGGTCAGCGCCACCTGCGCCTCTTGCGCGAGCGCTGGGTGGCAGCACGTGAAGATGAGCCGGAGGCGGTCATCGACCTCGGTCGGATCAGCGGGCAATGTGGAGCGCTCCAGCAGGGCGAGCTTCTCGGCGTAGCGCCTGTCCCGGCGCAGGACGTCGATCGCCCTGCGCCGCGCAGTCGTCATCAGCCATGCACCGGGCTTGTCGGGAATCCCTTGCTCTGGCCATCTCTCCAGCGCGGCGACGAGGCTGTCCTGGACCACCTCCTCGGCGACGTCGAAGTTGCCGAGGACCCTGACCATGGCAGCAGTCAGGCGGCCGGCCTCCTCGCGGAAGACTGCCGCGACCGCCGCCTCGGCTGTGGTCCGGCTACCCGCCACGCTCCTGCGAATGGTCGACAATCGGCCGGATCTCGACCGTGCCGGGCCATTCCTTGGCCATCTCCAGCGCCTCGTCCAGGTCCCTTACCTCGACGATCGCGAAGCCGCCGATGACCTCCTTCGATTCGATGAATGGGCCGTCGGTCACGGTGACTTTTCCGTTCCTGCGGGAGACGGTGGTCGCGGTGCTTGGTCCCTGCAGCTCCTCCCCGCTGACCACCTTGCCTGCTTTCGAGTACTTCTGGAACCACTGGCCTGACTTCTCGTACTCGGCCATCGCCTGCTCACGGGCTGAGCCCTCGAGCTGGTCAACGCCTTCCATCGTGCCGCCGAACAGGAGAACGTATTTCATGTCAAACCTCCATCAGCGACGACGAACTGCGAGGTCTCAATTCGACACATCTCGTCTTACGACCCCGTGAACTCGGGTTCCTGCTTGCTCAGGAACGACATGACGCCAATTGCGGCGTCGGTGCTCAGCGCAGCTCGGGCGAAGTTCTGGGATTCGATCTCCAGCGCTTCGTCGAGGCGCAGGTCGTAACCGCGCCGAACCGCGTCTTTGATCATGGCGATGGCGAAGGTAGCGGCCTTGGCCAACCGGCCCGCCAGCTCGTCGACCGCCGCCTCGAACTCATCCGGCGGCACCGCCCTGTCAACCCACCCCACCGCTTCGGCTTCCTTCGCGGTCAGCCGCGTCGACTCAATGAGGTAGCGGCGCGCGCGGGCCTTGCCGATCAGTCTCGGCAGGCGCTGAGTCCCGCCCGCGCCCGGGATGATGCCCAGCGACGACTCGGTCTGGCCGATCCTCGAGCGTCCGTCCTCGACCATGATCCGGAAGTCGCAGCAGAGCGTCAGCTCGCTTCCACCGCCCAGCGCGTGGCCGTTGATGGCGGCGATCACAGGCTTCGGGCACCGCTCGATGGCGTTGAAGTGGTGGTTCATCCTCCTCATGAAGAGTGCGATCTGGTCGATCGCGTCGGGTGCGTTGCGGTCGATCGTGGCCAGCGACGTCAGGTCCGCGCCGACGCTGAAATATTTCTCATACTCGGAGGCGAGGATGATGACCCGCACAGCCGGGTCTTTGCCGAGCTCCTCGAAGGCCATGGCGAGCTCGTGCATGAGGTCCTCTGCGATCGAGTTGTTCCCCTTGCGGTGCATGACCACCCGCGCGATGGCGCCGTCCCCCTTGACGTCGATCAGCTCGCTCATCAGTGCCTCGCCTAAGCCGTGAAGAGGGGGATGCCGCCGGCCACCTCAATGACTGCGCCGGTGATATAGCCGCCCTCCTCCGTGCAGAGGAAGGCGATGGTGTTCGCGATGTCCACCGGCTGCCCGAACCGCTTGAACACGGTGCGCGCCTTGAAGCGCTCGTACATCGGGTTGGTCGCAGCCGCGGCTTCGCCGGCCTCGGACATGATGATGCCCGGCGCGATCGTGTTCGATGTGATGTTGTGGCGACCGCCCTCGAGAGCCGCGGTCTTGGCGAGGCCGATCAGCCCCGCCTTTGTGGACGAGTAGCTCGCCTGGCCGAATCCGCCCAGGGTGCCCGCCACGGAAGACATGAAGATCAGCCGGCCCCATTTGTTTTCGACGAGGTATGGCCACACCTCTTTCGTGCAGTTGAACGCTCCGGTGAGGTTGACCCTCACGTCGCGGTCCCACAGCTCGTAGGACTGGTTGGGGATCTGCGCCGTGTGG
>DATEGC010000007.1:0-9436 GCA_035280285.1 Candidatus Dormiibacterota bacterium | reverse complement strand
CCGAGTGCCGAACTCGGAGGTGTTGGTCTTGCCCAGGATCGGGCAGCCCTGCTCCTTCAAGCGGGCCACCGGAAAGGCGTCGACCGGCAGTGTGAAGTCCTCGAACGCCTTCGAGCCGAGTGTCATCGGGTAGCCAGCGACCGAGATCAGGTCCTTGATCGATACAGGCACCCCATGCAGGGCTTCGCCATTTGACGTCCAGTCAGCGCAGCGCGCTTGCTCGAGGGCGAGCTCGGGAGTGATCAAAACGTATGCGTTTAGCGCTGGATTCAGCTTTTCGATGCGCTTCAGGTACGCCCGCGTCAGCTCGACCGATGAAATCTCTCGCCGCCGAACCGCAGACGCCTGCTCCAGGGCCGGCGACAAGAGGTCGATCACTACATGCCTACAGTAGCGGCGATCCCTGTCTGTTCGAGGCTGACCTCCCAAAGCCGGCGCGCGGCGTCGGCGTCGAGAGCGGAGCGTGACGGCGTCGCCTGGCGCCTGTCGACGAAATAGGCGCCGCTCACGGCATCGACGTCAGGTGAGTCGACCAGCCACACCAGCGTGTCGGCGCCCTGAGCCGGACGTCGCGAGAAAGCTTTCATCACGGTGATCGAGAGACGGGCCGCTCCGGTCAGCTCGCGCGTGATGCCTGTCGCGACGTGGCCGGGGTGGAAGCAGTTTGCGGTCACTCCCGTCCCCTCGAGCAACCGCGCGAGCTCGGAGGTGAAGAGGATGTTCGCGAGCTTGGTCTGTCCGTACCGGACGAAGCCTGCACCTGCGATCGATCGCTTCGCGTACGCAGCCTCGCCGTCGAGATCGTCAAATGGGATCTCGGCCGCGGAGTGCGCGTCGGATGCAGTGGTGACTATGCGAGCCGGAGCACCTTCTACCAGGCGCTCGAGCAGCAAGTTCGTGAGCAGAAATGGGGCGAGGTGGTTGATGGCCCAGGTCGTCTCGATCCAGTCAGTCGTGAGCGTGCGCATCGGTAGATAAACACCGGCGTTATTGACGAGGGCGTCGATGCGGTCATAACGCCCGAGGATCTCCTCGGCGGCTCGCCGGACCGCGCTGTTGGAGGCGAGGTCGGCGATGACCACGTCCGCGCCGGTCCGATCGGCCACATGCTGGGCCCTGGACCTGCTGCGGGCGATGAGCGTGAGCTTCGCGCCCCGCGCCGCCAGTGCCTCGGCCGCCGCCAGGCCGATGCCACTGGTCGCGCCCGTCATGACGACGCGCTTGCCCTTCGCTCCCGTCCAGTTGTGATAGTGCAGGGCGGTCATTCGGCGAAGACCATGATGTTGACGTCGTCTCCGCGGTGGTCGATGTTGACCGTCACGTCGCGGAGCTGATCGATGAGCTCGTCTATGTTCTCTGGCTTGATCTGCGCGAGGTCCATGTCCACGCCCTGCTCGTGCAGCGCGCGATTCACGCGGTCCTGCGCGCGAGGCGGGATGAGGCTCGCCAGCCTGACGCCGGCCCGCAGCAGCATGATCGGGACGCGGATGTTGATGTGCACCGGACCGTCGTGTTTGTCGGGCGCGTCGACTATCACACGCAGGTACTTGGGGGCGGCCTTCTGCGCGGTCGTCGTCGCGGTCTCGGTTGCGGTGGAAGCGCCGCCAAGCGCCTCCAGCAGCCTGTCCGCCTCGTCTGCAGTGATCTGGCCGGCCGCCAGCATTTCCAGGATTTGCCTTCGCTCTTCGCTCATCTCATCGACTCCAGCTCAGTTATTGCCTGATCGGGCGTGATCTCCCCGCGGCGGAGCCGCTCGAGGACCTCCACGCGCGATGGCCGCGGGTTGGTATCAACGAAGTCGAGGCTGCCCGCGATCCGGTTCAGCCTCGACTTGACGGTCGGATAGCTCACACCGAAGACCCGCTCCATCTCCTTGATGGAGCCGTGAGAACGGACGAAGGCAGTGACGAAGATCTGGTCTTCCGGGCTCAGACGGGCCAGCTGGGGAAGGTCCCAACTGCCTTCGAGCACGGTTCCGCCATCAAGCCGCACGCGCTCCACGGCGATTGGGCGGCCCTGGGTCAGCCTGGCCAAGTCCTGCCATTCCTGAGCTTTATTCATCGCAATGTTAATAATCTTAAGCTGTCCGCCGGCAATAGTCAAGTTTCTTGATTCTGGCAGGGCGCAGAAGCCCCTCGATAGTCAATCTAGGCGCGGGCGAAGTCAGACGGTGGTCACGGTCCGGACGTGCGCTCGAAGATCAGGTCACCGAAAGTCACGGTCGGCTCCTCGGGCTGAAACTCTTCGGCCCGCTCGTTGTAGGTCTTGAAACCCGGATCGTCGTCGTGCTCGTGATGGGCGTGCTCATCGGCCGTCACGACATGAAGGACGTAATCCTGGATGCCCTTTGATGCCAGGCCGCTGTACCGGCAGCGGATGAGGCGCGCCTCGACGAACCGGCCGCGCGACGTGTAGTCGTCCCAGCGCTTTAGCTCGTCACGCTCGAAGAGCGCCTCGAACTCCTTCGTTCGCTTGGCGTCGATGTGCAGAACGATCGTCGTGTACTCGCGAGCCATAAGGTCGACCTATCGAAGGGCACGCCACGAATTCGAATCGGTAGCGCTTGGTAGCACATGGTAGCGCCGGCGGGATTCGAGGCGACAATGGCTGTACCTATTCTCAGCCGGTTCCGTGACCTGGAAGGCCGTCGGAGTCCACCGCAAGTTTCACATTCCCCGCGTTGAATGTGAGGAGCATCTACCGCTCGCTCGTTACTCTTCGCCCGCCGATGAGTTAGAGGGCCGGCGGTCGTCATAACGGTTACAGAGAACAAGGAGCAGGAAAATGGAAGCGCAGAACCTGGACATCTATGGGCACGATCCGATCCCGTGGTCGCGGGCCTCCAAGCAGCTCACGGCGCAGGCTCGCGAAGAAGGTAAGGGCCGGACATGCTGGCTGGCCACCACGGATCCAGACGGGAGGCCTCACCTGGCAGCGGTTGGCGCGATCTGGACCGATGACAACTTCTATTTCACGAGTGGGCCGCGGCTGCGCAAGAGCCGGAACCTGGCCGCCAACCCGAGGTGCGCGGTCTCGGTCTCGCTGGACGATATCGACGTGGTGATCGAGGGCACGGCGCGCAAGGTGACCGATCCATCCACACTGGAGCGTGTGGCGAACCTTTACGCCTCGTTGGGATGGCCGGCCCGAGCCAGCGGCGGGGCGATCACCGCGGAGTTCAGCGCTCCCAGCGCGGGACGCGGACCGTGGGACCTCTACGCAGTCACGCCCTCTGCGGCCGTCGGCGTCGCGACCAAGGAGCCGTTTGGGGCGACGCGGTGGCGCTTCGAGTAGCGACGTTAGGGACCTGGTCCCAATCAAGTCGCGTGGTGAGGCCATTGCCAAATGAATCGACTCGAGAGGGGCGAGCTACTGGAAGAAGGTGGCGATTCGCACGCAGCCACTGGAGCAACGCCCATGAACAGACGGTTTGGTAGCTCCGGCCGGATTCGAGGCGACAGCTACGAAACCGCGTTTGATCTTTCGGTGATTTCTATGGCGGAGTTGGCATCGATCTAGGGTCTGGTTAGACCCTTAGAACGCCGGCCGCCCGCTCGTAGTCGTCGGGGTCGACCCACAGGATCATCCCGTATCGTCCCGATCCGGCACTCATCGCCGCCGCGGCGGTGATGTTCACATTCGCCTGGGCAAGTTTCGCCGTCGTGTCTGCCACAGCGCCGACCCGGTCGTCGCCATCGATTAGAAAGGCGCGCTTAGCCTCGCTGACCGTGAGACCGGCCCCCTCGGCCGCTTGGCGGAAAGAGGCAGGATCCTCTGGTACCAGATCAACCTGCGACTGGCCGCCACCGGACGGGAAGCCGAGGTAGGCAAGCAGGTTTACCCCGCTCTCCTTGAGCGCCGACAGGATCCGGTTGCCTTCACCCGGCTTGTCCGGAACCATCACGTAGTAATACTCGACGCGTCGCACTGTGTCAGCCATAACGGTCCTCCTTCTCGAACCCGCGGCTTGAGTGCATCAATGTACGCCCGCGGAGGCGGCGGCCGGATTAGCGACCAGCAGCCGTGCGGAGGCTGTAGGTCGTCAACTGCAGTCCCTCCACGTCTGGAAAGAATTGAGGCGCAGTATTGAGGCGCCATGTCACGACCATCGCCAACCCAGCCGCGAGATTTCTTCTCCGGGACCTGGACCGGCGCCGGGGAGCTCCGATTTCGTCGGATTGGCGGGCCGGCTCCGGCCCCCCGAGTCCTTTCGATACCGGACCCACGTCCGCTGGATAAGCCCTGTCCGAAGCGAATACACGGATGTCTTGGAGTTCGAATCTGGGCGAAGACTGGAGACTCCTTTCGTCAGCGAGATCATCGGTGAACGCATGCTGCACGTGGCCTCAGCGGATATGCCGGGGGGCGCGGACGTGCAACTGTCAGACGACGCATACAAATACACGCCATACGTGATCTTGGCGCGTGTGGGTCCTTTGAAACTTCGGCTCCACTGCACAGACTCCAACGTCATCGACCGACAAGGTCTGATCCATGATCGTGTGGAGATGCGGTGGCTTGGGCTCCACGTCGCGAACCTGACAATGACGATTCGCGTGGATCGGAGCGGCGCCACTCGATAGCCCGACGTCCGATACAGAAGCGTGACCGCGAGAGTCGTCCAGCTGAAGGCACGGCCTAGCTCGATAGCAACGATGCACCTCGGACTAACGAAGTGAGTCCGTATCCTTCCTGATTCGGACCCGGCGCGTGTCGAGCAGCATGCCAAGCAGCCTGATCCCGCGCCGAGAGCTTGATTTATCGCTCGCTATCCTGCCGGATCAGCACGCTACAGAGTGGCTTAATGCAGGCACGCTAGAGTCGCCGCAAGGAGCTAGGCCGAGGCGAATTGGTCCGGCGCGACGATCCAGGCCATCTGTCGGAGCCGCTCGCGCAAAGTCTCGTCGGCGGTGACGAGAGTCGTCTTCGCACGCTCCGCAACGGCGACATAAAGCATGTCGTAGATGGGATGGTTGTCGTATCGCCGAGACAGCTCCCACGCACGATCCATGTGCAACGCATCATCGGCGAGGCGAATGGGGATCTTGACCAGGAGCATGTAGGCCGTGTCCGCGGCCGCACCGCTCCATCTCTTTCTCTTCACGCCCACCAGCAGCGCATTCGAGCACTCAGTCAACAGCAGGCGAGGCGCGAGAAGCTCGGCTCCCTCATTGGCGAGACGCTCCAACGCGCGCATCGCGGGCGATGACGCTTTGACATCCGGTGCGATGCAGTCGACGACTACGCTCGCATCAAACACGGGCATCCGCGTTGAGTCCTCCGGAGCGGGCACGTCGATCCGCCAAGACGAGATCAGCGGCCGACTCGCGACGAGCTCCGTGCTTCAACCCTGACTTCTCGACAGCGGCGATCCAGTCTCCAAGCGAAAGGCCACCGGACATGCCACTCGAGCCGATGAGCCGATCGAGGTCGGCGCGCGCGATGACGAGCTTGTTGCCACGCTTGCGGGCACGCAGTCGCCCTGACCATACCCAGCGGCGCACCGTCTCAGTCGAGCGACCAGCTACCGCCGCAGCTGCAATGACATCAAGGTCGCCGGCATCGGAAGGAGTCATTTTGCACCAATACTACTACATCTAATCGACATGTTGTAGAAGTAGCCTCGGCGGGATTCGAGGCGACACCTACGAAACCGCGCGTGATCATGAGCTAAACCGGTCTGGTATCGAGGAGCCTGAACCGGGGGCGTCGCTTAGGCAGCGCGCCCGGTCAACCGGGATTGGCATCTAGCGGAGAACGGCTACTCCGTGCAGCGCGCAGCCGAGGCAGTTAGCCGGATTGATCGCCGACGCAGGCGCCGCAAGGTCGATATAGCTCACGCTGCGCTTGCGGAAGTTCACGATCGCAAGCTTGCCGGACATCCGGAGAGATGCGTACACATGGTCACCCGACACGCCCATGTTGTCGGGTTGGTCCCTCGCTGGTCCGCCGCTCGGATTGAGAGAAAGAGCTGCCAGAGTCGATGCGTGTTCGCCAGTCAGATCGATGATTCGTAGCTCGTCGCCCCTCGGCACGGTGCCGAACCCAATCGTACCGTCGGGAATCATGTTGAAGCTGTGCCAGTCGACCGCACCGAGCGTGCCGAGGTCTGACAGCTGCTCTGTCCCGACTTGCAAGCGATAGATGTGCCCGCCGCCGCCGGCGGAGGCAAAGGTGATTGAGCGTCCGTCTGTGGATTTGACCATGCCGCAAGCGATGAAACCATCAGTAGCGAGGACGCTCTGGACAGTCATGCCGGCCACATCGACGATCGCAAGACCGCTTGGATTCAAAGAAACGAAGGCTCTTGCCCCATCGTCACTGAAGATCGAGCAGATCGGCGCCCTACCCAGAGCTGCAAACGAGAGCGCCTGGCCGCGTTCCCAGCGTCGGTTGGGTTCGTCGGCACTCACCTTGATGAGGCTCTTGGTCCCAACCTGCGCCACCAGCAGCAGCTTTCCATCGGGAGACGGCTTGGCCTGGTGTGTGGCGACCGTTCCAAGTGATAGCGCGGTCACCACCTGCCGGCTGACGGTTGAAATCACGACCAGATCGCCATTGCCCATGCCGGAGACGTAGGCGAACTTTCGATCTGGCGAGAACGTGGTGATGTGCGGACCGGTGCCGGCCCGCAGCACGATCATCTCGGGGTCACCGTTCCCGGTTGGGCCGTGGATGATGGCAATCCGGTCGGTGGCCTGCAGCGTGACCCAGATTTCGGAGTTCTTTGCCTGCGCTGGCTGAGCCGCCGCAGAGCTTTTGGTGCCGGGCACGGCGCTGCAAGCCAGCGGAAGGATACCGATAGCAAACACGATTACCCGCGCTGCAAACCTCATGTTGGAAAGCCTCCCGTGGGTGTGGGTGGTGGCGGTCGATGCCACGCAGACTAGGCGGGGGCCCGAACGATTCCATCCGTGGAATTGCGGGTCCAGGTACCGGTTTTCGGTACCGATTCTTGGCCGGCCATCGGCACGTTGGCGGACGGTTGTTATCCTGCCCTCGAGACCGGGATGGGGATACCAAATCTCACTCGCCGGGAGCGAGAGGTTGCGGACCTGGTCGCCGAGGGCCTGACCAACCGGGAGATCGCTGCCAAGCTCTTCATCTCCGAACGCACGGCCGAAAGCCACGTAGAGCAGATCCGGGGCAAGCTCGGTTTTCATTCCCGCGCTCAGATCGCGGCCTGGGTCGTCGCCCATGAACCGGACAGCGACGCCGGCCAACGTCTACGCAACCAGGCTCTGCCCCTCGTTCGGCCTCAGGCCAGACGCTACATCTCAACCCGCATTGCGGTTCCAGCGGCGGGTGTCGCCCTGGTCGCAATCGTGCTGGTACTGGTCTACCTGTTGATCCCAATATGGGCCCCGGCCAATAACGGGCCGACCATCTCGACTGTCGCAGGCAACGGCCAGCGCGTCTTCTCCAGCGATGGCGGGACGGCCGTCTCGACTTCGCTGGTCCGTCCGCTCGCGATCGCGATTGGCCCTGGCGGCGAGATCTACATCGCCGAGGGGAACCGCGTGCGCGAGATTCGGCGCGATCTAACGATGGTGACCTTCGCCGGTACCGGCACCGCGGGCGGCGCCGGCGACGGCGGCCAGGCAACTCAAGCCCAACTGAACGCGCCTCAAGGTCTGGCCGTAGACAGCGAAGGCAATGTCTACATCGCCGACACGCTGAACAACCGAATCCGACGTGTTGGTAGGGACGGGATGATCACCACGGTCGCCGGTACGGGACAGCCTGGCTATTCGGGTGATGGTGCACCCGGCTCACGAGCGCAGCTGGACGTTCCGACCGGCCTGGCGATTGGCTTCGGCGACTCGGTCTTCATCGCCGACACGGGGAACAACAGGGTTCGGCTGCTTGGCGCAGATGGAGTGATCAATACCTTTGCGGGTACGGGCGAAGCTGGATATCGGGGGGATGGTGGACCCGCCGGATACGCCGTCCTCAATGGACCGGGAGGACTCGCCTTCGATGGCGAAGGCAACCTCTACATCGCGGATACATTGAATGAGCGAGTACGGCGGGTCGACGTGAATGGAGCGATCGAGAGTCTCGCCGGCACCGGCATTGCCGGGTACGGCGGCGACGGCGGCCCAGCTTCCAATGCACAGCTCAACCTGAGCTCCAACCCCTTCCAGGGAATCGGTCAGAGCCTCGCTGTCGACTCTCGTGGGAACGTGTACATCGCCGACTCATTGAATCACCGCGTGAGGCGTGTTGACGTTCGCCGGACCATCACCACTGTCGCAGGAGGTTCTGGTACAGGGGCGCTCGGTGATGGCGGGCCTGCAGCTAGCGCCCGGCTGATCAGTCCGCTGGGGCTTGCTGTCGACGAGCAAGGTGCCGTCTATGTTGCTGATGCCGACGACAACCGGGTGCGCCGGATCCGTTGATGCTCAGCCTTTGGGGCTCTGTGAAAGCGGAACCTCAAACTCCCTTCCCAAAGCCGTCGTCATCATTTCGAGATAGACAGTCTGGCCGGCCGCGCTGTTGATCTCCTGCAGCGGAACGCCAGGCGCATAAACAGCGCCCTCGTCCGCGCTGAGCGCGACGCTGCCCTGGGAAGACCTGACTACCAGCGACCCCTGCAGTACGAAAAAGGCGGCCAATCCGCCGAACCTGTGAGCCGCGCTGCGTCCGGAGGCTGCGAGGGTGACCTGGCGAAGCACCTCTGAGTACGCCCCCTGCGGCAATTGCTCCGGAGAGAAGTCGTCGGTTGGAAACATTTGCCGCGCGATTGCATCGACGAGCGGTTGGCCGCGACTGGAACTAGGCCAGAGGGCGATGAAGTACCACGTACTGGTTGAGGGCCCAGGATTGAAGTGGGTATGGGTGATGCTCAGATGGAATTTCGCCTGGCCCCCGGTCACATCGATCGGGGACTGCCCCTCGAGAGTCAGACGGTGGACGCCACTTTCGACATAAACAAACCCCGGCACGTGTTGCTTCGATTTGACGGTGTAACCGGACGGCTGCACGAACTTGATCACCCGCACGAACACGCCGCCAGTGGGCAGGCTGTCGAGCTTGCCGGCATCCAGGCTCCTGACGGCCGCGCCAACGGACGACGCCGACGCGCTCGTGGTGGGTGACGCTGGCGACCCGCACGCCAAGATCAAAAGCGGTGTCGCCAGGGCGACCGAACGGCGCACGTTCATAGCGGGACTGGCCAAATGGTACGTCGGTGGTTAGGCATCGCGGCAGCGAATCGTGCCGACCTCAGGACCCGATGTAGGTCGTGGCAGGCTTACCACTCGGAACCAGGTAGTTGGTCACGACTCGCGCGTTCACGCTCCCCGCGTTTCCTGCTTGGTAGACCTGCCCGGCGGGTTCGGTCCAACTCTCACCGATCCTGAAAACCTTGTCTATCCCGCCCTGGCGCAGCGTCATTTCGCCTTCCAGCACGGTGAACAAGGCCGGGCCGCTG
>DATEGC010000006.1:0-3010 GCA_035280285.1 Candidatus Dormiibacterota bacterium | reverse complement strand
GCGATCGTCGTCACCGGCCTCTTCGCGTCGGCCTTCGCCTACTTCATCCAGACCTGGGCGCAGGCCCACATGAGCGCGAACCGGACTGCCTTGATCCTGGCCACCGAGCCGGCGTGGGCGCTTGTCGCCGCGGTCGCGCTGGCGGGACAGAGGTTTGGCCCGCCGCAAGCGGTCGGCGCCGGCCTGCTGTTGGTCGCGATAGTGGGTCATGAACTCGCGTCCCTAAAATTTGAAAGCCATGGCCAGCCGAACTCGGCGTAGCGCTTTTGTGCCCCAGGAGATCGAGCCGAAGTGGCAGAACATCTGGGCCGAAAGCGGGGTGATGAAGGCTTCCGACGGCTCGGAGAAGCCGAAGTATTACGACCTCGTGATGTACCCGTACCCGTCGGGCGACTTGACGGTCGGCCACGCGCGCAACTACGTGATGGGCGACGTGCTGGCGCGGATGAAGCGCATGCAGGGCTACGAGGTGCTGCACCCGTTCGGATGGGATGCATTCGGATTGCCAGCTGAGAACGCAGCGATGAAGCGTGGCGGCGTCCACCCGCGCGATTGGACGCTGAACAACATCGCCAAGGGCAAGCGCGAGCTGAAGATGATGGGGATCCTCTACGACTGGGACCGCGAGGTCATCAGTTGCGATCCCGACTACTACAGGTGGACACAAGCGCTTTTCTTGCTCATGCTCGAGCGCGGGCTCGCGTACCGCGCGATGGCGCCGGTCAACTGGTGCCCGGTCGACAAGACGGTGCTCGCCAACGAGCAGGTGATCAACGGCCGGTGCTGGCGGCATCCCGACGTCGAGGTGGAGAAGCGCGACCTCGAGCAGTGGTTCCTGAAGATCACCGACTACGCGGAACGCCTGCTTGACGACATCGCGCTGCTCGACAAGTGGCCACAGAAGGTGCGCGTCATGCAGACGAACTGGATCGGCCGGAGCATGGGCGCGGAAGTCGACTTTCCTGTCGACGGAATGCCGGGGGAGAGCATCCGTATCTATACGACTCGTCCGGACACGTTGTTCGGGGCGACGTTCATGGTGCTGGCGCCGGAGCATCCGCTGGTCGAGCGCGTGACAACTGAGAAGCATCGGGCTCGCGTGCGCGACTACGCCGAGAAAGCTCGCAAGGAGACCGAGATCGAGCGCTTGTCGACAGAGCGCGAGAAGGCCGGCGTCGCCACGGGTGGTTTCGCGATCAATCCGCTGAACGGCGAGAAGATCCCGATCTGGGTCGCCGACTACGTGCTGATGACCTATGGCACGGGCGCCATCATGGCCGTGCCGGCCCACGACGAGCGCGACTTCGAGTTTGCCACGCGATACGACCTGCCGATTCGCGAGGTGATCGCTCCTCCGAGCGGTCCGCAGCGAGTGCTGCGCGAGGCGTACGTCGGGCCCGGGGTCATGGTGAGCAGCGGCGAGTTCAATGGACTCGACTCCACCGTCGCGTTCGAGCGGATCTGCGACTGGCTCGAGAAAAAGGGCATCGGCAAGCGCGCAATCAAGTACCGGCTGCGCGACTGGTTGATCTCGCGCCAGCGCTACTGGGGCGCGCCCATTCCGGTGGTCTATTGCCCCGTACACGGCATTGTGCCGGTGCCAGTCGATCAACTTCCGGTGGAGCTGCCGCCCGAGTACAAGCCTCTTTCCGAACAGCCGAACTGGTATCGCACGAAGTGTCCGATCGGAGGCGAGGACGCGCGCCGCGAAACAGACACGATGGACACGTTCATCGACTCGTCGTGGTACTTCTTGCGCTACGCCAGCCCGCACGACGACCACGAGGCTTTCGATTCGGAGCTGGTAAATCACTGGATGCCGGTCGATCAGTACACGGGCGGCGTCGAACACGCGATCCTGCACCTGTTGTACTCGCGCTTCTTCACGAAGGTCCTGTACGACGCCGGCATGGTCGCGATGACCGAACCGTTCATGCGCCTATTCAACCAGGGCATGGTGAAGCGCTTCGGGCAGGTGATGTCGAAGTCGGCGGGTAACGGCGTCTCAATCGACGAGCTCGCCGGCGCCCAGGGCGCCGACGCGGGACGCATCTACGAGATGTTCATTGGCCCGCCGGAAGAGGACGTCGAATGGACCGAAGCGGGCCTGAACGGTGTCGTGAAGTTTCTTCAGCGCGTCTGGCGGTTGGTGCTGGAGCCGGAATCGATCGTGGCTGAAAAGGGTGCGCCGAGCGTGCGTGTTGAGCCGACTGTGCTGCGGCGCAAGGTCGCGCAGACGGTGGGCAAGGTGACGGAGCACTACGACGAGCTGCGCTTCAACACTGCAGTGGCGTTTCTGATGGAGCTGGCGAACACAATGCAGGGCTACCTGCAGGGCGGGGGCACGCGCGACGCGGAGTGGGACTCGGCAGTTCGGACTCTGCTCAAGCTGCTCAACCCCCTGGCGCCTCACGTTGCCGAGGAGATGTGGCAGCACATGGGCGAGAAGGGACTGCTGGCGGACGCATCGTGGCCGGCTTATGACGCAGCCGCGGCGGCCGAGCCCAAGGTCGTGCTGGTCGTGCAGGTGGGGGGTAAGCTGCGAGACCGGTTGGATGTCGACGCCGGCCTGTCCGAGGCCGAGGCGATGCAGGCGGCGCTGGCGAGCGAAAAGGTCCGGGCGGCGCTCAACGGGCGGGGCCCGTCGAAAGTGATCTACGTGCCCGACCGGCTGATCAACCTGGTTCCTTAACAACCTGGGTTGACAGGCCCGCTGCGAGCTGCAGTACAGTCCGGGCGCGTCTTTTCCCAGGGTGGGTGGGGGGTTAGTGGGTGGGTTGAGGAGGACGCGTCCTACTGCTGCGGCAGCGGCGTCTGATCCACCGGCAACCGGATGCCCGAATCCAGCACATAATTCGCGACCGTGCTCGACCCTGCCTGCACGGCGAGCTTCAGCGGGCCGCTGATGACCCGCAAGTAGGTCTTCATCTTGACCGCGTACGCCCCCGGTTCGAGCCGGATCGAGTAGTTGCCGCTGCCGTCGGTAACGGCGCGCTTGACCGCGCCGTTT
>DATEGC010000005.1:0-21338 GCA_035280285.1 Candidatus Dormiibacterota bacterium | reverse complement strand
GGGCGCGTGGGTCGGCCTCGACAACTACCGCACGATCGTGGTCGACCCTCTGTTCCATCAGGTCATCTTCCGCACGCTGGCCTTCACATTCGCCTGCGTCGCCCTGACGCTGGTGTTCAGCACCCTCATCGCGCTGTTGCTTCTCAGGGTGCGGCGCGTCGTGCGGGTGATAGTGATGAGCGCGCTGGTTTTCGTCTGGGCGACGCCCGTGATCGTGAGCGTCGACATCTGGCAGTGGATGTTCGACTACGAGTTCGGCATTATCAACTACCTGCTCACCCAGCTCCAGGTGGGCAGCTTCATCCATCACAACTGGTTCGACAACCCCCTGCAGGGATGGGCGGTCGTGCTGATCATCGTTGTCTGGGGTGCCATCCCATTTGTGACGATCATCCTGTTCGCGGGGCTTCTCCAGGTGCCGACCGAAATTGTCGACGCGGCGCACGTCGACGGCGCGGGGCCCTGGCAGCGCTTCCGGTTCGTGACGGCGCCGATCATGAAGCCTGTCTTCTTGATCGTGACCTGCCTCTCCACGATCTGGGACTTCGGAGTGTTCAACCAGCCGTACGTGCTCCTCAACGAACGCCCGAGCGCCGACTACTACACGATCGCCATCTATTCGTACCGCGAGTCTTTTGGAGTGACGCAATACGGCCTGGGCGCGGCGATCGCCGTCGTGATGGTTATCGTCCTGGCAATCGTCACCCTCTTCTACGTGCGGGAGACGGTGAAGGTGGCTGAGATCGCATGATCGTTCCTGGGACAGCGCAAGGCATTCGGGTCGGGACGGCGTCCAAGCCCGCCGAGGTTGGTGTTGGGGTTTCACTCTGGCAGCGGTCCAGGCAGCTGCTGTTCGACGCGCTCGGCATCGCCGTTGCCGCGGTGATGCTGTTCCCGATCTACTGGATGGTCGCGACCGCGTTCAAACCAGGGCGAGACATCCTCTCTTTAACGCCGAAATGGTTCCCGGCCCCCTTCACGCTGCAGAACTTCGAGGACGCGATCACGCGGCCCTACTTCATCGATGACATCAAGAACAGCCTGATCATCGTCGGGTCGATGCTCGTGCTAGCACTGACGATCGGATTTCTCGCCGCGGTGGGCGCTGCGCGATTCGGATTCAGGGGGCGCACCGCGTACCTGGTGATGATCATTGCGGTGCAAATGGTGCCGCTCAACTCGCTGATCATCCCCCTCTACCTGCAGCTCGATGGCATCGGCCAGGTCGACGCGCTGCCTGGTGTCATCGCCGTGTATCTGGCCGCTGTGCTGCCGTTCATGATCTGGACGCTGCGCGGATTCGTCGCGAACATACCCGTGGAGCTCGAAGAGTCGGCGATGATCGACGGCTCCACTCGGTTCGGCGCCTTCTGGCGCATAACCTTTCCGCTCGTCGCTCCGGGCCTGGTCGCGACAGCGATCTTCAGTTGCATCCAGGCCTGGAACGAATACATCATCGCGTATATCCTTCTCTCGAGCCCGCACAACCAGACGCTGACCGTCTGGCTTGCCTCGTTCACCACCAACCACGGGCCGCAGTGGGGGCCGCTGATGGCCGGGGCGACGATCACCGGGCTTCCCGTGGTGGCCTTCTTCCTGTTGCTCCAGCGATACCTGGTCGGCGGGTTGACCGCCGGTTCGGTGAAGGGATGAACTGGCCCCTCGAGCGCATCGCGCTGCGCTGTCTGCTGCCGGGTTTTGCAGGCACCTCCGCGCCGGATTGGGTCCTGCGCAAGGCGTCCGAAGGTCTCGGCGGGGTCGTTCTGTATGGGCGCAACGTGGAGACGCCGGAACAGCTGGCGGACCTGACCGCCGCCCTGCACGCAGCGCGGCCAGGTTTGCTGATCGCGGTCGATGAGGAAGGCGGCGACGTCACGCGCCTCGAAGCACGTATGGGCAGCTCATACCCGGGCAACCTCGCCCTCGGCGCCGCCGACGATCCGCAGCTGACGTTCGAGGTGGCAGCAGCGATGGGGCGCGACATGGCTCAGGCCGGGATCGACCTCGACCTTGCACCGGTGGCGGACGTGAACACCAACCCGAACAACCCCGTGATCGGCGCGCGTTCGTTTGGCTCCGACCCGGCGTTGGTCGCCCATCACACCGCCGCGTGGATCAAAGGGCTCCAGGGTGCGGGCGTCGCCGCCTGCGCAAAGCACTTTCCGGGGCACGGCGACACATTGCTGGACTCTCACCTTGCGCTGCCGTTCGTGACCGAGGATCCCCACGTGCGCGCCCTCGAACCCTTCAGGTCCGCGATCGCGAGCGGCGTGAAGGCGATCATGAGCGCGCACATCGTGGTCCGGAGTATCGACGACCTCCCCGCGACGGTCAGCCGCCGGGTCATGACCGCGCTGCTCCGCGATGAGCTCGGCTTCGGGGGCCTGGCGGTCACTGACGGGCTCGAGATGCGAGGGCTCAGCGATGGGCGCGGCGTGGCCGAGGGCGCGGTGCTTGCCCTGATCGCCGGCTGTGACGCGCTGTGCATCGGCGGCGGCCTCGCCGGCGAAGACGTCGTCGAGGAGATCGTCAGCGCGATCGACGTCGCGGTGCGGCGCGGCCGCCTGTCCGAGGATCGTCTGCAGCAGGCCGGCTCACGAGTTGATGCGCTGTCCGAGTGGCGACGCGATCAGCCGGCGGTGCAAGCCGACACCACCGACATCGGGCTCGTGGCGGCGCGAAAGGCGGTGGTGCATGACGGCCCAGTGCGGATCGGTGACGACGCCGAAGTCATTCAATTCGGATCGCCGCCTTCGATGGCGGCGGGTGATGTGCCATGGGGAGTGGCGGCCGAGCTTGCGGCTCGAGGCGTGCGGATCAGCAGCTCGGCGCCCAGGCTGGTTCTCGTCGTCCGTGACCTGCACCGGCACGCAGACCAGCTGCAGCAGGTCGAAGTGTTGCTGGCCCAGCACCCGGACGCGGTGCTTGTCGAGATGGGCGTGCCTCAGTGCCGACCCAACAGCGTTCGCGCTTACGTCGCCACGCATGGTTCCTCGCGCGTGTCGGCGATGGCGGCCGCTGAGGTGATGCGGCCGCAATGAGCGAGAACCTCCATCCACGCGCCGACGAGCTCGACGACCTGTCAGCCCTCGACTTCGTGACCTTGATGCACTCAGAGGAATCGAGCGCGGTGAACGCGATCGCGCCGCGGCTCGAGGAGGTTGCGCGCGCCGTGGAGGCGATCGCTGAACGCCTTGACTCGGGCGGGCGCCTGCATTACTTCGGCGCGGGCACCAGCGGGCTGATCGCTGAGCTCGATGCCGCCGAATGCCCCGCCACCTTCGGTGTGCCCCCCGACCGGGTGTGCGCCCATGCGGTTGCCGACACGCATGAAGACGACCGCGAGCTGGGTGGCGAGACCGCCCGGGTGGCTGCGCTCGAGGCGAGTGACGTCGTGGTCGGGATCAGCGCCAGCGGGCGGACACCGTACGTCATCGGCGCGCTTGAGCAAGCGTTGAACGACGGCGTGCTTCGCGTCGCGATCACGTGCAATCCTGGTTCGCCACTTGGTCGTGCTGCAGACATTGCGATAGAAGTCGACAAGGGACCAGAGGTCATCGCCGGTTCTACGCGTCTGAAGGCGGGGACCGTCCAGAAATTGATCCTGAACATGCTCAGCACGGCTGTGTTCACGCGCCTGGCACACACTCACCGCGGCCGGATGGTCGGCGTCGTCGCAGCCAATGACAAGCAGCGTGCTCGGGCAGCCGGCGTCGTGGCCGACCTCGGCGGCGCGTCGCGAGAAGAGGCCGCGCGTGTCCTGGAGGCGGCCGGCGGAAACGTGAAGATCGCCATCGTCATGATTCGCCAAGAGGTGAGCGATGACGTCGCGCGCCGCCGGCTGGAAGCGGCGGGCGGCGACTTGAAAATAGTGTTGAAGGAAGCGCGGCGGGCATGAAGACACTGCTTCGAGGTCGGCTGCACGGCACGAAAGATGCCGAAGCGCTGCTGGTGGACGGCGACACCATCACGTGGGTCGGCCACGGCCGCCCGCCCGAGCGCCCCGACGACGAGATCGTTTCGGCGGAGGGCGACCTCATCGCGCCCGGCTTCATCGACGTCCAGGTCAACGGCTTCGCCGGCCGTGACGCCGGCGACGGAGCGGAAGCGATCGCGGCGATGTCGGAGGCATTGCCCTCCACCGGCGTCACCGCGTTCTTGCCCACGCTGATCTCTTCGCCGCTCGAGGTGGCCGCGTCGTTTGCCGCCGCCGTTGGCGCGGCAGCGGAGTCGCACGGGGCTCGCGTGCTGGGCGCCCACATCGAGGGGCCGTTCCTCAACCCTTCGTTCCGGGGCGCGCACCTCGAGTCGAATCTCATGGAGCCCACTCCTAAGAACGTGGACCTGATCGAGGGCGCCCGGCCGCGCATGGTGACGCTGGCGCCGGAGCTGCCCGGCGGGCTGGCCGCGGTGGAGCGGCTGCACAGCGCGGGTGTTGTGGTCGCCGCCGGGCATACCGGCGGTGACTTCGAGCTGGGACGCAAGGCCATTGATGCGGGTGTGCGATTCGCGACCCACATCTACAACGCCATGCCGCCGGTGCACCACCGCAAGCCAGGCATCGCGCTTGCGCTCCTGCTCGATTCGCGAGTCACGACCGGTCTTATCGCTGACGGCGAACACGTGCATCCGTCGGTCTGTGAGCAGGTCGTGCGCTTGAAGGGGGCGATGCGCATTGCCCTGACCACCGACCAGACGGCCGCTGCCGGCTCGCCACCGGGTCGCTACCTCCTGTCAGGCCGCGAGGTCGTAAGCGACGGACGCACTGTGAGGCTGGCCGACGGGACGCTCGCGGGCAGCGCCGCGACCATGCCCGACCTGCTGCGCGTGATGGCGCGGCTGCCGGGCATGAGCGCGGCGCGCGCTGTGGATCTCGCCACCCGTGTCCCTGCCCACGTCATCGGTGAGAAGCTCCTGGGCCGGCTGGCAGAGGGCGCCTGCGCAGATCTTGTCATCCTGGACCGAGACCTGAACGTGCGGCTGACAATGATTCGAGGAGCGGTGAAATTCAGGCGACCGACTTGACATCTGTTGTTTTGGGAATGGACATCGGCGGATCCTCGAGTCGAGCCCGTTTGCGCGCCGCCCGCCACCAACCGGTTGATGTAGAAGGCCCTGGCGCCAACGTCGCCACGCTCGACCCCGTCCTGGTGGACGAGCGCCTGTCGGCGCTCCTCGCCAGGCTCGGTCTTCCGCAACCTGAGGCGTGCTGCGCACGACCTGCGGGGGCTGAGGTCCCCGCCGCGCGCGAGCGACTCGAAAGGCTGCTCGAGCGGACGCTGCCTGGCAGCCTGGTTGCGGTCGTGCATGACGCGCGGCTCGTGCTCGCAGCAGCTGGTCTGCAGGCGGGGATCGCACTGATCGCCGGCACCGGGACGGTCGCCTATGGCCGGGCCGCGGACGGGCGGGAGGCCCGGCGCGGCGGATGGGGATGGATTCTCGGCGACGAGGGTGGCGGCACATGGATCACGCGCGAAGCCGCGCGCGAAGTCATGGCCCGCGCTGAAGCCGGCGACCCGCTCAGCTTGGCCAGGCGATGCTCGCCGCAACCGGGTCGATAGACGCAAAGCAGATGGGATCCACCCTGCACGCGATGCGAGAGCCGATGGAGTGGGCGGCCGTCGCGGCGGCCGTGTTTGCGTCGGCTGCCTCCGATCCAGGTGCGAGTGGCATAGTCGAGCGCGGCGCGGTTGCGTTGGCAGGCCTTGTGTCTCAAATCCAAGTGTCGCTCGGCCTCGAAGGCCCGGTGGTGCTGGCCGGCGGCGTGCTGCTGAATCAGCCGCTCCTCGAATCAGCGGTCCGGGAGCGCCTCAAAGTGCCTTGCGTGCGCCTGGACCAGCCGCCGGTTGAGGGTGCTCTCCGGATCGCCGAGGAGCTGCTGCGGAAATGAGCCGGTTTCGCGCGGAGATTGCCGAACAGCCTGCGGTGGCGGCCCGCCTCCTCGCACACGGCGCCGAAGCCGCGACCGAAATCGCAAAGCGAATCCACGCGGCAGGCTCACGGGGTTTCGTGATCGCTGCGCGCGGCAGCTCCGACAATGCGGCGCTCTACGCGAAATATCTCTTCGGGGCACGCAACCAGGCCCTGGTCGCGCTGGCCGCGCCTTCGTTGTTCACCCATTACGCCCGGCCACCACGCCTCGAGAGCGCGTGCGTGATCGGCATCTCGCAGTCGGGCGAATCGCCGGACGTGATCGCGGTCGTCGAGGAGGCGAGGCGTCAGGGTTCGCTGACGCTGGCGATCACAAACGAGGCAGGCTCCAAGCTCGCGCACACCGCCGAGCTCGTGCTTCCGTTGGAGGCAGGACCCGAGGTCAGCGTGCCGGCATCCAAGACCTATACCGCGAGCCTGGTCGCGCTGGCTCTCGTGTCGCAAGCCCTGGACCCGAACCCAGTTTTCGGCGCCGGGCTGCAGGCGCTGCCAGCGGCGATCGAACGCACGATCGAACGCGAGGCGGAGCTGGAAGGCCTCGTTCCCGGCCTGACTGGACCGCGCGCCATCGTGCTGGGTCGGGGCTTCAACTTCTCGACGGCGGAGGAGATTGCCCTCAAGCTCAGCGAGACGAGCTACGTCCTCGCGCGCGCGTGGTCGGTGGCGGATTTCGAGCATGGGCCGATTGCGATCGTCGAGGCCGGGCTGCCTGCGCTCATCGTCGACGGCGGCGGGATCGTGGCTGCAAACCTGGAAGCGGTGAAGGCACGCCTCGAGGCGAAGGGCTGTTCGGTCCTGCACCTGGTCGACGCGTCAGGATTGCCGGAAGCGCTGACTCCGATCACGCTTGCGGTCGCGGGCCAGATGCTGGCTCACCACGTTGCGGTGGCGCGGGGCTTCGACCCGGACCGCCCGAGGACGATTCAGAAAGTTACGCGGACCTGGTAGCGGCCACATCGAGTCCGGACGCGAGCGGGATCGTGAAGTGAAACTCCGACCCCTCGCCGACGACGCTGTCGACCGAGATCCGGCCGCCGTGCATCTCCACGATCTGGCGCGTGATGGCGAGGCCGAGCCCGGTACCGATGATCTTGCCTGCGTGCTTGTCCTCGTACCGCTCATAACGGCCGAAGAGGCGCTTGATGAATTCGGCCGGAATGCCCTTGCCGTGATCCCTGACCGACACCTCGACTGAGCCACTGTTCAGGCGCGTCGAAACGCAGATGTCGCCGCCGTTCGGCGAGTACTTGATCGCGTTGCTCATGAGGTTCGTCAGGACCTGAGTCAGGCGGTCAGAGTCGCCGAGCACGTTGGGCAGCCTGGGCGCCAGGTCGGCCGTGATCGAATGCTTGTCCGTCGTCATGGCGGCGCGCTCAATCGCCTCGTTTACGAGCTGGTTCAGGTCCAGAGGCTGGAGGTTCAGGCGCACCTTGCCGGCCTCGAGCCGGTCGAAGTCAAGCATGTCGGTGATCATCCGGTTGAGGCGCTGCGCCTCGCCGTTGAGCTCCTCGGCCAGGATCTTGATCTCCGCGACCTCGAGGTCCTGGTCGTGGATCAGTTCACTGAAACCCATGATCCCGACCAGGCCCGTGCGGAACTCATGGCTGACCATGGAGACGAACTCGGTCTTCAGGCGGTTCAGCTTCTCGAGCTGCGCGAGGTTGGCAACCGCCGTCTCCTCCGCCTCGCGCTTGGCGGTGACGTCTTCGAACGTGGCCATGAAGTAGTCGATCGACCCGTCCCGCTTGCGGATCGGTGTTGCGCTCCAGTGCACCCAGAACTGGCTGCCGTCCGCTCGCCGCGCCTGGCAGTCCGCCTCATAGGTGTCGGAGCCGCCTGCAGCCGCGTCGGCGAGATTGCGAAAAACGCGCTTCACGTAGTCCTCGGGCAAGAAGCTGTCGGTGCTTCCGCCGAGCAACGTTTGCTCGGGCGCGTACAGCATCGCCGCGAGCCGTGGGTTGGTGTCGATGATCCGGCGGTCGATGGTGATCGCCGCCACTCCCTGCGGGGCGTGGTCGATCACGTCGTTCAGCATCGCCTCGCGCTGGCGCAGCTTGCCTTCCGCTTGCCTGCTCTGCCTCAGCACCGATCGGGCTTCGAGGTGAGACTGGATCTGACTTGCCACGATGACAACCGCGAGGCCAAACGCGGGCAGCCCTACGTAAGGGCTTGGGTGTTTGTCTGCAGCCCATATCCAAAGAGCGGTGATCGCAACCGCGGCCAGCCCGGCGTAGGGCAAGAGCGCCTGCCAGAGTGAGATGTCTACCGGCTCTTGCCGCAGCTCGGGTGGGGGCCACAGCGGAGCGACGGCGATCATCGCGTAGCCAAACATCGAGCCGCTTTCAAACAGGTGTCCGAGCGTGGAGTGGCCGCTCGCCAGAAGGAACGCGGCGCTCATGTAGGAGACGGCGCTGACCGCGAGCCCGCCTACGATCCAGACGAGACGGCCGCCCTGTGTGCCGATGCTCCGGCGCAGCGCGACGAAGATGACTGTGAAGAGCGCCACGTCGGCGACCGGGTAGGCGGGGCCAACCCACCATGTGAGGTTCGACGCCTGGCGCATGAAGGCCTGCGGCAAGGAGACAGCCAGGACGATGAACGTGAGGGAAAACACAACCACCGCCCCGTCGAGGACGGTGCGCCGCAGCGTGGCGTAAAGGTTTGGCGCCGGTGGGAAGGCAAGCAGACCCGCGATGGCAAACGGCACCGCGGCCAAAACCCCGACGTCGTCGGGGGAAGGAAACGGTGGTTCGTTGCCAATGGCCACGGCGTACAGGCCGTCGACGACGTCGCCTGCGAGCGCGGTCCCGGCCGACGCCGCGAGAAGCGCCCAGGCCCAAGCCGGTCGGCCGGTCGAGAGGCGCGCCATGAGGCCGCAGCTGATCAGGGCGGCGAACTCGGTCACCGCCAGGCCTGCGTGCCGGACCCCGCTCGACACCCCCTCCCCACCCACCTGGAGCGCCACCAACGCCACCGGCGCCGTCAGCACCACAGCCGCGATCGCCGCGGGGGCGAAGCGGCGCATCAGCCCTCGAAGTGCGCCCTGTGCGCGCCCGGAGGCGGGGGTGGCGGCCAGTACAGCTTGCCGTCCACCGCGATCAGGGCTGGGGTCATCACGGCCAAACATGCGAGGGCATTTTGGACGCTGGACGCGATTTCGACGCCAAATCCGGCCTCTTCCCATGCCCTGACGGTCGCCGGGAGCTTCGTTTCGTCTGTGACGACAAGGAGAACCCAGGGCGTCGGCGCTTGCTCCTGGTCGTCGCCGGTCGCAAGGGGGGAGTGCCGGTGGAGGCGCGCCGCGCGACCACCCGCGCGAAGGGGGGAATCCCCCTTCGAAACAAACCCGCGGGCACGGCTACGCCGCCATCAGGCGATCCACTTCCCGGCGCAGGAGCGCCAGATCCACCGGTTTGGTCAAGAAGCTGTCGATCCCCTTCCTCTCCAGCGCTTCCCGGACGTCTTCTGAGAGGTCGCCGGTGAGCGCAATCACCTTGATCGGGTGAAGAACGTAGCGCTTGCGAAGAAACTGCAGCACCTCGACCCCGTCATAGGCCGGCATGTGCACGTCCAGGATCACCAGCTGGTATTTGCCGCTCGTGCCCATCTCCAGGGCCCGGTTTCCGTCCAGCGCCGTCGCCACCTCAAAACCCCGGGACTCCAGGAAGTAGGTGAGGAGCTCCGCGCTGGCGGGGTCGTCGTCAGCGACCAGGATGCGACCGGTCACTGTGCCACGAGCCGCCGGTCGTCGTCGACCGAGGGCGCAAGAAACTGCCGGACCTGCGAGCCAAGCGTCCGCGTGTTGATGGGCTTGGAGATGTAGCCCGCGCATCCTGCGCTGATCGCGAGCTGTCGGTCTGGGGTCATCGCGTGCGCGGTCAGCGCCACCACCGGGATTGCCGCCGTCGCCGCGTCGGCTTTGAGCGTGCCCGTCAGGGAAAGCCCGTCCTGGCCGGGGAGTTGTACATCCATCAGGATCAGGTCGGGCCTGCATTCCTGAAGAGCCTCGAAGAGCTCGGGCCCCGAGCCGACGACGCGCACTTCGTACCCTTCGAGCTCGAGCACGGCGCGCGCCAGCATCTGGTTGGCTTCGTTGTCCTCGACGACGAGGATCAGTTGTGAGCTGCTCATGGCGACCCATTCCGATGGTTGACCATGCGCTTGAGCAAGCCCACGATGTCGGCGCCGGCCACCGATCCCCGGCTCAGGATCTGCGAGACCCTGCCGTTGAGCTGGCGCTTGTCGGCCTCGGTCAGGTTGGCTGCTGTAAGGACCATGATCGGCACCTCACGCGTCTTCGCATCTGCGCGCAGCGCCTCCACCACGTCAAAGCCGGTGACCTCCGGCATCATCAGGTCGAGGACCACGAAATCGGGATGATGCGACTTGGCGAGCTCGATCGCCTCCCGGCCGCCCGCGGCCGGCAGCACCGTGAAGCCCGCGGGCTCGAGCGCCTTGGCCAGCCAGGTTCGGTTAGCGAGCTCGTCGTCGACCACCAGTACACGTACCTCGTCCTGGCCTGGCACGCGCTTGAGCCCGGCCCGGCGCAGGCGCTCGACGAGCTGCTTCGTGTCGACAGGCTTGACGAAGTAGTCGATCGCGCCAAGCGCGATTCCGAGCTCAGGGTTGTCGACGACGCTGACCACGACTATCGGGATGCTGCTGGTAGCCTCGTCGCTCTTCAGCTTCGTGATGACCTCCCAGCCGTCGACCTCAGGCAGGATGATGTCGAGCGTGATGGCGGCCGGCTGGAGCTGGCGTGCCCTTGTGAGTGCTTCATTGCCGGTCCGCGCCAGGGCGGTCCGGTAGCCGGCATCCCCAAGGTGCCGCATGAGGAGCTCCGCGGCCGCCGGGTCGTCCTCCACGACCAGCACGAGAGGTCCCGAACCGAGGCCGTTGACAGCAGCGACCTCCGGCTCGACTCGTCTCGGCGCGCTGGGCTGCACGGGCAGCACCAACGTGAACACACTGCCCTCGTTGACGCGACTGGTCACGCGGACGTCGCCGCCGTGCAGGAGCGCGAAGCGCTTGGTCAGCGCCAGGCCGAGGCCGGTGCCTTCGTGCTTGCGGCCGGGGCCGTGGTCGACCTGATGAAATTCCTTGAAGATCTGTTTCAGGTCAGCATCCGCGATGCCGATGCCGGAGTCGGCGACGGAGATCTCGACTGCCTTGTCGGTGCGCGCTGCGGCGACGGTGACCTTGCCTTCTTCAGGGGTGAACTTGATCGCGTTCGAAACCAGGTTCAGAAGCATCTGTTTCAGCTTGCCGGCGTCGGCGAGCAGCTCGCCTGAACCTTCGACGTCGGTGCGCACGGTGATGGCCTTGTTGGCCACCAGCGGCTCGACCGTCCTGACTACCTGGTCGACTACCTCCGCAACCGACACGGTTTGCAGCCGAAGCTCCATCTGGCCGGCCTCGACTTTGGACAGATCGAGGATGTCATTGATCAGGCCAAGCAGGTGCTTGCCACTGGTGAGTATCTGGTTGAGGAATCGCTTGCGCGTCGCCTCGTCGAACTGACCGTCGCGCGCGTCGGTCAGCAGCTCGGAAAAGCCGATGATCGCGTTCAGCGGTGTGCGCAGTTCGTGGCTCATGTTCGCGAGGAACACGCTCTTGTGCCGGTTCGCATCCCGGAGCGCGGTGTTGGTCATCTCGAGCTGCGTGATCAGGTGGCGCCGCTCGAGGGCGGTCACGAACGCGCTCATGAGCTGCTGTACGCGGTTCATCTCGTCGCTGCCAAAGTCGGGGGTGAATGGGCCCGCCAGCACGACCAGGGTGTTCGAGCTCGAGATCCCGGCCACCGGCATCTTGATCACCGCGCGTTCAGCTCCAGCCAGCGTGATCCGCCCCACGCCGCGCTCCAAACCCGACAGGCGGCCGGCCAGCTCCACCAGCTCCTCGTCATCGAGCCCGCGGCCGGCGGTCGCTTTGCCTGCTGAGTCGAATAGAGCTGCAGACGCTCCGCCGACCAGTTGCGTCCCGAGCTCGAGGGCACGCCTGGCCAGCGCGTCGCGGTCTTCAGAGAGGAGGAGCTCTTCCATGAACGCGCGCAGGTTCTCTTCCTCGGCCGCCCGCCACTGCCGACGCAGCCAGGCCGGAGGAGCAAAGCTCGCGTACAGGAAGGGCACGACGGCAAGCGCGATCAGCTCGAAGACGATTTGGACGGCGGGGAGCCTGACGACGAGTCCAACGCTGATCGCGAGCACCAACAGGACAAGCAGGCCGCCAAAACCGAGGCTGAGCGAGCGGAGCCGCCAGGCCTGCACCGCGCCGAGGCCGCGCGCGACCAGCCAGAACCGGACGGTGGGCTCGCCCACGCAGGCGCACCAGATGGCGATCCAAACGATGACGATCGCTGTCAGCACCGTCTTGGGCACGGCAAGCGCCTGGGCGCCGAGGAGGAGGACGCTGGCAGCCGCCAACGAGACGATCGCGGCGACATGCCAGCGCCGAGGGAGGGGAATCAAGGCATCGCGATAACGGAGGAGCGCGTACCCCGAACCTGCGAAACCGAGAAGGTTGATCTGGGCGAGAAGCGGGATGGTGAAGCTCATGTGCGCCTGAAGGCGGCCGAGTCCCGATACGGCGCTGAGCAGGATGATGGCGAGGGCGAGGAAGCCCGTCGAGCGGTCGCGGCTCCGCAGCCAGTTGATCGCGGTCGCGACCCCCAGGGCCACGAAGGCGATCGCGACAGCGTCTTGAAGGTAAGCAAGGAGGTCGCTCACGGGTTCACCTCAGGCCGCGCCCAGCGTCGTGAGTGAGGGCATCTCGTTGACCAGGAGACGGACGAATTCCGGGTCCCACTGCTCCCCCGCTCCCGCGGTCAAGGTGGCGAATGCCTCCTCCGTCGACTTCCGCTGCCGGTAGGGCCGGTCGTTGACCAGCGCATCAAAGGCGTCGCACACGGCGACGATGCGAGCAAGTGTCGGGATGCCGTTGCCGGACAGCCGGTCGGGATATCCGCCACCGTCGAAATGCTCGTGGTGGTTGCGGATGATGGGCAGCAACGAGGCGCCAGACCGCAGGGGCGCGACGATGCTTTCACCGATGAGTGGATGTCGCTGCATGATCGCCAGCTCCTGAAGGCTCAGCGGTCCGGGCTTCAGGAGGATGGCGTCCGGCACGCCGATCTTGCCGATGTCGTGGATCAAGCCGCCCCGGTAGAGCGCATCCAGATCGGAACCGGGAAGGCCGAGGCGCTCGCCGATCGCGCGCGCCGACTCAGCGACGCGCTGCGTGTGCGCCTCCGTGTAAGGGTCCTTGGCCTCCACGGCCGAGGCCAGGGCAAAGATCACCTGCTCGGCGCTGTCGAGGGAGTCGTAGACGGCCTTCAGCCGCAGCGCTGATCGGACCCGCGCCACGAGCTCCACGCGGTCGACGGGTTTTGCCATGTAGTCGTCGGCCCCCGCCTCCAGGGCCTGCACGCGGTCCGACGTGCGGTCGAGCGAGGTGAGCATGACGACTGGGATCAGCCGCGTCTTTGCGTCCGACTTGATGCGCCTGCAGACCTCGTATCCGTCCATGCCGGGCATCTGGACGTCGAGGAGCACGAGGTCAGGTCGCGAATCTTGCATGGACTTCAGCGCAGTGAAGCCGTCTTCCGCGCTGCGGACGTGGCAGTCCACGCCCGCGAGACAGGCCTCAATCAGTTCTCGATTGGCCGCGCCGTCGTCGACAACGAGCACAATCGGAACGCGCTCCGGACGAACAAGGCGGCGCGTGACGCCAACCATCGACGCCGGATCCTCGAAGGTGGCGGTGGGCCACGCGGCGGGCTTCAGCGCCGAGACAAACGCCGCCGCCGACGGGTAGCGATCCTGTGGTCGCTTGGCGAGAGCTCTGCGCAGAACCTCCTCGACGTGCGCGGAAAGCTCGCCCTTCAGCTCGCACGTGGCGGGCATGGGCTTGGTGACATGCGAGAGCAGAACCGCCGCCGGCGTGTCGGCGCCAAAGGGCACCCGACCCGTCAGCATCTCGTACGCCACGACGGCGAACGAGTAGAGGTCGGAGGCCGGACCGATTGGTTCGTCCGCCGCCTGCTCCGGCGACATGTACTCGGGCGTTCCCATAACGGTGCCCGAGCTGGTGAGCCTGCGCATCGAGTCGGCCATTCTCGCCAGCCCGAAATCCGCGAGCACCGGTGTCCCGTCCTTCTGCAGCAAGATGTTGGCCGGCTTGATGTCGCGGTGGAGGATTCCATGCGCGTGGGCGTGGTCGAGCGCGCCGGCCAGCGGCTCGAGGAGCCGGACTGCCTCGCGCAGCTCCAGCGGGCGCCCGATCTTCTCCGCCAGCGTGCCGCCCTCCAGGAGCTCGAGCACGAGGTACGCGACACCGTCCTCATAGCCGAAGTCGAAGACCTCGAGGATGTTGGGGTGCTTCAGGCGGGCGACCGAACGCGCCTCCTGTTGGAAGCGGTCGCGGTAGACCGGGTCGTCGGCGAAGAACTCGGGCATGATCTTGATCGCCACATAACGGTCGAGGCCGGGATGGTAGGCGCGGTACACGCTCGCCATGCCGCCGCGCCCGATCCGCTCGACCAGGCGGTAGGCTCCAATTGGCATGCCCTCGTGGATGTTCACCCCACCCCTCCCAGGAGGACGAGGACGGCTACGAGCGGCGGCAGCAGCATGAGCGCGCCTGAGACCACCAGCACCGCCATCCTCAGGACCTGGCGAGCCAGGATGCGCGAGGGGCGTGCGGCATTTTCGGTTCCCCACCCCATGGCCACGTCCGTGTAAAGCAACTCCGGTCCCTTACCGGGGAGATTAAGAAGTAACTGCTTTGCGGCTCACTCCCGGATGGGCGAATTTGCTACCCAACCGGGTAGTTCTGTTAATCCAATCAATTAAAGCCAGCCTTCCTTCGCGGCCTGGTGCGCGAGCTCAGTCCGATTCGAGGTTCCGGTCTTCTGGAGGATCTGGCGAACATGAAATTTGATCGTGTTCTGGCTCAGGTGGACCTGGCTTGCAATCTCGCGATTGGTCATCCCCTCGACCATCAGGTGGAGGATCTGAACCTCGAGCTTGCTCAGCGCCGCCGGAGGGGAGGGGACCCGGCGAGGCGCCGGCGCCGTCTGCGCCCTGCGCAGCCGCTCTTGCATCGAGGCGTTGTCAATGGCCACGGCCGCGACACTGCCGAGGGCGTCCAGGAACGAAGCCCACTCCTCGTCGGGTGTCAAGGCCGAACGGTGGAAGATCTCGAGCGCCCCGAGCAGTCTGCCTCTCGACATCAAGGGCACCGCTCCGTAGGCCTTGAAGCCTTCGCGCGCGAACAACGACCGGCGGCGAAACTGCGAGAAAGCGCCCAGCGCAGTCACGGTCTCGATGCGCCGGCTCGACATCACACGACCGGGCAGGCCCTCGTCGATGGGCAGTCGGTACACAGGAACCGCGGTCGCCAGGAAGCCGGCGCTCGCTGCCAGCGAGAGCATGTTGTCGGTCTCGTCGAGCAGGAGCACGTCGGCCGCGTCGATCGCCAGCTGGGCTATGACGTGGTCGAGGATGATCTTGAGGGTCAGCCTCAGGTCGGGGCTCGCGGAGATGGCGAGACTGACGCTCTGTAATGCGCCAAGCCGCTCGAGCCGCTTGACGGCGTCTTCGTACAGCTGGGCGTTCTCGATCGCACTCCCGGTACGGTCGGCGACCGCCTGGAGCCAGATCGTGTCCTTCTCGGTCAGGGGGTTCGACCCCGATCGCTCGAAAAGGCCCAGGGTTCCAATGGGAGCGCCTCGGGCGCGCATCGGAACGACCATGAGTCCGAGGTGCGCCGCCGAGGTCGGCATGGGGTGGACGTGGAGGTATGTGCGCAGGTCGTCGGTCAGCATGCCGAGCAGCCCGTCCACCGCGACGCTCGGAATCAGCAGCGGCTCCCCCGACTCGATCACGCGTGTCGAGATCGGAGTGGTCGCTATCGCGCCTGACATCTGCATCGCCTCGATGTACCTGCCGATCAGGGGGTCCGAATCATCGCTGGCGATGACACGCATTGTGTTGGGGTCCTTGCTCATCAGCGTGCCTACCCAGATTCCGGGCCGGAGCCTGCCAAGCGCCGTGGTGACCGAGGTGAGGATTGCACGCGCGTCGAGGCGCTCGTGGGCCAGGCGCTCGGCGATCTCATCGACTATGTGGTCGCCCCTGCTCCGGCCTGACAAGCGGCTGCGGGTTATGAGGTGTGTAACGTCGGTCAGAGTGGCCACGACTCCAGTCACGTCGCCGGAGGAGGAGACCTCAGGGATGGCGTCGACCTGCATCCAGACGTTCGTGCCGTCCGGCCGCGACGTTCGCGCCAGCGCGCCGCGCACCGCCTGCCGGCTCTTGAGCGCGGCCGTGACGGGGTGGACCGAGACCGGCCCGTCCTCCGCATCGGTGACCAGCCACTCGGCGGTCTCGGCGGAGGTCCCGATCAGGCTGCTTGCTTCGACTCCGAGCAGCTGGCAGGCGGCCCGGTTGGCGTCCGTGACCTGGCCGGCGGAGTCGTAGACGACGACCGCGCCGGGAAGCTCATTCCAGGCCAGGGCCCCAGACACGCTGGTGAAATTATCGTCAGGGGACGCCCCGGTCAGTTAAGTAACTCGCATAAAGCCGGTCTAATTTGAACGTGTACGGGGGCCCTAGACTGCGACCGATGGTGGGGGTGCGCTGTAAGCCAGATGGGGAGGGCTGGGTCTGCGAGGTCATGGTCGACCAGGGCGGTGGCCACACTGTCCACACCGTCACCGTGATCGCTTCCGATCTCGATCGTTGGGCGGGCGGGCGCGGACAGGAGGAGGCGGAGGAACTCGTCGTCCGCAGCTTCGACTTCCTGCTGCAGCGCGAGCCGCCCACCTCGATCATGCGCAGGTTCAACCTCTCGGTGATCCAGAGCTACTTCCCTGAATACGATCGGCACTTCAAGCGATGATCCGGAATCTGACCGGAGTGGTGAGGGCAGATGCCCTGTTCGGCACGCCCGATGTGACGGCCATCGTTGAAGGCGACGAGATCGCCTCGATGGATGTGGTCATCGACGCGATCGTGGAGGTCGACGGGGTCCGCGATAGGGACTCGAAGGGCATTCGATGGTCGACTAACCGCCATAATCCATCTCCTCGTGAGTGGGATCGTCGAGCACATCCACATCGCTGACGCCGCCGGCGAGCCCGTGCGCCGACTCGAGTCCGTCGACGCAATTGCGGGTGTTGGACTGACGGGCGATCGTTACGCGAAGCGTGAGGGTTTCTGGAAAGACACCGAAAAATCCGGAGAGAGCCGCGACCTTACTTTGATCGAGGCCGAGGAGATCGAACGCCTGGCGCACGAGTTCGGCATCGAGCTCGCCCCCGGCGCATCGCGTCGGAACGTGACCACGCGAGGTATTCGCCTCAACGAGCTGGTCGGCAGGGAATTCTGGATCGGCGACGTGCTGGCGCGAGCAACGGAGCTGTGCGAACCCTGCACTCACCTGGTCGCGCTTACCGGCAAGCCCTTGATCAAGCCCCTCACGCATCGGGGCGGCCTGCGCGCCGACCTGCTCTCCAGCGGGCGGATCAGTGTCGGCGACTCCATCAAAGTCAAGGAGGAGGCCGCGACGCAGGCGTCACGTTGACGACTTTCGGTGGCCCCTTCAAACGGCTGTCACATTGACGGCCTAGCGTTCCATTCATGGCCGCGCCGGTGCTCGTTGTCGACGACGATCCGAAGATCGTGTCCCTCGTCAAGGCGTACCTCGAGAGGGAGGGCTTTCGTGTTGTCACCGCCGCCGATGGCGCGACCGCCCTGCGGTCGTTCAATGAGCACCATCCCGGTCTGATCGTCCTCGACCTGATGCTCCCCGAGCTCGACGGGCTCGCCCTGATGAGGATCATTCGCGAGCGCTCGAGCGTGCCCATCGTCATGGTTTCCGCGCGGGGCGCGGTGACCGACCGCGTGCACGGGATCCACGAGGGCGCCGACGACTATCTTGCGAAGCCATTTTCGCCGGCCGAGCTCGTCGTGCGGGTGAAGGCGGTGCTGCGGCGGGCCAAAGACCCCGATGGTTTCCCGGTTCATCGTGGCGTGCTCGAGCACGTCGACCTTATGATCGACCTCGATCGCGTCGAGGTTCGCCGAGAGGGCCGCGAGCTGCCGCTGACGCCGGCGGAGTTCCGGCTGCTGGTCGCGTTGGTCCAGGCCCGGGGCCGCGTCCTCACGCGACAGGCGCTGCTCGATTCGCTTTACGGCGTGTCCGAAGGCGACGCGCTGGAGCGCACCATCGACGTTCACATCGGGAGGCTGCGCGACAAGCTCGGTGAGGAGATCAGCGCACCGCGTTACATCATGACCGTGCGCGGCCTGGGTTACCGCGCGGTGGCCTGAGTATGCGCAGACTGCGCAGCCTCGCGACCGGGATCACACTCGTCTCGCTGCTCGTCGCCGTGATCGCGATCGCTGTGATCGCCGTCGGCGTGCTGGTCGTCGCGCAGTCCACGTTCAGCAGGCTCATGGTCCAGGCCGGCGCCCCGGCTGCGGAGGCGCACGACATGTTCAACCAAGGCGTGGCCACGATCTTCCTGGTCGCGGTCTTGATCGCTGTGGCGATCAGTCTCGTCCTCGCGATCGTGCTCGCGACGCGGCTGACAAGGCCGCTGCGGCAGATGGCGATGGCAGCGGAGCGAATCGCAGCCGGTGACTACGAAGCGCGCGTCGGGGAAGGCGGGCCGGACGAGCTCGCTTCGCTTGCGGACTCCTTCAACCGCATGGCCCACAGCCTGGCGAAACACGAGCGCGAGCGCAGGGACTTCATCGCCAACGCTGCGCATGAGCTGCGCACGCCGCTCACCAACCTGCAGGGATACCTCGAAGGACTGCGCGACGGAGTGATCGCGCCAACCCCAGAGCAGTTCCGCTCACTCCACGAAGAGGCACAGCGCCTGGTCCGCCTCTCCCGTTCCCTGGATGCGCTGGCCGACAACGAACGGCCGGACCGCGAGGTGCGGAGCGAGGATGTCGACGTCGCCCAGGCGGTCCGGTCGGCCCTCGAGGTCGCGCGTCCTGGATTCGAAGCCAAGGGGATCGCGGTCGATGTGAATGTTCCGGAGCGGCTCATCGCGCGAGCGGAGCGCGACGGCATCGCCCAGGTGCTGGCCAACCTGCTGCAGAACGCGTCGCGCTACACGCCCGCGGGCGGGAAGGCATCGATCCGGGCCGAGCCCAGGCGAACGCAGGTCGTGGTCTCGATCACGAACAGCGGGGAGGGCATCCCGGCCGAAGACCTCCCGCACGTTTTCGAGCGGTTCTATCGTGTCGAGAAATCGCGCGACGCCTCGCGAGGCGGCGCCGGGATCGGGCTTGCGATCGTCAAGCAGCTCGTCGAAGCGTCCGGTGGAATGGTCGGTGCGGATTCCAACCGTAGCTCGACCAGCTTCTGGTTCAGCCTGCCGGCGGTGTGATTTGAATCCCAGGCGACGCCGTTCGGCCTCTCGTCCTTATATATATGGGCGTGGCCGGCAAGTTCAACGGCTGGAAGGGCGACTTCAGGGGTTTCTTCCTGGGTCTGCGTGCCAACAACAACAAGGCGTACTTCGACGCCCACCGGCGCCAGTACGAGGAAGAGGTCAAGGCGCCACTCCTCGCGCTGCTGGCCGACCTCGAGGCTGAGTTCGGGCCGCCACATCGCGTGTCCCGGCCGAACCGTGACATCCGCTTCTCGGCCGACAAGTCGCCTTACAAGCTCAACATCTACGCGGACTGCGAGCGCGGCGGCTACGTCGCGCTGGATGCCGAAGGCCTGGTGGCGGCCGGCGGGCGCTACATGGTGGATGACGTGCAGCTCAAGGGGCTGCGTGAGGCTGTCGCCGTCGACCTCTCAGGTAAGGAGCTCGTCGCCATCGTGGCCGACTTGCACAAGAAGGGCTACGACGTGGAGGGGCAGGAGCTGAAGCGCGTGCCGCCGCCATACCCGCAGGACCATCCGCGCGCGGAACTGCTGAAGCACAAGCGCCTGATCTACTGGAGGCGCTGGCCGGCCGGGCCGTGGATCGCGACCGCGAAAGCAAGAGATCGCGTCGCGCAGGCGTGGCGAGACGGCGCGGCTCTTGACGCCTGGTGCGCCAAACACATGGACGGCAAAAGCTAGGCCTGCATCTCCGCCAGCAGTCGCGCCGCTTCGCGCGCGTTGGTGGTGCCGTAGTTGGAGAAGCAGTTGTTGTAGACGACGTGCGTCTGCCTCGTACTCCTAGCAACGCCGGCGATCTTCGGCGTCCAATCCGCCAGCTCGTCCTCGTCGTACAGGTAGCGGAAGCGCTCGGCCGGCGTGATCTCCTTCTTCTCCCAGCTGTCCTTGTTGCGGCCGTGGAAGCGAAAGACAGCGAGCTCTTCGTTGGTCGGAAACACCACCGGCGGCACCGAGCTCTTGAATCCCTGCGGCTCGTCGACCGCGACGTAGGGGATCTTGTTGTCCTGCAGGAAGCGGACGGTGCGTTCGGCGTTCTTCTCGTTGAACCAGCTGCCGTGCCTGAACTCGACGGCGATCGGCAGTTCGAGCCGCTGCCGCGTCTCAAGAATCAGCTCTCGTGCCTCGTTGGAGGGAAACACCCACTTCGGGAACTGGACGAAGACCGCGCCCAGCTTGCCGGCCTCGATCAGCGGCTCGAGCGCTTCCCGAAACTGGCTGTAGACGGCGTCGAGCAGCTCCGGGGGCATGTCCTTGCGGTAGATGCGCTTCTTCTCCTTGAGCTCGGTCGAAAGCTCTTCCTTGATCGCTTTCGGGAGTCGACTCAGCTCAGTGGGCTGCCCGGTCATCAACGCGTGCGCCTTGATGTCGAAGACGAAATCCTGCGGCGTGCGCTCGACCCAACTCTCGGCGGTCCGCTTGCTGGGAAGCGCGTAGTAGGTGGCATCGACCTCGACCACTGGAAACTGGCTCGCATAGAAGCGCAGCCGCTCCTCGGCGGTGTCTGTTCCCCTGGGATAGAAGACGCCGGGCGCGGTCATGGTCGGGTCGGTCCAGCTGGCCGTGCCGAAACGCACCGCACCCTTGCCGACAATGATCGGCGAGCGCGCGGCGTCGCCTGCCTCGTCGGCGCGCCTGCGGGCTGGCTCTACCCCGGGGTCGTGCGAATCAGTTCGCGTCATTTGAGCGAACTATGCCAGCCACTCGGTGATGAAGCGGGGGCTGAGAAGGATGTCGATCTGCTTCAGGCGCGACTGACCGGAGTTGACGAAGCCGTGCGGCTGGTTCACATCCACCACCGCGATCTCACCCGCATGCACCACCTGCTTCGATGCACCGTCGTCAAAAGTGGCCGTGCCTTCGAGCACGATCAGAATCTCGACGTACGGATGGCGGTGCAGCCGCGGTCCCTGGCCCGGCCCGGCGTCGACGAAGATCACGCACGCACCGACACCGCCGTACTGCTCGCCAACGAAATCGCGCGAGATGACGTCTTCGGG
>DATEGC010000004.1:0-39135 GCA_035280285.1 Candidatus Dormiibacterota bacterium | reverse complement strand
GACCCCCGGCCTGATCAGCTTCCTAGGCGTTGGCCTGTCGGTGCTCGCGCTGACCGCGGTTCTGCTCTTCATGGGGCTGCGTGGGGTTTTGCCCAGGAGCCGCCTGTTCCTGGCCGCTGCGTTCGGCTACAACGCGCTGCTGGTGCTCATCAAGTTCGCGCTCGGCCCGATCGCGCTGTATGCGGTTTCTGAGCAGCATGGCTACATCATCCTGAGCACTGACGGCATTGGCGTCGGGGGTCTGGCGTTTCCGGGCGTGGCCGCCATCACGGCCATCCTTTATGCCTCGGCTTTTTTCATTCTCTACGCCGTGTATAACTCGCGGCTCAAGAGCCGCCTTGGCGTCCCTGTCAGGATCGAGCGGAGCTTCATCACTCTCTTCGTCAGCATGTTCGTGATCGCGGTCGTCGGGGGCGTCACAGTGATCGGTCTGATCGGATTCCTCGAGTACGCCCTCTCGTTCCTGCAGGTGGCCGTGCTAGGCGTGCTCCTCGCGGTGGCGTTGATAGGCGCGATCTCACTCTGCGCGACCACGTTTCGAGAGGCGACCGAGCGGGCGGTTCTGCTGCGCAACGTCACGTTGCTCAGCACGTTTGCGTGGGTCGGACTGGCGTTCATCGCGGCCTACCACATCCTCTGGTTGGTGTTCGTCCTCACGCTCGTCTCGTTGTGGCCGCTCAAGGCGTTTTCGGTGAAGTGAGAAGGCTGCGTCTCGTCCCGACAATGCTTCGGTATCGCGTCGCGACGCTCCTCCTGCCCTTCTTCCTGCTCGCCCCGGCGCTGCGCGGGGAGCTTCATGGCTTTCGCTGGAGCTATGTCGCCGGTGTGATCGCCCTCTTCGCGAGCTACGTCGTCGCCACGTGCCTCAACGACGTGTTCGATCTCGAAGTCGATCGGATCAACCATCCAGCGGCGCGCGACCGGCCATTGGTCAGCGGAGATGCCACGCCGCTCGAGCTGCTCGCTATCGCGGCGGTCGTGGCCGTGGTCGCTCTCGCCGCCGCCTTTCTCATCGGCTGGATCGGGATCGCGATCGTCGCGGTCTCGCTTGTCTTGAACGCCGCCTACTCGGCCCCACCGGTACGGCTTTGCAGCCGCCCGCTCGCCGCCCCTCCCATCCTGGCCTTCGCCTACTCGGCGCTCCCGTACGGCCTGGGCCTGGCCGCGGCAGGGGTCACGCCGGAGGCATTCGACGCAAGGGCTGCCACATGCTTCGTGCTCCTGTTCACCGGCCGCATGCTGTTGAAAGACTTCCGCGACCGCGCCGGAGATGCCGCCTATGGCAAGCGGACTTTCTTACTAACGTACGGCAAGCGCGCCACGATGTTCGGCGTCCTCGGCTGCATCGTGCTCGGAAACGCGCTGCTGCTCACAGTGCTGCCTTCGGATTGGGTGCTCGTCGCAGTGATCGAGACGTACTTCGCCGCCATCGTGTTCCAACTGGTGCGCCTGTGGCAGGCTGGCGACCCCGAGAGCGAGCGTCTGGCGATCGCCCTGGGCGCGCGAATGGGGAACGCGGTTGTGTTGACGCTGCTGGGGTTCGTTCTTCTGCAGACCGCGGGGGCGTCGGCTTCTGAGCGGACGACGTTCGTGCTGGTGCTCGCGGCGATGTTCTGGCTTGGGTTCACATATCTCGCGTCGAGGCCGCGCGAAGCGGTGTCGGCCTACCGGGGCTAGTTACCAACTGCCGCCGCCGCCGCCACCACCGCCGCCACCCGAACCGCCTCCTCCGCCGAATCCGCTCGAGCTACCTGAGTTCGGCGGCGACGCTGAGATGGCGGAGGAGATGCTGCTGTTCATCGACTCCAGGTTGCTGGACAGTACGGCCGCCTGGAACGGAGCGTTGCCGACGTACCACCCGTTGGCCGCGCTGGTGTCGATGCCTTCGAACGCCTTGGCCCACAGTGTCACGCAGCCGAAGACGATCGCGTAGGGGAGGAGCTGGGTGAAGATCTCCGCCTTCTCGGCGAACTGCTGGCGGTACTTTTCGGCGGTCGTCATGTAGAGCCGAAAGCCGAGCGTGTGCTGCATAAGTTCACGGCCGGCTGCGGTTCGCGTCGACAGCGCTCGGTGAAAGAGCAGGAGCACGATGCCGGAGGCAATCACAGCGAGGCCGATCAAGCCGCCGCCGAACGTAATGCCCAGCACGTATGTGAGCCCAGCCCCGAGCAGGATGTCGAGGATGGCTACCCCGATAGCCCCGCCTCTTATGTAGTCGGGCCTGACCCTGAAGAGCTTGCGTCCCATCGCGTCGGCGTACACGTCGCTTTCGACGGACCGCAGCGTCGTCTGGAACGTCCCTTTGAGCTCCGACACTTTGACCTGCTGCCGGCCCCCCGCGAAGATGCCGTCGAGCAGCTTCCCCTCGAACGGAAGTAAGTCCGTCAGGTGGTTGGGCTTCCAGGTCAGCACCCAGTCCTTTTCACCCGGGACCTCGGCGATCGTCAAGGCGCCGCGCACGGCCAGATCGACGATCGTGCCGGTGACGTCTTTCGTGTCAGCCGACTCGTCGAGGATCAAACCGAGCTGAGCGGGGCGCAAGTTCTGCGGCGGCCCGAATTCGACCACCACGGGCTCGTGTTGGAACACAGGCTCGGCCTGGTCGCGCGGATCGTTGGTCAGGTAGTACTGCGTGAGGTACGCGCGGTCGCGCCCGTGCAGCCACCAGAACCGGATGATCAGTGCGATGCCGCTGACAAGCACGAGGAGGCTGGCCCCGATTGTCAGCGGGTTCATGTCGAACGCGTTTTGGGGGAAGAGGCGCTCGCGTCCTTCGAGTAGTGGCGGCGGCACGTTGACGAGGCCCCTGGCCAAGGCCACGACCACCGACATCTGCTCGCCTGAAGCCAGCGGCCGGGTCGCGGTAAACATGCTCGCCTGGCCGCCGTTGGAGACGGTGCACGTTTCTGTTGATCCAGCTGGCCCCTGGTAGCAGGCGGCTTTGGTAAAGGTGCCCGCCGACAGATCCACCGTGGCGACGACGGATTGCTTCGACACCGGCCACAACGCGCCATCGACATTCCAGAACAGCTCGTCGTGGTCGGAGAACGCGTTCATCGCGCCGACGATGTGGTAGGTGATCACGTACCGGTTCACGCCGCTGACGAGGCGGTTGGGATCGCCGATCTTGATCACCTCGTTGTCGCTCTCTACCGATGTCGTGTAGGGAAGTCCTTTCGCTCCGTCGGTGACTGAGGTGACCGCCATCTCGTAGTAGCGGTCGTGTGTGTCGTCGTACCGGTAGCGAAGCGGGATGGTCCGGAAGATGCCGTGCTTCTGGAGCGGGCCGAAATCGGCGCGGATGTCCTCGGTGACCGTGATCGATGAGTCTCGGGCGATGTGGATGGCGGAGCGAAAGCTTGTGATCGTCCAGCCCTCGTCGGCCTGGACTGGAGCTGCGAAGAGCAATGCAGAGATCGCCGTCAGGGCCGGAGCCAGAGCCAGCCGTTTCATCGGCCCGTATGTTGCCAAGATTGGGCGTGGCGGGTATTGGGTATACTCAATTCCAGCCGGCGAAGCGCCGGCGCTCACCGCAGGCTGCGATCTTCTCGAACGGGCCCGCTAGTTGAGTTGGCCCCGCCGTTCGAGAGATAGGAGATGGAAATGCCCACAGGCACCATCAAGAAGCTGGTTTCGGATCGCGGCTTTGGTTTCATCAAGGCCGAGGACGGACAGGAGTACTTCTTCCACCGCAGTGGCACCGAGGGTGACTTCGACGGCCTCCAGGGTGGCGAGAAGGTGACGTTCGAGGTCGAGTCGAGCCCGAAGGGCCCGCGCGCCAAGAGCGTCCGCGTCGCGTAACTTCTGAACCAGGAAGGCCCCGAACTCAGGTTCGGGGCCTTTTTCTTTAGGCGGTAACGCGGCGCACACCAGAATTCCGTGCGTACCGATCAAAAGACACGGAATTCTCCCGGCGATTGGTGCGTTTGGCGCAAGACGTGCGGAATGGGTGGAGCCAAAGCACGAACCAGCTCAGGCTCGGAGCCGCTTCAACAGCCGCCGGATATCGAGCTTGGGGTGCGGGTACTGCGGGTCCATCTGGTTGAGCGTCTCGAGCAGGACCATCGTCACCGCCCAGTTCCGGTAGACCTTGTCATTGGCGGGGACGACGTACCACGGCGCCTCGGGCGTTGAGCACCTGGTGATCGCCAGGCCATAAGCCGCCATGTAGTCGTCCCAGTACGACCGCTCGTCGATGTCGTGCTCATTGAATTTCCAATGCTTGTCGGGGTTCTTCAGGCGGTCGATGAGCCGCTTCCGCTGCTCGGCGTAGGAGATGTGGAGGCAAAACTTGACGACAATCGTTTCCCCACGAACGACCTGTTTCTCGAACTGGTTGATGAGGCCGTAGCGGCGCTCGATCACCTGGAGCGGCGCGAGGTCGTGGACCCTCGCGATGAGCACGTCTTCGTAATGCGAACGGTTGAAGATGCCGATGTCGCCGGGCGTGGGCAGGCGTTTGCGGACGCGCCACAAGAAGCCGTGTCGCTTTTCCTCTGGGGTCGGCTGCTTGAATGCCGTGATCAGGATGCCCTGCGGGTTGAAGTTGCGCACCACGTGCGTCACAGTGCCGTCCTTGCCGGACGTGTCCATCCCCTGCAGCACGACCAGCAGTGAGCGCTTGCGTTCCGCATAGAGGCGCTCGTGGAGCTCGAAAAGCTCGACCTGGTGTTTCCTGATGTCGCGCAGCGCCCGCTGCCGTCCGCCTTTCAGCCCTGGGGTCGAATCGGGATCGACATCGGCCATGCGGAACCGGCCGTCAACGATCTGCGCCTGCAGCAGGCTGCGGATGTCTTTCTTCGCCACGAGGGCGAGGTTACTTGAGTTCGACAGGTACCACGTCGAGCTTGAGCAGCTGGTCGCCACGCAGCACGGTCAGGGGCAGTCGGGTGCCAATCCTGGTTTCCACCATCAGGCGCTGCAGGTCACCGGCCTTGCTCACGCCGACATCGCCGACGGAGACGATGACGTCCCCGCTGCGCAGCTTGCCCCCCGCTGCGGGACTGCCGCTCACGACCTCGTGCACCTCGACACCAGCTTTGCGGCCGAGCTTCTCCGCGATGGCAGGAGGCAGCGGCCGTGTTCCGCCGGCGATGCCGAGATAAGCGCGCCGCACGCGCCCGTCTCGCATCAAGGCAGAAAGGATCGCCTGCGTCGTGGGGTTCATCGGCACTGCTAGCCCTAGACCCATGCCGGCCACGGCGGTGTTGACACCGATCAGCCTCGCGCGCGAGTCGGCGAGCGCACCACCCGAGTTGCCGGGATTGAGCGCGGCGTCGGTCTGGATCACGTCCTCGATGAAGCGCCGATTCCCGTTCCCGTCTGCGGTCGCCAGCGAGCGGCCTAACCCACTGACGACCCCGGACGTGACCGAGCCCGAAAAGCCCATCGGGTTGCCGACCGCGACCACGAGCTGCCCGACGCGGAGCTGCTCCGCATTGCCGATGCGGACCGGGTGCAGCCCCTCAGCGCGGGCGCGCGCCACGGCCAGGTCGGAGAGCTGGTCGGCGCCTACGAGATCGACAGGGTACTCAGTGCCGTCGAGAAACGAAGCGCTGGCCGGGCCGCCTGCCGCGACCACGTGGGCTGACGTGACGAGGAAGCCGTCGGGGGTGATGACGACGCCAGAACCCGCGCCTCCGAACCCGCGCCCGCCGCGGCCGATCCGCAGGCTGGCGACAGACGGGAGCACCGCCTCCGCCACGGACGTGACGATCGACGAGTAAGCGTCGAGAGCTTCTTGCTCGGTGGCCGTCTCGACCATGGTGCTTACAAGATTACCAAGTAACGGAAAGGCTAAACCTTGGCTGCAGCCCGAAGCGATTTGAACTCTTTTTCGAAGCTGTCGATGATCCGCTCAGGGTCCGGGACCAAGCCCTCGTCTGTCGCCACGCCGAGCATTACGCCGCCCGCGTAGCTGAGGATGCTGATCCCGAGGCCCAGCCTCCCAGACTGCGGCACCCAGAACATGACGCTGTCCACTTTGCGCCCGGCGAGATACATAGGTTCGCGTGGTCCGGGGACGTTGGTGAGTACGGCGGTCGCCTTGCTGCCGAAGAATCGCAGCCCTGCCTTCTCGACCTCGACCGGTGTGAGCCCCATCAGGTTCAACACCGCGAACGCGACCAGCGCCTCCGGCGAGCGCTTCAGCTCGTCCATCTCCTGCTTGATGGTGCGCAGGCGCTTCACCGGATCCGCGATGCCTATCGGCAGAGTGAGGAAGACGAGGCCGAACGCGTTACCCAGCTTGTGCGCCTGGTCGAGCGGCCGCAGGTTGACGGGCACCGAGGCGCGGATGGCGACACCACTGGTCCGCTCTCCGCGCCTCTCTAGATAGCGGCGCAGCGCACCGGTCGCGGTGGCGACCAGCACGTCATTGACTGTAGCGCCGTGGGCCTTGCCGATCGCCTTGAAGTCATCGAGCGGGAGCGGATTGGACCACGCGGCGCGCTTGCGCCGGCCGAGTGCACCTTTGAACGCGGTCGGCGGGTCGGCCGGAAGGACCACGAGCCGGCCGAGCCGGTACGCGCCTTCCGCGATCCGGCCCGGATTGTCGAGCAGCTTCATCGCGCTCGACAGCCAGTCGAGCGGTCCTGCGTTGTTGGTTTTGCGTGCCGGCTGCTTCGGCCGCGGGTCTGTCAACGACAACATCACCTGGACGAGCGCGATGCCGTCGGCGATCGAATGATGGATTCGCGCCAGCACGACCGAGCGTCCGTCGTGAGTGTCGATCAGGTGCACGTGCCACAGCGGCTTTGTCGCGTCGAGTGGACTGCTCATCAGCTCGCTGACGATCTCGCGCAGAGCTTTCTCGCCACCTGGCGCCGGCAGGGCGACGTGGCTGACGTGGTTGTCGATGTTGAAACTGGCGTCGTCCTGCCAGTGCAGCATCCCGGCACGCGTGCGCGGCCGGACCACACGCTGGTGAAAGCGGCCGAATGGCGCCAGACGCTTGTCGAGCAGGCTGCGCAGCCGTTTCGGGTCGGCCTTGCCGTCGAGCGAAAGCACGCCGGTGACCATCATCAGGTTGGTCGGGTCTTCCATCCCCAACCACGCCGCGTCGACGCTCGACATGGGGACGAGCCTGGTCACCGTGCCGTGATCCTACGCGGGATAGACAGAGATTTCGGTGGCCTTCACGGCGACCCACACGTCGGGTTCGGCGTCGAGGCGCAGCTCGCGCACGGCAGAGGGCGTGACTTCCGCCACCATCGGCACCGGTCCGCTAAGCCGCACCCGGACTCGGTCGCCTTCGAGGTCGATGTCGTCGGCGCGGCCGCGCCAGACGTTGCGGGGAGTGCCTTTCGGCTGGTCGAGATATAGCGCCACCGCGCGCGGGTGGATGACCGCGAACACATCCCCGCTGCCGGCATCGGGGGCGGCGATCGTCGCCCCTCCCTCGAGCTCGATGTGGTCGCCTCGGGCGTGGCCACGCAGAAGATTCACTCCCGCCAGGTCGGCGACGAATCGTGAGCGGGGTCTGGCCGTCACGTCGGCGGGCGTTCCGCTCTGTACGATCCGGCCATCTTCGAGCACGACCAGGCGGTCGGCCAGGGCCATCGCTTCGAGCGGGTCGTGGGTGACGAGAACGCGGATGCCTGTGAAGCCCGCGAGCTGGCGGGAGAGCTCGCGCCGGACTTCGGCCCGGATGGTGACGTCGAGCGCAGACAGCGGCTCGTCGAGCAGCAGCAGTCGCGGCTCGGTCGCCATCGTCCGCAGCAGCGCAACACGCTGCGCCTGTCCGCCCGACAGCTCGCGAGGCATGGAGTGGGCCTTGTCGCTCAAGCCTGCCCGGTTGAGCCAGGCCATGGCGATGTGGGTGCTGTCGCGACCGAGGCCGAAGGCGACGTTCTGGAGAACTGTCATGTGTGGGAACAGGACGTGGTCCTGGAAGACGAGCCCGACTCGGCGTTGCTCTGTGGGTACGTGGCGTCCGCCGCGAGAGTCGTCGAAGACCTCGCCGTCGAGCTCGACGTGGCCCTGGATCGGAATCAGCCCGGCCAGCGCCCGCAACAGCGTGGTCTTGCCGGCGCCGTTGGGACCGAGAACGGCCACTGTCTCGCCCGCAAACACAGTCATGTCGACGTCGAGCGCAAAGCGGTCGCGCCACGTCTTGATCGAGGCGTGCAGGCTCATGGGGCGCCGAGCCAGCGATCGCGCATGGCGATGAGAATGGCGAGCGATACGGCGAGTAAGACGAGGCTCAGGGCGATCGCGCCATCGGGTCGCGTCTCCAGGGCGACGTAGACCGCGAGCGGAACGGTCTGCGTGCGACCGGGCAAGTTGCCGGCGAATGTGATCGTCGCGCCGAACTCGCCGAGGGCCCGAGCCCAGCAGAGCACGGCGCCGGAAAAGATCGCCGGCCGGACCAGGGGCACCGTGACCTGGGCGAAGACCTTCCAGCTCCCGGCGCCGAGGGCTCGCGCGGCTTCTGCATAGCGTCGGTCGAGGCCGCGCAGACCGCCCTCCACCGCGATGACCAGGAATGGCATGGCGACGAAGGTCTCCGCCATCACCGCGGCGGCCGTGCTGAAAGGTATCTGGACACCGAACGCCTGGTGAAGCGGACTGCCGACCAATCCGCGCCGGCCGAACGCAATCAGGAGGGCCACGCCGCCGACGACGGGCGGCAAAACCATCGGCAGCGTGGTGAGCGCGCGCAGCGTGCTGCGTAGGAGTCCGGATGTTCTGGCCAGCACCATCGCCAGCGGTACGCCAAGGACCAGCGCGAGCGCGGTCGCCGTCAGGGAGCAGAAGAGCGACAGGCCAAGCGCGGTCGCGGTCTCCGGCGCGACGAGCTGCGATCCGACCTGGTCCCACGGGGCGCGGATGACCAGCCCGGCGATGGGGAGGAGGAAGAGAAGTAGTCCTCCGGCGGCCAGCGCGAGCAGCGGCGCCGGAACCCTGGCCTGGCTCACGCTGCCTCGAAACCGGTTTGCTTCAGGATCGACTGGCCTTCCGTCGAGAGGAGGAAGGTGATGAATTCCTGGGCGGCCGCCTTGTCGTGCGCGTTGGCGAGCACCGCAATCGGGTAATCCGCGATGACGTTCTGGCTGTCAGGGATCGCGATGCCGTCGACCTTGCCGCTCGTGACGACATCGCTCACGTAGACGATGCCGGCATCAGCCTCGCCGAGGGCGACCTTGCTCAAGACCCCGGTGACCTGTGGCTCGAGGCTGGCCGGGTGGACAGTGACTCCGGCCTTGCTCAACGATTGCTGCGCGTACCTGCCAGCCGGAACGGATGGATCGGCAAGGACCACGACCACGCCTGGGCGAGCGAGGTCAGCGAGGGAGCGGATGCCCTTCGGGTTGCCTTTCTCGACTGCGACCTCGAGCCGGTTGCGGGCGAACACCTTCGGCTGGCCGGCGAGCAGGCCGGCGTCTTGGAGCGAGTTCATATGCATTGAGTCGGCGGACGCGAAGACGTCAGCCTGCGCGCCTTGCATGAGTTGGGCGGTCAACGTCTGCGTGCCGGCGAAGTCAAAAACGGCAGCGACGTGATAGGTCGACATGAGCGGAGTCGCAATCCGGTCGAATGGCAACTCCAGCGACGCGGCTGCATACACCGTGATTGACGTCGGTGGGCTCTGGCCACTGCCGGATACGCAAGCGGCGAGGATCAGCACACCGCCCGCAAGCAGTGCTCTATTGATCACGGGGCAGTTCCACGCTTACGTTGGTTGCCTTGACGACTGCGATCGCCTGCACGCCCGGCTTCAAACCGAGGTCGTCCACGGCCTCGCGGGTGAGGAGGGAGACGAGGCGATGTGGTCCGGCCTGAATCTCGACCTGGGCAGCAACGCGGTCTTTGATGACCCGGGTGACAATGCCGGGGAAGCGATTCCGCGCTGAGTGTTTGGCCGGCTCCTGTCGTTTACTCTCGCGTCTCGGCCTTGCGAGCGTGGCTAGCGACTCGCCGTCAATCAGCCGCTGGCCGCCCGCGGTACGAATCGCAACCAGGCGGCCGTCATCGACCATCCGGCGCACCGTGTCGACGCTGACCCCCAGCATCTTGGCCGCCTGCCCCAGACGATAACCAGGCATTGCTGCGGGAATCCTAGCAGGGGCGAGCTAATCTCCGCGATTACCTCTAAATGGACCCACCTCTTGCGGGCCCTCCCTCCCCCGTTGGCTCCCTCCCCCGAGCCAACCGACCGTACCAGCAGGCTACAGGCTGCTCTTCACAGCCACAACGCAGCCTGTTAACGCCGGCCGCGCTTACGAATTCTTCATATCCACCTAATGCCACATGCCGGCGCCGGAGCTTGAATGACCTGGTGAGCATCGCATCCACTGAAGAGCAGGTCGTCGCGTCGCCCGCGCGCACTCGCGGTATCACCCGGCGTCAGGCCCTCGCCGCCGCCCTCGCCACCGGAGTCGGCGTGGGCGTCATCCGTCTGCTCGGCGGCTCGATCCAACAGATAGCCGCCCCGCGCACCGGCTCTCACACGGACTGGATCTCGCCTCTGAAGTCTGAGTCCGCGCAGGTCATGCACCTGCTGCGCCGCACGAGCTTCGGCTACACACCTGCACACCTCGAAACCGCACTGTCCGATGGATTCAGTAAGACGGTGGATCGATTGATCGAGACGCCTCCTGTCGAACCGCCGATGCTTGCCGCCGCCAACACGCCAGGCGGCCGATTCCCCGTCCAGCAGATGCAGCAGTGGTGGATCGATCACATGCTCACCACGCCAACGCCGTTCGCCGAGCGCATGACGCTCTTCTGGCACGGCCACTTCACGAGCGACTACCGCAAGGCTGCCAACGACACCTACATGTACTGGCAGAACTTGTCATGGCGGCGCATGGGCATGACCGATCTGCGGTGGATGTTGACGCAGGTGACGACCGACCCGGCGATGCTCCGCTACCTCGACCTCGCCACCTCAACCGGGCAGAACCCCAACGAGAACTATTCGCGCGAGTTGATGGAGCTCTTCACCATGGGCGCCGGTAACTACACCGAAGCCGACGTGCGCGAGAGCGCAAAGGCGCTCGCCGGTTGGACGCTGCCGCAGCCTGACTCGTACACCACGGTTGTGGTCGACAAGAAGAACAACGTGACGCGCCGGCTGCCCGTATATTCAGGCCAGAAGAGCGGCGTCTTTAACGCGCGCCGGGCCTACAAAGGAAGCGTCACGTACCTCGGCAAGTCAGGCCCCCTCGACACGCAAGGCGTGATCGATCGCATCCTGGCCCAGCCCGCAACAGCGCAATTCATCGCGAACAAGGTTGTTCAGCATTTTGTCACCCCGCGACCGAGTGCCGCTTACGTCAAGAACCTCGGCGACACGTTTCGCCGCAGCAGGTACGACATGAAGACGCTGATGCACGCGATCTTGACCAGCCCCGAGTTCCTCGCCGACACGAGCTACCGCAGCCTGGTCAAGGCGCCGGTCGAGTTCATGGTCCACACCGCGCGCGCCATCAACGCGCAGGCGCCTTCCAAGCTCATCACCGGCGCGGGCTCCGGCATGGGCCAGAGCCTTTTCGACCCGCCCGACGTGAACGGCTGGCCGAACAACGAGTCCTGGATCTCGTCCAACACCGTTGTCGAGCGCGTCAACTTCGTCACTGCCGCTCTGGGCCAGGTGAAAGGCGCACTGGCGCCGCCGTCCGACGCGATTCATCAACAGATCGATGGTGTGCTCAGCCCGCAGACCGCGAGTTTCCTGAGCAAGGCGGCTGACGACCGCGGCCGCTGGTTCATCCTCCTGGCCTCGCCGGAATTTCAGCTCAAGTAGGTGCACCAAGAATGGACAAAGAAGTCGGCATCAACCAGCTCAAGCGTCGCGACTTCCTGAAGGCCGGCCTGGTCTTCGGGGCCGGTGCTTCTGGCCTCGCGGCAGGATACGCCGCCGTCCCTGATGCCTTCGCCCGCGCCGTGTACGCGGCCAAGAAGGAGGGCACGACCAACGAAAACATCCTGGTCATGATCCAGCTCGCGGGCGGCAACGACGGCCTTCGCACCCTCGTTCCGCTGGCCGACCCCGCGCTGCACGACCTTCGGCCGAAGCTCGCCGGGCCGATGGTGGCCCAGGCGCTGCCGCTCAACTCGCAGTACGGGTTGAACCACAACCTCGGTGGCATCAAGAAGCTGTGGGACGGCGGCAAAGTGGCGATCGTGCAAGGTGTTGGCTATCCGAATCCGACCTTCTCCCACTTCGAGTCGATCCGCATCTGGGAGACGGGTGACCCGACGCGGCGCCAGGTCGATGGGTGGCTGGGCCGCACCCTCGCGACCAACTACGACTCCAACGGCCACCCGTTGACCGGCTGCGCCTGCGGCGCTACCGACGCGCCGGGTGCGCTACGGGACCTTCAGGCGACGCTGACCGTGATCCAGAACCAGAAGAACTTCGGCTTCACGGGCGGCAGCGAGGTGGAGGCTGCGGTCGGCGCGCTCTACAAAGGGACGCCTGGGATTTACGGCGCGCTCTTCGACACTGCCATCGCGACCGCGACCGAGACCATGGTCACGCTGCGCACGTCTGCCTCGACCTATCGGCCGATGGCCGACTACACCGACAAGGTCCAGCTCGTCTACTCCTCGAAGAATCAGCTTGCCGCCGCGCTGCAGCTGGCGGCGGAGCTGATCGTCACCGGCACCGGCGTGAAGCTGCTGCACGTCACGCTGGGCGGTTTCGATACGCATTACACGGAGCTGAACCGCCACGACGACCTCATGGGTTATCTCGACTCTGCCGTGTCAGCCTTCTACCAGGACCTGGCCGCGCACAACATGGCCGACAAAGTGATGATCGCCACGTGGTCCGAGTTCGGCCGCCGGCCGAAGGAAAACGCGAGCGGCGGCACCGACCATGGTGCGGCCGCGCCTCTACTGCTGATCGGAGACCCCGTGAAGGGTGGCCTCTATGGCGAGGAGCCCAGCCTGACAAGTCTGGACAACACGGGCAACCTCAGGTACTCGGTCGACTTCCGCTCCGTATACCAGGAGATCCTCAGCGGACACCTCGGCGCCGACTCGGCCAAGATCCTCGGCGCAACGTTCGACAAGGTGCAGTTCTTGAAGACGCCGGTCGCCGTCTGACGTGCGCACGATTCTCCTCAAGGCGGCGGCCACCGTCCTGACGCTGGGCGCGACCGTCGCCTCGGCGCTGTTCGTGACTTCGCACCTCAAGAACCCGGCGGCGCCCCTGCAGCCGCCAGTGTTGAACGCCGGCGTCGGCACCAACGCGAGCGCGCTCGGAGGAACCTTGACCGTCGGGCCATCAGTCCAGGCCAGCAACCAGGAGCCGATGACATCGACCTATGCGTCCTGAGTCGCATCACTTCGAGGCGCTCGGCACCAACTGCAGTCTCTTCGCGATTGATCGCACTCAAGGACAACTCCTTGAGGGCGAGTTCTGGGTTCGCAGGTTGGGCGCAAGGCTGACCCGCTTTTCGGCGGATAGCGAGCTGACGCGACTCAATGACTCGACAGGCGAATGGGTCGAGATCACTACCGAGATGGAGGCGCTGCTGCGTGTCGCGTTGCAGGCCTACGCGCTGAGCCTGGGTCTGGTCAACGTCGCTGTCCTGCCGTCGATGCTGGCCGTCGGCTACACACGCCCGCTCGCAGAGGGTCCAACAGTCGCGACCGCGGACGGCATCGGCCCACTGCCCCGTCTGATTGACGTGCTCCAGGTTGAAGCTGGTCGCGCTCGGTTGAAGCCGGGATCTGGCATCGACCTCGGAGGCATCGCGAAGGGCTGGATGGCGGACCGCCTGTGCGAGATGCTCGCCCCCAACGCTGTCGCCAACATCGGTGGCGACCTGCGCGCCGTTGGGGCAGGCCCGAGCGGAGATGGCTGGCCAGTCGGACTTGGGGGTGCGACGCTGATGCTGCGTGATCAAGGCGCTGCGACGAGCAGCATCCGGCGCCGACGATGGGGCGAGATGCACCATCTGATCGATCCGCGCACCGGTCTGCCGGCCAATACCGGCCTGGACGAAGTTTCAGTCGTCGCTGCGAGCGGTCTCGACGCAGAGGTGGTCGCCAAGACAGCGCTGCTGCTCGGTCCAGAACTGGCTCTGAGTTTTTGCGCGGCGCATGCGATGGCGTGGTGGTTGGACGAAGCGAATGACGGCTGACCAGTTTTTCTGGGTGCTGGCTCGGGTCGCTGGGCTTGGCTCCTATGCCGCGCTCGCCATCGCGCTGGTCACGGGGATAGCGTTGCGCACCGCGGTGTTCGACTGGCTGGGCAACAACCGCGCGGTGCGCTCGGCGCACGCGTTCACGACGGTGTTGTGGATTCCGCTGGCCCTGCTTCACCTGGTCGCGTTGTTGGTCGACAAGACGGCGCGAATCGGGCTGCTTGATATCGTCGTGCCGTTCCACTCGAGCTATGGGACGCTGGCCATCGCCCTCGGGGCCCTGTCGGTGGACATCCTCGTCGTGGTCACTGTGACCTCCTACTTGAAGCGGCGCATGGGAAAGGCACTGTGGCTGTGGGTGCACCGGCTCGCGTACGTGGCGTTCGTGCTGGTCTTCCTGCACGCGGTGCTGAGCGGCACCGACTTCAGCGACCCGGTGGTCTCGGCCATCACGTGGGGCTCGGCTGCGGCACTGTTGACGCTGGGCCTGGCGAGGCTGCTGGGCGGGCGCCTGCCGGCCTAAAGCAAGAATCCGCTCCGCGGGCCCACCCTCCTCCCGTTGAGAAATGCGCCCTGCGCGCGCCTGGCGTGTCGGATCCCAGCCCCAAACCGACACTCCTGCCGGCGAGTCAAGCAGGAAAAATTTCGGGCGGGAACTCTGCCTGTTAAGGGTCATGCCCCAGGGGGCACCACCGCAGCACGAAAAATCTAGTTGGCGCCCTAACAGGCCCTCCATTTCGACCGGTGCATGCACCGAGCTGCATGTGGGCCACTCGACTGGTTCCGCTGCCGCCACCGGCAGTGATTTGGGCTCGCACCTGAGCCGGCGCGTGAGCTGATTTTCGGGTTAGGCGGCCACCCAGTGGCGCAAATGCATGACCCGGTTCCGCAGCTGCTGCTCGGCCTCCAGCGGCGCGTCGATCTCTTTTCGCTCGCGGTGCCAGCGCTCCATCGCCAGGTCGAGCTGTGCGGTCTGCAGTCGCGACACCTGCAGATATCCCCGCGGCCCGCCGCGATTGAGCGCATGGAGTCGCTGCCGCAGACGCCGCCATGGGCTGGCCAGGACGAGCACCTCCTCGGGCAGGATGGCGCCGTACCCCGTCGCCGCCTCCTTGCGCATCTGGTCGAGCAGATTCATCCCTTCGTACCGGATGCCGAACAGCAGCAGCGCGATCACGCCGGCTGTAAACGGCCCGGTCATGATCAGCGTCCGCAGGTGGATCTCGAGAATTCCGAACAACGTGTTCTGGATGGGGAAGATCGTCGCCCACGCGTCCCACGCAAAGTGCCCTGCGATGGCGACGATGAAGCCCCCGGCGATGGCGAGCGTTTTCTGCCGCACGCCTGGCAGCTGCCGCGCGATGCCGACCCCGGCGCCAATGAAGGCGGTGTACGTCGCGTGACCGAAGAACAGTCCTAGCACCTGCCGGCCGTACCACTGAATCCCGGCCGCCACCCATCCGAAGCCTTCCACTGAAAAGATCGAGTACAGGTTTGTCATGTAGCTGATCGATTCCAGGAAGTTGAAGCCGAGCCCGACCGCGGCCCCGTAGACGATCCCGTCTACCACGTCGTCGAACTCGTCGCGCATGATCAGGAAGAGGAGCAGCACGGCGATGCCTTTGGCCAGCTCCTCGAGGATCCCGGCCATGAAAGCCAGAGAGGTGTCGAGACCCGGTCCTGGCACCAGGGAGTGCTGGGCCGTCGACTCCCAGACGGTCTCGCCCCACACCACAAGACTCGTGGCCACGATGGCGCCCCACGCCGCGGCCACCAGGACGAGCCGCCACGGCTCTTTGTGGTTGCGGTCCATGCGGCGCACGACCAAAAGGCCGAACGCGGTCGTGGGCAGACAGGCCAGGGCGCAGACCGCCGCCACGCCCGCTCCGGCCGACTGGGTGAACAGAAAGACGTCGATCACCAACAGCCACAGCAGGACGCCAAGCCCGATCAGCACCCCGGCACGGATCAGGTGCTTGCGGCGCACGGCCCGGTCGCGGTCGAAGGCGCGGACCAGGATGAAAGTACCGAGAGTGATCAGGGCCACGGCGAGCAATCCGTACAGCGAGGTGCGGCCTGGAATGGTGTCGAGGAAGGCGTAGTTGAGGATCGAGCTGGCGATCAGGGCCAGCACCACCAGTGCGGCGATGGCCAATGCGATTCGGTAGCGCAGCGGCCGGAGTTTCGATTCGGGGTCGGCGGCGGGCGGAGTCGTGGAAGTGATCACGAGCGGTCGACCACCACGAAACGCCGTCCCAACACTTCGACCGGCATGCCGTCGCTCAATCGCTCGATTACAAACGTGTAGCGACCCGGCAGCACGTAGTGGTAACCAGGGGGCACTTCGACAGGAACGACGGTCTGCGACGCAAGATTTGATGGCGTGCTTGGTCCGACCTGGCCTTCGATCGACCCAAACGAGTCATACCAGCGCGCGTCGACGGTCAGGTTCGAAGGCAGCGATGACCAATCGACTTTGGCGGCGAACTCCTGGGTGCGCGGGAACTCGGAGCGGTCGGGCCCGACGATCTGCTCGGTCGCTGGGTCGTACTGGTAGACGCCGACGATGCGGGCCTTGACGCCTGTGACCTGGCCAGGCGGCTCGAAGTAGACAAATTCGACCAGGCCGGTGGCGAGAATGACAGTGCCGACAGTGGCGAAGATCAGCAAAGTCCGGTAGAGGACGCTTAGTTGGTCGTAGCTGACTGAGCTCAAGCCCGATCAGTCGAATGGATTTGTCGGCACGTTGTCAAGGAAAAGGGACAAAACGAGATTTTGCCTGATGCCGCGACAGGCCCTGGAGCGAGAAGCGCGAACGCCACCGCAAAGAAGGAGCGCGCTTCCCACGGCAAGGCCACGCAGCCAAGCCGGACCTCGACCGAGGACATTTCCTCGGGTCAGCGCGGGGGACTTCGCTCACACCGAGGCTCAGGCGGACGAAGCTATGACCACCTCCGCCGCGAGGCCAAGGCACGCGGCGTCAAAGGCCGCTCGCGCATGAACAAGGAACAGCTGGAGAAGGTCCTCAGCCGCTACCGGGCGCGTGGTGCGGCGGAGAGGAGTTGAACCTCCACGACCTTGCGGTCACTAGCTCCTGAAACTAGCGCGTCTGCCATTCCGCCACCGCCGCAGGTGAGGCGAAAGGTGAGTATACCCACGCCCATTTCGAGCCATTAGACGCCGTTGGCGCCAAAACGTGTGCACCAAGTGTGTCGATAGACGTGTTCGCCGCCAAACGGGTGCTTCCGGCTCTATGTCGCGACGAACAGCGTGTTCCAGGCCGCCTCGATCAGCTCTGGTGTCAGCTTAGGCCGCACCCCACGCGCCGAGGAGACATCCACCAGGCGCTCCAGCAGATCGCGCGGGTGGTTGCCCCGGAGCGGCCTGCCGCCATACATGGTCTGGATCATCTCCAACGCCGGCGGCTCGGGCGGAATGGTCAGCCGCTCGCGCTCCCGCTCGAAGATGCGGCACCACATCTCCCACGTCGGATCGGGCATCAAGACCTTGTAAGCCAGGCGTCGCAAGTACGCCTCGTCCAACAGCTCGGCGGGCTTCAGGTTCGTCGACAGCGCCAGCTGGGCCCGAAACGGAATCTCGACCTTGCGCCCGCTGGCCGTGAGGTTCAAGAAGTCCGTGTCCTGCTCCAGAGGGACCAGCAGGCGGTCGAGGATCTGCTTCGGTGACACGCGCTGGCGGCCCAGGTCGTCGATGAGCAGCACGCCGCCGTTGGCCTTCACCTGCAGCGGCGCCCCGTAAACGCGCGAGCCGTCCTCCCACGTCGAGTCGAACATCTCGACCTGAAATTCGCCACCGACCTGCACCAGCGGCCGCGACACGCGCCGCCAGCGGCGGTCGGCCGGCTGGTTCGGCTCCAGCCGGTGCACTGCGCCGTCGAAGATCGTCATCACCTCGCCGCCACCTACATCCAGAGCGACGGGCAAGATGATCGGCCCGCCGAGCAAGGACGGGATGCGGCGCGCTAGCGTGGTCTTGCCGTTCCCTGGGGCGCCATAGATGAAGATCGACGAGCGCGAGTTAACCGCCGCGCGCACCGCCTCCATCACGCCCGGCGCAAGCTCGATCCCGCTGAGTGCCAGGCTGACCTTGACCAGGTCCAGCGTGCCCGGCTTGGCCGCCTCTGCCAGCACCGCCTTGTACTCGGCCATCGAGACCGGCGCTGGGCCCATGTAGCGAGTGCTCGCGTCCGCGATCTGGTCGCTCCTCGCCCTCCCCTGCTTGGTGATGGAGTAAGCCATCCGCTCGGGCAGCGGGCGGCCCAGCCACGGACCTTGCGTCTGCGCGAGGCCAAGAGCCTCGAGCAGGTTGGAGCCAGTCAGTGCCTTGAGGATCGGCTCGATCGCTGTAAATGGCAGGGCAAGCGCTTCCGCCGCCTCATATCCGGTGACCCGCGTCGCCGCCCCGGCGACGCGCAAGACCATGCCTTCGATCAGCGTGCGGTTGATTTCGGGCGGTGGCGGGGGCTCGATCTGATGGGCGGTCGACGGCGTCGACGACGGGACGGGCCGCGGCGCGTCGACGTGCTCGAGGATCGCCGCGAACAGCTTCTTGCCGAAACGGGCGCGGTCGGCGTGGTCGGGAGGTTCGCCCTCACGCCTGCGGCTGATCCAGTCGGGCACCTCCTTGAAGACGACCGTGTTGCCGATCAGCAGCTGCACGTAGTCGGGCTCTGCTGCCGACACCCGCACCGCGATCCGGATCAAATAGCCCTGGCTCTTCAGAGCCGCCCAGCTGCGCTCCCAGGCGACCTCGTCGCGCCCGGACCAGGTTTGGCGCACCGTGCGGTCGCGCGCGATCGTCACGTCCTTGCGGTTCTGGTAGCGGCGCCGGACGAGCTCGGTCACATCTTTGTCTACGTCCTCGGCCACCAGGGCCGCGAGGGGCAGCGCGCGGTCATCTACGGCGGGTCGGTTCTTGATCTCGAAGATGGTGTTCGCGGTCGGTGCCAGGGCGCGGATCACGCTCGCGTGGCGCGGGCAGAATGGGGTGCGCTCGATGAACTGGATGTGCCGGCGGCACCACCAGGTGTTGCACTTGCGCCCGGTCAGGTCCTGGTATGCGCAGGCCCAGCCGCGCCGCTCGCCGCAGTCGCTGTACGTGCAGACGCCGGCCGGCTTGTGGCCGTCGGTGCGCGCCGGCAGCGGCTCGGGTTCCTCGATCTCCTCACCCGTCTCTGCCTCCGTCTCGACCTCGTTGGGCACGGAGTGGGCGGGGGGATGTGCGACGGCGGCTTTCGGCATGTAGTGGAAGGCGCCCGCGAACTCCTCGCAGGTCTGGAAGCGCTCATGCGGGTCCTTCCCGGTCGCCTTCCAGATGATCTCCATGATCGGCGAGGGGATGGCGGTCGACGCCCGCGGCCGATCGAAGACCTGCGAGTGCAGCACCGCCGGCAGCTGGCCGGTGAACGGCGGCTCGCCGTGCAGCAGCTCGTACAGGATCATGCCCAGGGAGTAGATGTCGGCGGTGGCGTCGACCGGATCGCCCTTCACCTGCTCGGGCGCCATGTACGCCGGCGTGCCGACCATGCTTCCGGTCGCGGTCAGGCGGTGCTTGTCGTCGATCAGCTTGGAGATGCCGAAGTCGAGAATCTTGGTCTTGCCGCGGTTGGAGATCAGGATGTTGTCCGGCTTCAGGTCGCGGTGAACGATCTGGAAGTCATGCGCCACGCCGACTGCCGACAGCAGCTGCTGGATCAGATCAACCGACACGTCGACGCTGAACCGCCCGTACTCGTCGAGCCACGAGCGCATCGACCGTCCGTCGACCCACTCCATGACGATGAAGAGGACTGGACCGTCTTCGTCGAAGTCGTAGACGCGGACGATGCCGGGATGGTTCAGGGCCGCCACCGTGGCAGCCTCACGGTGGAATCGCTGCCGGAAGCTGGGATCGGTTGAGTACTGCTCGGAAAGGACCTTGATGGCCACCGGGATCTCGAGCCTTGGGTGGGTCGAGCGGTAAACGACTCCCATCGCGCCTCGCCCCAGCTCGGCTTCGATCGGGTACCGCCCTAATTGTGTGGTACTCACTTCTGGGTCTATGGGGCAGTCAGTATGCGGTACAGCGCCCCGCCCACAGCCCGCTTCAGGCGGCCCCAACCACTCCTTGCTGGAGTGAAAAACGACAGCACCATTCGATCTCAGCTAACGCTGAGTTCGACGGCTCCCTGCGGACCCGAGCTCTAGTTTCGAGCCGCTTGAGGCGCGCCTTCCTTTAGTGGTTTGGCGATCGGCGCAGCATTGGCCCGGAGCAGCTTCTTGTCGAACTTGCCGACCGAGGTTTTGGGCACCTCGTCGATGAAGCGGACCTCGTCCGGCAACCACCACTTGGCAACCTTGTCCTTGAGGAAGTCGATCACCTCTTCCTGCGTCACCTTGCCCTTGAACTCGGGCTTCGGAACCGCAAACACGACCGGCCGCTCGTCCCACTTCGGATGCGGCAGGCCGATGACTGCCGCCTCGACGATCTTCGGGTGCGCCATCACGGCGTTCTCCAGCTCGACCGAGGAAATCCACTCGCCGCCAGACTTGATGACGTCCTTGGTCCGGTCGACGATCTGGATGTAGCCCTCGGGCGAGATCTTGGCCACGTCGCCGGTGCGGAACCAGCCGTCCTCGGTCAGCTTGTCCGGGTCGTAGCCGTTGTGGTAGCCGCGGGCGATCCACGGCCCGCGGACCTGTATCTCACCGAATGCGACCCCGTCCCAGGGCAGTTCCTCGCCGCTGGCGGGGTCGGTGATGCGGATCTCGACTCCGGGCGCCACACGGCCCTGCGTCAGGCGCAGCCTGAGCTCGTCCTCAGGCCTGGTCCCCGCTCCTACGCGGGCGACGCTGCCCAAAGGCGAGGTCTCGGTCATGCCCCACGCGTGCAACATGCGCAGGCCGACCGCGTCCATTGCCTCCATCAACACCTGCGGGATCGCCGAACCGCCGCACACGACCGTGCGGACTCTGGGCAGGCGCTGGCCGCTCTCCTGCAGGTAGTTGGCGAGCCCGATCCAGATGGTCGGGACGCCGGCGAGGAAGGTCACCTCTTCCGTCTGGGCGAGGTCCACGATTGACTTGGCGTCGGCCGAGAACCGGCCGGCGAAGACAACCTTGGAGCCCGCCATTCCGGCCGCGTACGGGAGGCCCCAGCTGTTTGCGTGGAACATCGGCACGACGGGGAGCAGGCTGTCGGCCTCAGTCAGGCCGAGGTTGTCGCCCTGGAGCACCCCCATGGTGTGGATGAACTGGGAGCGGTGCGAGTAGACGACACCCTTTGGGTTGCCGGTGGTGCCGGACGTGTAGCACATCGCCGCGGCCATCCGTTCGGAGAGCTTGGGCCAGGGGTAGCTGTCGCTCTCGGCCGCAAGTAGCGTCTCGTAATCGAGCATGTTCGCCGCGGCGCCGTCTTTGGGAGTGGCCCCGTCGGCCATCAGGACCATGGTCTTGATCGAGGGCATCTTTCCCTCGAGCGGTTTCAGCAGTGGAAGAAGGGACTGATCGACAAATAAAACCTTGTCTTCTGCGTCATTGATGATGAATTCGAGATGCTGCGGAAACAACCGCAAGTTGAGCGTGTGCAGGACGGCGCCCATGCAGGGCACGGCGTAGTAGAGCTCGAGGTGCCGGTTGGTGTTCCACGCCAGCGTGGCGACTCGATCGCCTGGCTTGACGCCGATGCGCTTGAGTGCCCCGGCCAGTCGATTGACGCGCGGCACCATCTCGCCATACGTCGTGCGATGAACGCCCTCATCGCGTTTCGTGACTATCTCTTTTCTCTGGTGCAGTCGCTCGATCCGCCACAGGACGTGCTGCAGACTGAGCTCGTAGTCCTGCATCAAGCCTTCCACGGCCGCCACCTCCACCGTCCTTGCCTCAGACCTTATGTCTGAGGGGTTGATCGTAAGCCCGGCGGGGGTAGGATGCACACCCGTGAACTCGCGCGGCCGAGCCGATCTCCACATGCACACAACGGCCAGCGACGGCTGGCCCACACCGCGCGAGCTGGTCGATCACGTGCGCGGCACCGGGTTGAATGTGATCGCCGTCACGGACCATGACACGATCGAGGGCGCGCTGCGCGCCGCCGAGTACGCGGCGCGTTCGCCAAGGCTCGACGTCATCGTCGGCGAGGAAGTGTCGAGCCGCGAGGGCCACGTCGTCGGCCTGTTTCTCGAGCGGCGCGTTCGACCGGGCATGTCTGCTGCAGCAACTGTCCATGCGATCCATGAGCAGTGTGGCCTGGCGGTCGCCGTGCATCCTTTCTGGCGCACGCAGTTGCGCGCGCGCAACGCTCCGGTTCATGGTGTCGGGTGGCTGGCGGCGGAGCTCGACTTTGATGCCATCGAAGTTGAGAACGCGACGCCGGGCTTCTACTTCTTCAATCAGCTGGCGCGGCGGCTGAACCTCGGCCTCGAAGCTGCCGAGGTAGGTGGGTCGGACGCCCACATCCTCGACGCGGTCGGCCGTGCGTTCACTGAGTTCCCCGGCAAGACTACGAAGGCGCTGCGCGAGGCGATCGAAACCGGAACCACCGTGGCGGGACGCCGTCGGTACAGGGCGATGGGTCTGATGCGGTACGCGGCCTGGGGATTGAACCACGACCGGTACGTCGCGGTAGTCTGAACCCGGCTTTTGCGGTCGCGCCCGCTTAGCTCAATGGATAGAGCGCCTGACTTCGGATCAGGAGGTTGCGAGTTCGAGTCTTGCAGCGGGTACCACGCTTTAGATACCAATTTTTGCGTCCGGCGAATAAGCTTGCGCATTGGAATCGAGGGGCAACGGCCAAGATCCGCCACACCCTCGCCCTTCCTCTATGACCAGGCCGCTTCGCAAACCGCGAAGCGGCCTGGCTGCTTTGAGTCACGTACCGCGACATGTAGTCCTGCTGCGCGGGATCAACCTCGTCAAGCGCAACCGCATCGCGATGCCGGAGCTGCGCGCTGCGCTCGAGGCGGCTGGATTTCGCGACGTCAGCACTTACGTGCAGAGCGGAAACGTGCTGCTCTCGAGCACGAAGCAACCTGAGCGCGTAGCCAGGGATGTAAACGTGCTGATCAAGGAGCGATTCGGTCTCGACATTGCGGTGGTGGTGCGCTCGCGGGAGGAGCTTGCGCAGATCGTGCGTCACAACCCACTGCGAAAGGTCGTGAATGATCCCAAGCGCCACCTGGTGACCTTCATGTCGGCGGCGCCGCCCGCTGAGTGGGTGCAGCTCATGCGGGACGAGGCAGGTCCCCAAGAACAGCTCACCGTGAAAGGTCGCGAGGTCTACTCGTGGCATCCCGCCGGCGTCGGTCGCTCGCCTCTTTGGGAACGACTCGCCGGCAAGCTTCCCGACATTACCGCGACCACGCGCAACTGGTCCACCGTCACCACACTCGCCGCCATGGCGGACGGCACTACCGACCGGTAGAATCAACCGGCCTATAGCCGGGCGGCTGGCGGAACTGGTAGACGCGCACGTTTGAGGGGCGTGTGGGGTAACCCATCCGGGTTCGAGTCCCGGGTCGCCCACCAATGGCTTCACCTCGTGGGTTGCCGCCCCCAAGCCGTAACGCGGCTGATTGTCCGAACCCGCGCATGACAGATGTCGCGTTGTCCCGGTGTCTGGACCTCTAAACAATTTGGCGCGTGAGCGAGATGCACCAGATCAGGCCGGCACGCGAGGTCGGGGACCTGTCTATTGACGGCACCCGGATGTGGGACGGTAATTTCCTGGGTTCGAGTCCGAGCTGATCAGCCCCCGCACCGAGCTGGCGACTCCATTGCGGCAGCCGGCTGAGGCCGAGTTCTTCGGGGAACGCCGCGGAACTTCATCTGTTCGGCCTTCTTGCGGCGACTCTCGTGGGCCTTCTGCTTACCCACCTGCACTTCGATGTGCCTGCTGTCGCGCCGCTGGAGTCCGTCCTGACCCAAATTCTGATCACGAACATCTTGTGGCTCCTGTTCAGCTACGGCTGCGTCATCGTCATCCTCAGCCTGGGCCGGCAGGGTATTGACGTGCTGCACCTGCGAGCGATGCTGTGCGCCTTCGTGCTCGGTTGTCGCGTTCATCGGACTGGCGCCGCTCGTTGTGCTGCCGACTTCGACCTGGCTCGTGTGGGTGCTGGTGTCGGGGGTGACATAGGCCCTGCTCGTCGGGCCGATTTCTCGCCGTATACGCAACACTGGCCAACCTCATCTGGTACCGGAGCTACAGGTCACTGCGACCGCAGATCAGGGTCTCCTGCGCCAACTGGAACGACGACTCGGAAGTCGACGCCTGATGCCGGCCTTGGCGAGCGGCAGACCATGAAGACGACCACGGTCGCGCGCGTCGATTCCTAACAGCGCGGGTGAACTCGCTCCCCTGGCGTCAAACTAAGCGCGTGCCGGACCCCCAGGCCGCCGAACCCCTCGACCCCAAGACGCAGTTCCGCGAGCTCTACGACCAGGAGTTCAACTCCGTCTATCGGGCGATCCGTGCAGTGGTGCTGGATTCGGCGGCGGCCGAGGACCTGACTCAGGAGACCTTCGTCCGCGCGTACCGGGCGCGCGTCCGCTACACCCCGACCGCCCCGCCGGGGGCGTGGCTGCGCCGGATCGGCATCAACCTCGCCATCTCGTATTTGCGGCGTCAGAAGCTGGCAAGGTTCCTTCCCGCCCGCCTGTACGTAGCTCCCGACCGCCGCGACTACGACCGGGCCGAGGCGCGGGACGTGGTCGAGAAGGCCCTGTCAGCCCTCAGCCCCAAGCTCAGGGCGGCGGTCGTCCTTCACTACTACGAGGGATTGACGCGCGAGGAAATCGCCGCCGTGCTCGGCGTGCCGGCCGGAACGGTGGCCTCGCGCATTGCCAAGGCGGTGGCGACCATGCGAAAAACGATGGGGAGCGATCACCAGCGGGAGACCGAGCGTTCGAGAAGTGAAGGTGCCCTACGTGGAAGATAAAACCTCAAAGGGCGGGCAGAGCACGCCCTCCGAAGCAGAAGTAAGCCGGATGATCCGGGCAAGGGTCGAAACCTGGAATCCCCGGCGTGGCCCGGACTGGTCGGACCTAATGATCCGTATTGCCGCCGCCGGGCCGTCGCCGTGGGTCGTCTACACCACCGCCAGCGCCGCGCTTGTCGTCATCCTGTTCACGGCGTTCATCGTCGGCTCGTGGCTGCAGATCGGGGCTCTGGCGCCGCAGCCGATCACAAGCCACGTTCCCCACTAACGCGCCGGGCGCGAACCCTCAGGCCAGGATCTCGATCTCCTCGTAGCCGCCTCGGCGCCGAGCCTCCGCCACCACCACGGTCGCCGCGGCCAGGTCCCATATCGCCAGGCCGTGCGACTCGAAGAGTGTGAGGCCGGGCCGGTCCGGACGCTCCCACTGGCCGCCGATGACGGAGCCCAACTCAACCGCCTGGCTCCAGTCGAATTTGCCGGCCTCGGCCGCCTGGATGAGGTCGCCGCTCTCGAGCTCGGCCGTCTCGATCTGGTCGACGACCACCGTCTGGGCGCGTTCGACGAGCTCGATCGGCACCTCTACGCGGTTGCGGTAGTTGGACCCGATCGCCGCCACCAGGGCGTGCGGCTCGACCCAGTCCGCGTCCAGCACAGGCGTATGGCTCGTGGTAACAGTGACCACTATGTCGGCGCCCTTGACGGCGGCTTCGGCCGTCGGCGCGTCAACGACGTTCAACCCCAGCTGCTCCGCCTGCTCGGCGGCGAACAGGGCGCGGCGCTCGGCGTTACGGCTGAAGACGCGAAGCTCCGCGATCTCCGTCACCCGTGACAGGGCGAGCGCCTGAGTGGCCGCCTGCCAGCCGGTACCGATCAGCCCAATCGTCGACGGCCCGGCTGCTTTGAGGGCTCGCGCCGCGACAGCCGTCGCCGCCCCGGTCCTGTACGCGCCCATGAAATCAGCCTCGATCAGCGCCTCGAGCGCTCCATCCAGCCTGAACATCGCGACCAGGAAACGCACCCGGCCGTCCGAAACCGTGTAAGCCTTCAGCCCGGTGCACTTACCTCCAGGGAAGGAGGCGAAGAGTGCGTTCAGGAGCCCGCCCGGTGCGAACGCCCTGCGGCGGGGGATGTTCTCGGCCTCTCCCTCGCCCAGCTCGCGCATCGCCAGTTCGATAGAGGCGATGACCTCATCCATCTCGATCAGGTCCTGGACGTCGTTCTCGCGCAGGATCAGGGCCATCGCAGGGAGAATAACCGCCTGATGTCCACCCGCCCGTTCAACGTCGGCCTGATCGGCCTTGGCACAGTCGGCTCGCAGGTCGCCGGTCGCCTGCTGTCCTGGGGTCCACAGCTGTCCCGGCGCGCGGGCGTCGAGCTCTGCCTGCGCAAGGTCCTGGTGCGCGACTTGGCGAAGCCACGAGCGATCGAGATTTCACACGACCTCCTCACCACCGACCCATCTGCGATCCTCGACGATCCAGCGATGGAAGTCGTGATGGAAGTCGCCGGCGGCGACGAGCCGATGCGCTCGTACATCGAGCGCGCCATCAGGGCCGGCAAGCACGTGATCACCGCGAACAAGGTCGTCATGGCCAAGCACGGCCCCGAGCTGCTCGACCTTGCCGCGCAGAAAAACGTCGACGTGTACTTCGAGGCCGCGGTCGGCGGTGGCATACCGCTGATCAGCACGTTTCGCACCGACCTTCAGGCCAATCGCATTGAGCGAGTCTCAGCGGTCATCAACGGCACCACCAATTACGTGCTTGGGCGCATGGCGTCAGCAGGACTCTCGATGGCCGACGCAGTGCGCGAAGCGCAAGCTGCCGGATACGCCGAGGCCGATCCGACCGACGATGTCGCCGGCTACGACGCGACGTACAAGCTCGCCATCCTCGCGTCGATCGCGTACGAGATCAAAGTTCGACCCGAGGAGATCCATCGCCAGGGGATCGACGGCATCGAACCGGTCGACTTCCGCTACGCGCGCGAGCTCGGCTACGCGATCAAGCTCATCGCGCACACGCGACGCCACCCCGGCCGTGTCGAGGCGCGCGTGCACCCGGCCATGATCTCCCTCGAGCACCCACTGGCGCGTGTCGAGGGCGCGGAGAATGCGGTCTTTGTGGAAGGCGACCTGGTGGGACAGGTCCTCCTTGTTGGACAGGGAGCGGGGGGAAGGCCCACCGCGTCAGCAGTCGTGGGCGACCTTATCGACCTATCGCGCTCGATCCGCCGCGGTGTGCAAAGCCGTCCCTCGTTCAGCTTCGACGACAGGATCGGCGTCGTGCCGATCGGCGAGGTGAAGACTCGCGCCTATTACCGGATCCGCGTCGACGACAGGGCGGGTGTGCTCGCGGCCATCAGCCACGTGTTCGCGGAAGAGGGCGTGAGCATTTCGAGCGTGATTCAGAAGGACGCGTGGCTCGAGGACCAGACGGCCGAGCTTGTCATCACCACCCACCCATCCTTGGACGCGAGCCTGCAGCGCACCAGGCAGCGGATCGCGAACCTCAAGCCGGTCCGCGCGGTGTCGTCGTTCCTTCGCGTCTTCTAGAGAGGTAATCGGGCACTGATGGGTGTCATCGCGCGCTATCGCGACTACCTGCCCGTCAGCCCGGCGACGCCGGTGGTCGACCTTGCCGAAGGCTCGACGCCGCTCGTGCCGAGCCGCAACATCGGGCGCGCGCTCGGCCTCGAGCACCTCTATTTCAAATACGAGGGGCTCAACCCGACCGGCTCGTTCAAGGACCGCGGAATGGTAGTCGCCGTAGCCAAGGCGCTAGAGAGCGGCAGCCGCGTCTTCATGTGCGCCTCGACCGGCAACACGTCGGCGTCGATGGCGGCGTACGCGGCGCGGACGGGTGCGCGGGCGATCGTGGTAGTGCCCAATGGCGAAATCGCGCTCAACAAGCTCTCTCAGGCGCTGATGTACGGCGCCAAAGTGATCGCCCTCAGGGGCACCTTCGACAACGCATTGGAAACGGTCCGCGACGTCACGAGCCACTACCCTGTCGCGCTGATGAATTCGGTGAATCCAAATCGCATCGAGGGCCAGAAGACGGCCGCGTTCGAGATAGTCGACGAGCTAGGCGAGTCTCCCGACTACCTCGTGCTGCCGGTCGGCAACGCAGGAAACATCACCGCCTACTGGAAGGGATTCCGCGAATACCTGGCCGCCGGCCACGCGACGCGGCTGCCGCGCATGATTGGGGCGCAGGCTGAGGGTGCCGCCCCGATCGTCAACGGAGCGCCGGTTGCCAATCCTCGAACCGTCGCCTCGGCGATCAGAATCGGCAACCCCGCCTCATGGGAAGGGGCGACGTCCGCCCGCGACGAGTCCGGCGGCTTGATCGCGGCCGTCACCGACACGGAGATACTCGCCGCCCAGGTCCGCCTCGCCGGCAGCGAGGGCCTCTTCGCCGAGCCGGCGTCGGCCGCCCCGCTCGCCCTGTTGATCCGGCTGGCGCGCGAGGGAAGGATCAATAAAGACTCGACCGCTGTAGTGGTACTCACCGGCTCGGGCCTCAAGGACCCTGACGTGGCCCTCAAGAACGTCGAACCGCCCATCGAGCTGGACGGGGACGCCCGCACACTCGCTAAGGTCTTGAAGCTGTAGTCGCATGCGAATCAAAGTCCCAGCCTCGATCGCCAACATGGGTCCTGGTTTCGACTGCATGGCGATGGCCATCGACCTGTGGCTCGAGGTCGAGGCCAACGAGGCGGAGCGCCCGGCGTGGGAGTACGAAGGTGAGGGGGCGGATTATCTCTATGCGCACGAGAACCCTTTCACCCGCCTGAACATGAAAGGACGTGTTCGCAGCGAGATTCCGATGGGCGTGGGGCTCGGCAGCAGCGCCGCAGCGCGCCTCGCTGCATCCGCGCTCAGCAGCCCCTGGGACGTAAAGAGCCACGTCGTCGACGCCGGCGCCGACGAAGGCCATTACGACAACGTCGCCGCGTCGGCCTCGGGTGGGATCCGCGTCGTCTCCGAGAAGGTGGACGAGAAGCTTCCCACTCCCGCATGGGGGCTGGCCCTCTTCATTGCGCACCAGCCCCTGCCGACTGAGAAGGCGCGCTCGGTTCTGCCCGACTCGGTCTCGCTGGCGGACTCGACCTTCAACGCAGCGAGGACCGCGCTGCTCGTGCGGGCCATCATGTCGAAGCGCCCGGCGCTCCTTGGCGAGGCACTGCGCGATCGACTCCACCAGCCATATCGCCTCCACCTCTATCCCTGGGTGGAGGAGGTGATCCACGTCGCCGAGGCGGCGGGCGCATACGGTGCGGCGATCTGCGGCGCCGGACCCAGCGTGTTCGCGTTCTGCGCGCCGTCGCAAGCAAATCGCATCGCCAAGGCAATGGAGGAGGCGCACCCTCTTCGCGGCCGTGCCCTGGTCACGAAGATCACCGACAAAGGCATGTTTCGCACCTTGTGATCGTCCAGAAGTTCGGCGGCACGTCCGTCGGCTCGGCCGCGCGGATCCGCCGTGTCAGCCGCCGCATTGCGAACACGGTCAAGCAAGGCCAGCAGGTCGTAGCCGTCGTGTCCGCAATGGGTCACACGACTGACCGCCTGATAAAGCTCGCGCAGAGCGTCAATGCGGATCCGCCCGCGCGCGAGCTCGACATGCTCGTCGCCAACGGCGAGACGATCACCGCACCGCTTGTCGCGATGTGCCTGCAGGGCATGGGCATGCCGGCCGTGTCGCTGTCAGGCGCGCAGGCCGGCGTTCGCACCAGCGACCATCACTCGCGAGCGCGCATCCGCGACATCAATCCTGACCGGATCATGGAGGCGCTCAGCAAGGGTCAGGTGCCTGTGGTGGCCGGCTTTCAGGGCGTGACCGAAGAGCTCGAGATCACGACGCTTGGTCGCGGAGGATCGGACACCACAGCGGTCGCACTGGCTGCAGCTCTGAGGGCCGATGCTTGCGAAATCTTCACCGACGTCGACGGCGTCTTCACCGCCGACCCGCGCCTCGTGAAGAACGCCCGCAAGCTGACCTACATCCAGTACGACGAGATGCTCGAGTTGGCCGCGGTCGGAGCTCGCGTCATGCACCCGCGCGCGGTCGAAATCGGCGAGCTCTACAACATGCCGATCCACGTGCGCTCGAGCTTCCACGAAGGCCTCGGTACGATGATCGTCGCTCACGTCCCGATGGAAGACCGCCAGCGCGTGCGCGGAATCGCGCAAGAAACCAATGTCGCGAAGATCACCGTGATCGGCGTTCGCGACCGTCCCGGCGTGGCGGCCGCGATCTTCGAACCGCTTGGGGCGGCGGGAATCTCTGTCGATGTCATCGTGCAGAACATCGGCCGCTCCGGGCACACCGACCTGACGTTCTCCGTCGCTGAGTCCGACCTGAAGGCCGCGGAGAAGCTGGTCAAGGTCGCCGCCAAGGGCGTGGGCGCCACGCGCGTCTCGTCCGCGGGCGGGATCGCCAAGCTCTCCATCGTCGGCACAGGCATGCTTGGCACGCCCGGCATCGCGGCGCGCATGTTTCGGGCTCTGGCCGACGCCGGCATCAACATCGAGATGATCAGCACGTCGGAGATCCGCATCACGTGCCTGGTCGCGCGCGACCAGGTAGAGAAAGGAGTGCGGATCCTGCACAAAGCGTTCGAGCTGGACGCCGAGTAGAGCTGCGGCCAGCGATGCCAGCCGGATTTTTGGCGTGAACGCAGCCCGCTGCCACCATTCGCTCCGGTGCTCGGCCGCGCCTGGCATCCGGGCCGTTCACCAAATTCGGCCGGACCTCCGGCCGCAGCTCTAGTTGCCTGTAAATGTAGCCATCGTCGGTCCCGCCGGGGCGGGCAAGTCCACGCTGTTCAACGCGCTGACCGGAAATCGCGGTGCGGACGGCGTCGGCATGGTCGACATCCCGGACGAGCGGCTCACGCGCCTCGCCGACGCGGTCAGGCCGGCCAAGACAACCCCCGCTCAAGCCCGTGTCGAAGACTCGCCGCCCGGCAGTCGCGCGCAGCGCGTTGCATTCGCGCGCCAGGCAGACGTCCTGCTCAAGGTCGCCCGCTGCTTCGGCCCCGATCCCGACCCTGTCGCCGAGCTCGAGGAGTTTGCCCTCGACCTCGTGCTCGCCGACCTGGCGTCAGTGGAGAAGCGGCTCGAGGTTGTCGCCAAGGAGGCGCGTGCCGGAAAGAAGGAAGCGCAAGCTGAGACCGACGCCCTGACGGCCGCGAAGCAGCACCTCGACGTCGGCCGGCCGCTGCGCACGTTGCAGCTCGAACCTGACCAGCGCGCCGCGCTGCTCGGCATCTTCCCGGTCACGCTGAAACCGGCGGTGTACGTCGCTAACGTGGCCGAGGAACTGCTTCCTTCGGGAGGTGAGCCGGCGGGGAAGGTGAAGAAGCTGGCCGAGGCCGAAGGGGCTCCGCCGATCGTCCTCTCGGCTCGGCTCGAAGCCGAGCTCGCCGAGCTGGAGCCCTTGGAGCAGGCCGAGCTGCGCGCCAGTTACGGCATCGACGAGTCGGGCCTGGGCCGGATCGCGCGCGCCGTTTGGGAGGCGGGCGGCCTGATCACTTACTTCACCGCGGGCGAGCCCGAGGTCCGAGCCTGGCCGACCGAACAGGATTCTCCCGCGCCCGTCGCGGCCTCGAAGATCCACACTGACTTCGAGAAGCACTTCATCCGGGCGGAGGTGACGTCAGTCGATGAGCTGGTCGCAGCCGGCTCGATGGAGGCGCTCCGCGCCGCGGGTAAGCTCCGTGTCGAAGGCCGCGAGTACCGCGTTAAGGATGGCGACGTGGTCTTCTTCCGGATCGGCAGGTAAATTGCATGCAACAGGTGGCATTGCGCTTTAGCGCATCGCACGTGTGGGTGAGGGTGGAAGGCGAGGAGGCTGTGATCGGCCTAAGCGATTACCTCCCGGACCAGCTTGGTGAGATCACCTCTCTCGACCTGCCCGACAACGGCGACGTCATCCGCGCCACGCGGCGCATGGGCAAGGTCGAGTCGGAGGAGGCGTCGTCGCCGCTCGAGGCGCCGGTCAGCGGCGAGGTGGTCGACGTCAATCCCGAGGCGCTCGACAACCCCGACGTCGTCAACAGCGATCGGTACGGCAGCGGCTGGCTGCTCCGCGTGCGCCTGGAAGACCCGAACGAGCTGGATGACCTCATCGGCGAAGAGGAGTACGCGGAGCTGACGACCGAGGTCTAGGCAGTCTAGGCGGGCTAGGAGATTCCGTAAGCCTCCCTAGTTGACCGCCGCAGCAGGAGGACGAGCACCGGGATCCCCACCAATACGATCGACCACCCGGCCGAGGCGATTACAGCCGTGACCCATCCCCACGCTCGAAGCCGCTTCAGGCCGTAGTACGCCGCCCCGTGTAGGACGGCCGCGCTCAGGCCGAAGAAAAAGATGATCACCGCCTCGACGGCGAGGATCGCGCCGATGTTGCCGGTGACGCCGCCTTTGACCAGCGTCTCTTCGAGCTGCGCGCGGCCTGCGGGAGCAGCGAGGTAGGCGCCGAAGCGGGTCAGCTCGACCAGAAAGAAGACCGCGCCGGCGGCGAAGAGGTACGGCAGCCAGCGGAGGCCGGCGCCAGGCGATGGGCTCTGAGCGTCCACTTAGTCATAACCCTTGACAGCAACTATATTCGGGGTTATAAATGCCCCTGGGACACAACATATCGTAGCCCACGACCCAGCAGGTTGAGTCCCACGGCCCAACGACAGGCAGGCGGACCCCTTCCAGAGTCGCATCCCACGACCCAGAACCAGCTCCCCCAACCGCCTGCCTGCCCTGACTATGGGGCGGCCTCTTTTCATGCCCCGATAGACTTGCAGATCTATGAGCCGCAAGGGCAAGAAGCGAGCCAAGGGCAAATTCCGCCAGCCAATGCGGCCGTCTGGCCCGTTGGTCTCCACCGGGCCGGCACAGCAAGCGACCGTGCAGCGCAGCGTCTCCCAGGCCCGGGTCGGGGGCGATCAGGCCCTGGTGCGCGCCGTCGAGATGTCGCTCGGTGGCACGAACCAGATCGTCAAGCAGCGCGGCGGCCGCTTCCTGGTCCAGTCCACCGACCCCTCGATTCCGCTCGACCGGGTGCCTTACTTCACCAAGGACCTTGTCCGGCTCGTGGTGGTCGGAGCGGCGATGGTCGTCCTGCTCGTTGTCGGCTCGCTGACGGTGCCTTCGATCGTCAAGTAATCCGGCTGGAAATGCGGAGTCGAAACTGTAAAGTTCGCTGAGCCATGACTGTTCGCACCGGCGACTCCGGTCAACTCGCGCTGAAAGAATCGCTCCACCGGCGCAAGTCCAAGGGTGACGAGCACGCGCATCCGGTCAACGTCGTCCATCACGAGGAGGCGACCTTTGGCGAGCAGCTGGCCGACGGCATCGCCACCTTCATCGGGTCCTGGCCATTCCTGATCTTGCAGACTGTTCTGGTCGCCACCTGGATCACGATCAACACGCTCGAGATCACCGGGCGCATTCACATCGACCCGTATCCGTACATCCTTCTCAACCTGGCATTCTCGACACAGGCCGCCTACACCGGCCCAGTGCTTCTGCTGGCCGGCAACCGCCAGTCTCAGAAGGACCGGCTCACTCTCGAGCACGCCGCGCATGAAGCCGACAAGGCGGACCGCCAGAACGTCCAGATCCTGAGGGCTATCCAGCAGAACACCGAGCTGACCGAGAAGAACACCGAGACGACGCTCGAGATCCTCCGCCACGTCCAGTCGCTGGTGGAAGGCCATATCGGCGAGAAAAAGCGGGGCTAAACCGACCAAACGTAAACTCTCGGCGTGAGAGTCGTCCTCTTCACCGGTAAGGGCGGCGTCGGGAAGACTTCCGTTGCCGCAGCAACCGCCGTCCGGTGCGCTGCCGCCGGCTACCGCACGGTGGTGATGAGCACCGATCCGGCACACTCGCTCGGCGACTCGTTCGACATCGAGCTTGGCGCCGACGCGGTCAAGGTGGCGGACAACCTGTGGGCGCACGAAGTCTCTTCCTTGCACGAGATGCAGCGCCACTGGGCGAAGCTACACGAATACGCGGTCGAAGTTTTCTCGACCCAGGGACTGGACGAAGTGCTCGCCGACGAGGTGGCCAACCCTCCGGGCATGGACGAGGTCGCCTCGCTGATGTGGATCAAGCACTATGCGCAGCGCGCCGAGCACGACGTACTCATAGTCGACTGCGCGCCGACGGGCGAGACGCTGCAGCTGCTGACCTTCCCTGACGCCGCCAAGTGGTGGCTCGACAAGATCTATCCCTGGTCACGACGCGCGATGCGCGTTGCCCGGCCGGTGCTGCAGCCGATGATGAACATGCCGCTGCCGTCCGACGAGGTGTATGCGTCCTTGAAAGACCTGCTGCTCGACCTCGACGGCATGCGCAAGGTCCTGACCAACCCCGAGATCACGACTGTGCGCATCGTGCTCAACCTCGAGAAGATGGTGGTCAAAGAGGCCAAGCGCGCGTACACGTACCTGAGCCTTTTTGGCTACGTGACCGACGCGGTGATCGTCAATCGGTTGCTGCCGGGCCACCTCCATGACGAGCTTTTCCAGAAATGGCAGCGCATCCACCACCGCTACCAGCTCGAAGTTGAGCAGTCATTTGCCGGCATACCGATCTTCAACGCGCCCCTCTTCGACCGCGAGGTCGTGGGCCCCAAGATGCTCTCGCGGATGGCCCATGCGATATACGGCGACACCGACCCGGCCACTCGTTTTGCGACCTCCAATCCGCAGCGCATCGACAAGGACGGCCAGGATTACGTGCTCGCCCTCAAGGTGCCCTTCGTCGACAAGTCGAGTGTTGATTTGAGCCGCCACAACGGCGACCTCTTCGTGACCGTCGGCAACTACCGGCGCGAGATCACGCTCCCGCGCGTGCTCGCGCGGCGAGAGACCGCCGGGGCCACGATCGAGGATGGAGAGCTGAAGGTTCGATTCGCGCGCAGGCCTGAACCTGCGCAAAGGGCGAAGGCGTGAGCTCTGACCGGGAGCGGGTGATCGAGCTCATCAACGAGCTCGGCTCGCGCGTTGGTCACGTGCTCTCGGACATGGTGCCACCGGCGGCGCAGGTCCACCTCCTCAACGCGCAGCGCGAGCTGATCACGGCGCTGATGCTGATCTATGAGCACCGGGTCGGAGCCGCGCCGCTCGTTACGCGCTCCAGACGATCCCGGCCCCGGCGCCGGACCACCCCGCGCGACCGCAAGATCCCCATCGAGTGAAAGCCCGACGAGATCTGAGGACCCGCGATTTCGCGGATGCCCCTGAGTGAGTCTTTTCGTCGCCTTCGTCCTCGGGTGCCTGATGCTGGTCCCCGCGATCCTCGTTGCGATTCCAGTCCATGAGATGGGCCACGCGGCGGCCGCTTATTTCCTGGGCGACCGCTCGGTGCGCTACTTCGGCTATTTCACACTCGATCCAAGGCGGTTCCTGGATCCGCTCGGGGTGCTCTCGTGCTTCCTCGCTCTGGTTGGTTGGGGCAGGCGCGTGCCGATCCAGGCCAACCGCATCGGCACCACACGCCAGAAAGTTCTTTACGAGCTCGGTGGTCCGGCCGCCAGCCTCCTGCTTGCCTTTGCCCTCGGCCTCGTGTTCCGTGGGCTGCTGCGCCTGGGACTGCCGGTGTCATTTGGTCTGGATCCGGGGATCGTCGGCGGGCTGATCTACGTGATCGTCTTCCTGAACCTCTCGATCTTCGCCTTCCAGCTCCTGCCGATCCCTGGCCTAGACGGCTGGAACATCATCGAAGCCCTGTTCTACAACCGCAACCCGCGGTTCTTTTTCGACGTCAACACCCGGCGGCGCGAGATCTGGGCGGCCCTGTTTCTGATTTTCATTCTGGTCTCGCTCATCAACCACACGAACCTGTTGAACTACGTGATGAGCCCCTTCTTCCAGCCGGCAAGCCTAATCTCATTGAACAGATGCATCGGCTACGGCATCCCAGGACTGAGCGGCCTGTTTCCCTGCCTGCTGTAGGGACGCTGGTCAACGAGCCGGCGTACGCCGAGCTCGTCAAGGAATACGGGCGGGAACGGGTGGTCGAGGCGGTCCGGGAACAGATCGCGTTGGAGCGCGATGGCGCCTCAGACGGCTCGGCCCGGCTTGACACCGTCGCCGCCAGGCTGCGGTCAGTTGTCGCACCGAGGCTCAAGCGGGTCATCAACGCCACCGGCGTGATCCTGCACACCAACCTGGGCCGCGCTCCGCTCTCCGAGGCCTCAATCGATGCCCTCGCCCTTGGCGCGGGCTACAGCAACCTGGAGCTGGACCTCGAGACCGGAAAGCGAGGCGAGCGGGCCGCACTCGTAGCCGGCTCGCTCACGGGACTTTACGGGAGCGAGGCTGCATTGGTCGTCAACAACAACGCCGCCGCTGTGCTGCTCGCGCTCACGGCGCTGTGCAAGGGCAAGGAGGTGGTTGTATCGCGCGGCCAGCTGGTCGAGATCGGCGGCTCGTTTCGCATGCCTGACGTGATGCGGCTTTCGGGCGCTCGGATGGTGGAGGTGGGCACCACCAACCGCACTCGGACGGCCGATTACGAAGAAGCCGTCACCGTCCGCACGGCGGCGCTACTGCGCGTGCACACGTCGAACTTCCGCGTCACGGGTTTCACCGAGTCCGCGCCACTCGCGGAGCTGGCCGCCCTCGCTCGCCGCCGCGGCGTCCTCCTTCTCGACGATCTCGGCAGCGGCGCGGCGGAACCGATCGGCGACGAGCCCACGGTCGCCGAATCGCTCCGCCATTCCGACGTCGTCACCTTCTCCGGCGACAAGCTGTTGGGCGGGCCGCAAGCGGGGATTGTTCTGGGCCGGGCCGAGCTGATCAAGAAGATGTCGCGCCACCCGCTCGCCCGGGCTTTGCGCGTCGACAAGCTCACTCTCGCGGCCCTCGAGGCGACTCTGCGCCAGCGCATCACCGGCCATGCGGAGCATGTCCCGGTGGAGCGGATGCTGCACACGCCTGTCGAAGACTTGCGCCGCCGCGCCGCTATGTGGTCCGTGAAGTTGGCGGAGCGCGGTGTCGAGACCAGGCTGATCGATGGTTCGTCGGCGGTCGGTGGCGGTTCGCTGCCGCAACACGGCCTGGCCACGGTCCTGCTCGCGATCAGGGGTCCGGCGTCGCGGCTCGTGAATGCTTTGCGGGCGGGCCAACCCCCGGTCATGGCTCGCATCGAAAGCGACATGTGCTGTCTCGATCCTCGGACCGTGCTCAAGGGCGAGGACGAGACCCTGATCGACGCAATCGAAGCGGCGGCTCGCACACTGCCCAGATGAGCTTCGTCGTCGGCACCGCCGGCCACATTGACCACGGCAAGTCGACACTGGTGACTGCGCTGACCGGGATCGACCCCGACCGGCTCGCTGAAGAGAAGCGCCGGGGCATGACCATCGACCTCGGCTTCGCCTACATGAAGTTGCCGAGCGGGCGCGAGATCGGCATCGTCGACGTACCTGGCCACGCGCGCTTCATGCGCAACATGCTGGCCGGCGCTCACGGCCTCGACGCGGTACTGCTGGTCGTCGCCGCCGACGAAGGCGTGATGCCGCAGACGCGCGAGCACCTGGAAATCCTCGACCTGCTCGACGTGCGCCGTGGCCTGGTGGTCATGACCAAGGTCGACCTCGCCGACGAGGAATGGGTCGAGCTCGTGAAGACCGAGGTTACGTCGCTCCTCGAAGGCACCTCGCTCGAGGGCGCGCCGGTGATGGCGGTTTCGGCGGCCACCGGCGCGGGCGTGCCCGAGTTGGTGACGGCGCTGGACTCGCTCCTCGAGGAGTCTGAGCCGCGCGCCGACGCCGGACGGCCCCGGCTTCCGATCGACCGCGTCTTCACGATGAGCGGTTTCGGGACCGTCGTCACGGGCACGCTTGTCGACGGGTCGATCGAGGAAGGCGATGACATGGAGGTCGCGCCGGGTGGCCGGCTGGTGCGCATCCGCGGCCTGCAGCGTCACAACGAGAAGGTCGACTCGGTAGGCCCCGGCGAGCGCGTGGCCGCGAACCTGAGCGGCGTCGAGAAGAGTGACCTGTCGCGCGGCGACGTGCTGGCGCGACCAGGCGCTGTCGCGCCGACGCGACGTATCGACGCCACTATGCGAGTCCTCGCCTCGGCTCCCCAGGCTGTGCGACACGGCGCCGAGCTCATGCTTCACACCGGCACGAGCGAAGTCATCAGCCGCGTGATCGTGCTCGAGGGCGATGAGATAGCGCCCGGCGCGCTGGGGTGGGTGCAGCTTTACCTGGAACGGCCGATCGCTGCCTTGGCGCATGACCGTTTCGTTCTGCGCGTGCCCAGCCCTGCGATGACGGTGGCCGGTGGCACTTTTGTCGATGTCGGGCCGCGCAAGCACCCGCGGCATGACTCTGCGGTGCGTGAGTCGCTGGTCCGGCGCGCGGCCGGGAACGTGATGCAGGAGGAACTGCGCAAGTACCCCCGTGGCGTGACCGTGAGCGCCCTGCTCAAGGCCACGGTCGCTCCGTCGACCGAAGTGGACAAGCTCCAGGCGCGGCGGCTGGGCGAGTGGATCTTCAGCGAAGAGGCGTGGGGCTCCATCGCCGCCCGGGCCGCGCATGAGCTGGATGCGTTTCACGGCTTGCATCCGCTGCGCAGCGGGATGGCTCGCGAGGAACTGCGCAGCCGGCTGGGCGTGCCCGCGGCCTCGTTCCCAGCGGTTGTACGTGGACTCATCGAGGATGGCCGCGTCGTCGAGCGCAACGGCTCGCTCGCCGCGCCGCAGCACAGCGTCGCTCTCGAGACTGAGGGCGGACCGGCGGCCGATCTGATCGCGCTGCTGCAGCAGGGCGCCTACGCGCCGCCTTCGCTGGCGGAGGCAAAGCTGCAAACCGGCGCCACGGACGAGGTGGTTCGAGCGCTCGCCCAGCGGGGCGACATCGTACGCGTGAGCGACGACATCGCATTCAGCAAAGACGCGTACGAATCCGCCGTGGCAATCGTGAAGGATCTCATCGCGGCAAACGGCTCGGTCACGGTGGCGCAGCTGCGTGATCGGATGGGCGCGAGCCGGCGGCCGATGCTTGCCCTGCTCGAATATCTCGACGCGCAGCGGCTGACGCGCCGCATCGGAGACGCTCGCGTCCTGAGGTAAAAATA
>DATEGC010000003.1:0-14346 GCA_035280285.1 Candidatus Dormiibacterota bacterium | reverse complement strand
GCCTGGCGTGGCGACCGGACTGGCTGTGACCGGAACCGGCGGCGACGTGCTCTTCGTGGAGGCGACCGCGACCGAAAGCAACGGCCACGGTCCGATGCTGACCCTGACCGGCCAGCTCGGCGACGTGATGAAGGAGTCGGCTCAGATCGCGCTGTCGTACGTGCGGTCGCACGCTGACGACCTGAACATCAGCCGCGATGCGATCAACAAGTCGTTCCACATCCACGTGCCTGAGGGCGCGGTGCCCAAGGATGGTCCTTCGGCCGGCGTGACAATGACGACTGCGATCGTGAGCCTGCTCACGGGACGGCCTGTGCGAAACACCGTCGGCATGACCGGAGAGGTCACGCTGCAGGGACTGGTGCTGCCGATCGGCGGCGTCAAGCAGAAAGTGCTGGCCGCGCACCGGATGGGGCTGACTGAGGTCATCCTGCCAAAGCGCAACGAGAAGGACATCGACGACGTGCCGCAGAGCGTGCGGGACGCGGTGAAGTTCCACCTGGCGAGCCGGGTCGAGGACGTGCTCAAGTACGCCCTCGAAGTACCGGCCAAGCCGAAGATCGAAGCGGCCTAACTCTGTAGCGCCCTTCCGCACCGTATGTACCTCCGGTGCGGAATAGAGCCTTCGATTTCGCGCCCGATGGTCGTCCCGCGCCGAATTAACAGCCTGGGTTGGCGCAGGCGTTGACGCGCGAGATGCTAATCGTGTGGGACGCACACCTAGGGTTCCCCTCGGGCTGAAGAGCCGGCCGTTCACGCTCGACGAAGCACGCGCCGCGAGGCTCTCGCCGAGCATGCTGCGCGGCAAGTCGTGGCGGCGTGTCGGCGCGCAGCTCTATCGCTGGAATGGAGCGCCGGAGGACACATGGGCGCTCATCGACGGATTCCGACGGACGCTACCCGAATCCGCTGTCTTTGTCGGTCGAACCGCTGCGTGGATGCATCGCCTTGACGTATCACCGGCGAACCCGGTCCAGGTCGCCGTCGACAAGGTTCGTTCGCGTATCGGCCTCGAGGTGCGTCACTCGGACGTTACCAACGAGACCGTGGAGATCAATGGCATCCCAGCCACACATCTCGATCGCACGCTTCTTGACGTATGCGCGTGGTCGCCAGCTCTGGACGCCCTGGTTGTTCTCGACATGGCAGTGTTCGCTCGCCTGACGAGTCATGAAAAGTTGCTGCAGTACGCTGATTCGGTCAGAGGTCGTGCCGGCGCCTGGCGATTGAGATCGCTTGCCGCAATCGCGGGGCCTGCGGAGTCGCCGATGGAGACGCGGCTTCGCTGGCTGCTCCTGAGCCGCGGCCTGCCGGCGCCCGAAGTCCAGACAGATCTGTACGACCACGAGGGCCATCTTGTGGGCCGGGCCGACCTGTATTACCCATCAGCCCACCTGGTGATCGAGTTCGACGGCGGCAACCACCGCGACCGACTCGTCGCCGACGATCGCCGTCAGAACGCGTTGGTCGGCGCGGGCTATCGGCTGCTTCGCTTCACCGCTACCGACCTGCGCGGTCGTTCTGGAGCTGTGGTGGCGGAAGTCAGACAGCTCCTTGCGGCGGACCGATGGTCGCCGCCTCCGGCCCGAATTTCGTGATGTAGTCGCGATTGATCGCGGGCCACGCGTCGCCCATCGATCGCGACTCCCGACCGTCGAGAGCGGCCTCGAGCGCGTCCAGGCAGACATGCCAGCCGGCGGCGTCGCGAGCGGCCTTGCCGACGTCGTCGATCGTGTCGATGAGCGTCAGCACGGAGCCATTCGCCGCGGGCGCGACTTCGAACCGGATCCGGTCTGTGCCCCAGCCGAACTCGAGCACGCGCGGTGGCTCATGGACAAGCACCTCGCCATCGAACGCGTACAGGCCGCCCTCGTGCCTGAACTGCAGGCGCGCCCCGACACGCCACTCGCTGACCACGATCGTGTCGGGGAACCACTTGCGCAGTTCATCGGGTTGGGTCAGCGCCGCCCAGACCTTCGCGGGCGGATGCTTCAGCTTCCGCTCGAATCGCAGCTGCCAACGATCACTTACCGGTTCGAGCTCTCCGAGCACGTTTGCCTCCTTTTGAATCTGCTGGTTGATCGAGGTGGCGCTCGAGCGCGTCGAGGCTCCGATTCCACATCGCGCGATACGGCTCGAGCCACGTATCGATCTCGCGCAGGGGACGCAGCCGCACACTGTAATAGCGCCTTTGCGCGTCCGCACGCGACTCGACCAGACCCGCCTCGCGCAGCACCTTGAGGTGCTTGGAAACGGCCGGCTGGCTCACGTCGAGGGCGCCGACCAGCTCGCCGACCGTGTACTCACGTTCGCGAAGCAGCTCGACGATCACCCGCCGGTTGGGCTCGGCCATCACCTCGAACGTCGCCCCCACCGCCATCGTGGTGCAATATAGCCTAAGAGCTATATAACTGTCAAGCTATCGGCGGAATAATCGCCGATGCGGTTGGCTTGGACTTGACGTGAGCAGCAGCCCGCAAGAGGTTCTGGAACGCTCGACTGTGATCGCGGTGGTCGGCGCGTCGCGCGATCCAATCAAGGCGGGCGGGTCGGTGCCCGCGGGACTGCAGCGCCGCGGCTTCCGCATCATCCCCATCAACCCGTACGCGGAGACGCTGTTCGGTGAGCGCGTCTACCGCACGCTGCTGGACGTGCCCGAGAAGATCGATATCGTCGACGTCTTCAGACCGGCGGCCGACGCGCCCGAGATCGCCCGCCAAGCCGCTGCCATAGGCGCGAAAGCGCTGTGGCTGCAGCTCGACATCCGGTCGGATGATGCGCGACGAATCGCCGAGGCCGCCGGCATGGACTACGTCGAGGACGAGTGCACGGGGGTCGTCGCGTCCCTGTTTCGGGTGAGTAAGACCGCCGCCTAGCCGTTACTCTCGTCGCGTGGCGCGCCCCCGCTCGCGGCCAAAGCGAGATCGCACCATCGAATCAGAGCTCAAGTTCCGCGTTGCCGGACCGCGCGATCACGCCACTCTGCGCAATGCGCTCCGCCAGCGCGGAGCCAAGCTGGTCGGGCACTACAAAGAAGAGAACTTCCGCTTCAACGGCCCTGGCAAGTCAACGCGCAACACAACGCTCCGGTTGCGAGTGCTGAACGGCGGTCCGAAAGGCGTACTGACCGCGAAGGGGCCGGCGAAATTTGACGACGGCGTGAAGAGTCGGGAGGAGACTGAGATCGAGATCGGCGATGTCCATGCGACGCTCGACATGCTCGAGCAGCTCGGCTTCCGCGTCGGGTGGACCTATCCCAAGAGGCGGTCGATGTGGACGCTCGACGGGGTCGCGGTCACGCTCGATACGCTCGACTATGGCTGGTTCGTCGAGCTCGAGGGCCCGGCCAGCGCACTGCCAGAGATGGCACGAAGCCTCGGCCTCGACCCCGCGAACGCGCTTCGCGACAGCTATTCGGTGATGGCCCGCAAGCACCAGAAAGCGAGAAAGCCGACGAAGACGCCGCCGACACCGGTTGCTACTCAGCCGTTGGAGGGGCCACCGGCTTAGCCTGTCCGTCGGTGCGGGCGGGCCCAACCCACACGGTCTGGATGTTGGTGAACTCTTTGATCCCGTAATCAGAAAGCTCGCGTCCATAGCCCGAGCGTTTCACCCCGCCGAACGGCAGCCGCGCGTCGGAGGCGACCATGCCGTTGATGAATACGAGCCCGGCCTCGACCCGCTCCGCCAACCGCTTGCCTCGCGCGACGTCGCCCGTCCAGATGTTGGAACCCAGGCCGAAGTTGGTGTCGTTGGCGACGCGCAGTGCGTTCTCCGCGTCCTTGACACGAATCACCGCCGCGACCGGTCCAAACGTCTCCTCGCGATACGCAGGCATGCTCGGACCAACGTTGGTCAGCACCGTGGGCTGGAAATAGAAGCCGTCGCCCTGGATGCGCTTGCCGCCGGTCACCGCTCGCGCCCCCATCCGCAACGATTCGTTGACCTGGCGCTCAAGCTCGTCGATCAGGTCTCCGCGCGCGAGCGGTCCGACCTGATTGGCGCGGTCCATCGGATTGCCGACCTTCAGCGCCGCGACCGCGTCCGTGAAGAGCCGCTCGAACTCGTCGGCGACCGGCTCCTCGACGATGAAGCGCTTGGCCGCGATGCAGCTCTGGCCGTTGTTCTGGTTGCGCGCGCGGCACCCCACAGCGGCCGCCGTCTTCACGTTGGCGTCGGCCAGGACGATGAAGGGGTCCGAGCCGCCTAGCTCGAGCACCGACTTCTTCAGCGCGCGTCCCGCCGCCTCGGCGACGCGTGCGCCCGCATGCTCCGAGCCGGTCAACGTGACGCCGGCCACGCGGCGATCGGAGATCAGCCGCTCGACCGCGGCCGAGCCGATGAGCAGGGTCTGGAAGACGCCGTCCGGGACACCGGCCTCGCGAAACACCTCCTCGATCGCCAGCGCCGATTGCGGCACGTTGGAAGAGTGCTTCAGCAGCATCACGTTGCCCGCGGTCAAGGCGGGGAGCCCCGCCCGGAAAGCCTGCCAGAACGGGAAGTTCCATGGCATCACGGCGAGGATGACGCCCAGGGGTTGGAACCGCACGTAGCTCTCGGTGGCGGTGCTCTCGGCGGGCTCGTCGGCCAGCAGACGGACGCCGTTCTCGGCGAACCAGTTGGCGGTCCAGGCGCACTTCTCGATCTCGGCCTCCGCCTCGACGATCGGCTTGCCCATCTCCGAGGTGAGGAGGGCAGCGTACCGGGCCTTGTCCGCCCGCAGCACGCCGGCGACCGAACGCATCAAATCCGTGCGCATCTCGAGCCCGGCGTCGCGCCATGGATGCCGGCTCGCCCAGGCCCGCTCGAGCACCGCATCGATCTCCGCCTCGCCCGCCTCAGGGAACGATGCCAGTTCCCGGCCGGTGGCCGGATCGATGGATTTGAGCACCCCGCTCGAATCATGGCACGATTTGTTCTGTGGCCCGAGCACCCGTGAGGCGGCGCGGCGAACGTTCGTCCGCCGTTCAGCCCAAGGCCCTCCCAGCCGCCATCACCGTCGATGGCCGAAAACGGGTGGTCATCGAGTCGGTCACGCCCGAGATCGACGCCGGCCGCTTCCCCGCCAAAAGGGTGGTCGGGGAGGCGGTGGCCGTCGAGGCGGACATCTTCGCCGACGGCCACGACGCCCTCGCCGCTGTGCTGCGGTACAGGCACGAGAACGCCAGTCAGTGGATCGAGATGGAGATGACGCCAATCGTCAACGACCGCTGGCGGGGCGAGTTCCCGGTCACCGAGCTGGGTCGCTATCGCTTCAGCCTCGAGGGTTGGGTCGACCACTTCCAGACGTGGAGCCGCCAGCTCGCCAAGCGGGTCCAGGCAGGGCAGGACGTGAAGGTCGAGCTGGAGGTCGGCGCCCGGATGGTCGAGTCGGCAGCGGCCCGGGCGAACGGCAGTGGGACCGACGCCGCCCAGCTGCTCGCGTTCTCGAAGGCGCTGCGCGGCGGGGCAGTCGGGGCAGCGAACGGAACGCTCAGCGAGCTGATGCGCCGCTACGCGGACCGCACCTTCGCGACCACGTACGGCCGCGAGGTGGAGGTGTTGGTCGATCCTGTCAAGGCTCGCTTCAGCACCTGGTACGAGCTCTTCCCCCGTTCCGTCGGCACGTTTAAGGACGTGGAACGGCTGCTGCCTGATATCGCACGCATGGGCTTCGACGTCCTGTACTTCCCGCCCATCCACCCCATCGGCCAGTCTCACCGCAAAGGCGCCAACAATAAGCCCGCCGCGCCGGGCGAGCCGGGGAGCCCGTGGGCGATCGGCTCCGAGGAGGGGGGCCACAAGGCCATCCATCCGGAGCTGGGCACGCTGGACGATTTCCGCCATCTGGTCAAGGACGCGGGCGAGCATGGGTTGGATGTGGCGCTCGACATCGCGTTCCAGTGCTCGCCCGACCATCCCTACGCGCGCGAGCACCCCGAATGGTTCAAGCACCGGCCGGACGGCTCGATCCAGTACGCGGAAAACCCGCCCAAGAAATACGAGGACATCTATCCCTTCGACTTCGAGACCGAGAGCTGGAAGGAGCTGTGGGAGGAGCTTCTGTCGATCGTGCTCTTCTGGGCCGAGCAGGGTGTCCGGGTCTTCCGCGTCGACAACCCTCACACGAAGCCGTTCGCGTTCTGGGAATGGCTGATCGCCGAGCTGAAACGAAAGCATCCCGACGCCATCCTTCTCTCCGAGGCGTTCACCCGACCGAAGGTTATGTACCGGCTGGCCAAGGTCGGATTCACCCAGTCGTACACGTACTTCGCGTGGCGCAACACTGCGTGGGAGCTGTACCAGTACTTCACCGAGCTCGCGCAACCGCCGATCCGTGAGTTCTTCCGCCCGAACCTGTGGGCCAACACGCCCGATATCCTCACCGAGTACGTGCAGTCCGGCGGCCGGCCCGCGTTTCAGACGCGCCTCATCCTCGCTGCGACGCTTGGCGCCAGCTACGGCATCTACGGTCCCGCGTTCGAGCTGATGGAGAATCGGCCGCGAGAACAGGGCTCGGAGGAGTACCTCGACTCCGAGAAGTACCAGGTTCGGAACTGGGACCGGGATCGGTCTGACAGCTTGCGCGAGCTGATCGCCATCGTGAACCGCATCCGGCGCGAAAACCCCGCCCTGCAGACGGACCGCGGACTTCGCTTCCACGCGACCGAGAACGACCAGCTGCTCGCTTACTCGAAGAGCAGCCCCGACAATTCCAATGTGGTCCTGACGGTGGTCAACATCGACCCTCACCACGTGCAGCGGGGCATGGTGAACCTTGCCCTGGATGAGCTCGGGATCGAGCGCGACCGCCCGTTCCAAGCGCACGAGCTGATCAGCGGGGCGCGCTACATGTGGAACGGATCACGCAACTTCGTCGAGATCAACCCCCACTCCATGCCGGGCCAGATCTTTCGCTTCCGCCGGCGCGTGCGCAGTGAGCACGACTTCGAGTACTTCCTGTGATCACCACCGCGCCAAAGCGAAACAAGGTCGTCGTGCAGATGGAAGACGACCCGCTGTGGTACAAGGACGCGCTCATCTACGAGCTGCACGTGCGCGCGTTCATGGACAGCGACGGGGACGGCAGCGGTGATTTCAGAGGCTTGATCGAAAAGCTGCCGTACCTGCAGGACCTCGGCGTCAGCGCGCTGTGGCTGCTGCCGTTCTACCCCTCACCGCTGCGTGATGACGGCTACGACATCGCCGACTACGCGAACGTCAACCCGTTGTTCGGCACTCTGGGCGACGCCAACCAGTTCGTGCGCGAGGCGCACCGGAGGGGCATCCGCGTCATCACAGAGCTGGTCTGCAACCACACCTCTGACCAGCACCCATGGTTCCAGCGCGCGCGCCGCGCCAAGCCTGGAAGCCCGGCGCGCGACTTCTACGTGTGGAGCGAGACGAACCAGCGCTACCTGGACGCGCGCATCATCTTCAAGGACACTGAGGTTTCGAACTGGACGTGGGACCACGTCGCCAATGCGTACTACTGGCACCGCTTCTACTCTCACCAACCAGACCTCAACTTCGACAACCCCAAAGTCCACGAGGCGATCTTCAAGGCCCTCGACTTCTGGATGGACATCGGGGTCGACGGTATGCGGCTCGACGCCGTCCCGTACCTGTATGAGCGCGAGGGCACCAACGGTGAGAACCTGCCTGAAACACATCAATTCCTGAAGGACCTGCGGAGGCACGTCGACGCCAACTACCGCAACCGGATGCTGCTGTCAGAGGCGAACCAGTGGCCAGAGGATGCTGTCGCGTATTTCGGCCAGGGCGACGAGTGCGAGATGTCGTTCCATTTCCCGCTCATGCCGCGCCTGTTCATGGCGATCCGCATGGAGGACCGCTTCCCCATCGTCGACATCCTCGCCCAGACGCCGGCCATCCCGGACAACTCGCAGTGGGCGCTGTTCCTCCGCAACCACGACGAGCTCACGCTCGAGATGGTCACGGACGAAGAGCGCGACTACATGTACCGCGCGTACACGCAGGACCGCCTCGCGCGGCTCAACCTCGGCATCAGGCGCCGGCTGGCTCCGCTGCTGGGCAACGACCGGCGCCGCATCGAGCTGATGAACGGCTTGCTTTTCTCGCTGCCTGGCACGCCCGTCCTGTACTACGGCGACGAGATCGGCATGGGCGACAACATCTTTCTCGGTGACCGCAACGGCGTGCGTACGCCCATGCAGTGGAGCGCCGACCGAAACGCCGGCTTCTCACGGGCCAACCGGCAGCGCCTCTACCTGCCGGTGATCACCGACCCCGAATACCACTACGAGACGGTCAACGTCGAGGCACAGCAGGGCAACCCGCACTCGATCTACTCGTGGACCAAGCGCCTGATTGCCCTCCGCAAGCGCCACCGCGCGTTCGGCCGCGGCACGCTCGAGCTGCTGCGGCCTGAGAACCGCAAGATCCTCGCGTACGTGCGCCGCTACGAGTCGGAGCAGATCCTGTGCGTCGCCAACCTGTCGCGTTTCCTGCAGGCAGTCGAGCTGGACCTCTCCCCGTGGAAGGGACTGGTGCCGGTCGAATTGTTCAGCAGCAACGAGATGCCGGTGATCGGCGACAACCCCTATTTCCTGACTCTCGGCCCGCATGCCTTCTACTGGTTCGCGATGCAGCCTCGGGCGGCGGCGTCGGTCCAGAGCGACGGAGCGCAGCCGGCCGTGGTGCTGCCCGAGGTGCGGGTCACCGGCGGGTGGGAGTCGGCTCTCGTCGGCGGGGCCAAGGAGCGATTCGAGAACATCCTCCTGGGCTACATCCCACAGCGTCGGTGGTTTGCCGGCAAGGCGCGGCGCGTGAAGTCGGCCACGATCAGCGATGTGGTCAGCGTGCCGGGTGCGGAGGGCACCTCATACCTCACGTCGGTGGCCATCGGCTATCAGGACGGCGACCCGGACACGTATATGCTCCCGCTCGCCTACGCGAACTCTGCGGAGGCGCCGCACATCCTCGAGCGGTGGCCGTACACGGCTATCGCATGGGTGCGCAGCGACGGCGAGCAGGCTCGTGGCCTGCTGTACGACGCGCTCGGGCCGCCCACCTTCGCCGAGGCGATCCTCGGCGCGATCGCTCGCCGCCGCCGGGCGGCCGGAGGCGCAGGAGTGCTGGTCGGCTCGACGACGCGCGCGTTTGCTCGCCTGCGCGGCCCCGAGACAGTGCGCCTGGAGGCTCAGCTTTCGATCGCCGAGCAGAGCAACAACTCGGTCATTTTCGGCGAACGACTCATGTTGAAGGTTTTTCGGCGGCTCGAGGAGGGCGTCAACCCCGAGCTCGAGGTCGGACGCTTCCTCACCGAGAAGACGCACTTCAGCCAGATCGCGCCCCTGGCGGGGAGCCTCGAGTACAGGCGCGCGCGCGGCGAGCCTGTGAGCATCGCAATCCTGCAGGGATACGTGCCGAACCAGGGCGACGCGTGGCAGTTCACGCTGAACACATTGGCCCACTTCTTCAAGGCGCCGGAGCTTGCCAGCGCGACGCCGCCAGCCTCGCCGAAGAGCCTGCTCGAGGCGAGCCGTCAAGAGCCTGTCGAAATCGCCACCACGACGATCGGCGGCTACCTCGACTCGGCTCGGCTCCTGGGCCGGCGCACGGCCGAGCTGCACGCCGCGCTCTCCTCGGACCCCGACGACCCGGCTTTCGCGCCCGAGCGGGTCTCGCCCCTCGACCAGAGGTCGATCTACCAGTCGATCAGCGGCCTCTCCATGCGCGCCACCGATTTGCTGCGGAGTCAGCTGCGACGGCTGCCTGCGGACGCTCGCGACGAAGCCAACAAAGTGCTCGAGCTCGAATCTCGGATCGCGGCCATGCTGAAGTCGTTTCTGTCGCGCAAGTTGAACACGTCGCGGATTCGCATCCATGGCGACTACCACCTGGGCCAGGTGCTGTACACAGGTCACGATTTCGCGATCATCGATTTCGAGGGAGAGCCGACCCGCACCCTGTACGAGCGGCGGCTCAAACGGCTGGCGATGCGGGACGTGGCGGGCATGCTGCGCTCGTTCTCGTACGCGAGCCAGGCCGCGCTGCGCTCGCAGGAAATTCCCGCCGAGCAGCTGCCGCAGCTTGGGCCGTGGGCGCGCTTCTGGGTGGATTCGGTGTCGGCCGCCTTCCTGAAGAGTTATCTGGCGACCGCCGGCGATGCGTCCTGGGTGCCCCGCAGCCCTGAAGACCTCGAGCTGCAGCTCACGACGATGCTGCTCGAGAAGGCCCTGTACGAGCTGCGCTACGAGTTGAACCTGCGGCCGGAGTGGGTGCGCATCCCGCTGCGCGGAATCATCGAACTGGTGTCACCGCCATGAGCATGGTCGCGCGCTCACTGATCAGCCCCTTCGACATTCACCTTTTCAACGAGGGCACGCACAGCCACCTCTTCGAGAAGCTGGGCGCGCACCCAACGCACGACCCCGAGGGCACCTACTTCGCGGTCTGGGCGCCGAACGCCGACGCGGTGAGCGTGATCGGCGACTTCAACGGGTGGGACAAGAACGCGAACGGCCTGTTCGCGCGGGACCAGTCGGGAATCTGGGAAGGCTTCATCCCGACCGTCAAGCACGGGGCCCTTTACAAGTATTACGTCCATTCGAAGGTCACTGGACAGGGCGTGGACAAGGCGGACCCGTTTGCCACCTTCTCGGAGGCGCCGCCGCGACAGGCCTCGATCGTGTGGGACCTGTCATACGAGTGGGGCGACGACAGCTGGCTGGAGAACCGCAGGAAGACGGACAGTCGCAGCGCGCCTTGGGCCGTGTATGAGGTCCATCTCGGGTCGTGGATGCGAGTGCCCGAACAGGGCAACCGCTGGCTGACGTACCGCGAACTGGCTCCACGGCTGGCCGATTACGTGAGCCGGATGGGGTTCACGCACGTCGAGTTGATGCCGGTGATGGAGCACCCGCTATACGAGTCGTGGGGCTACCAGGTCACCGGATATTTCGCGCCGACCTCGCGTTACGGAGCGCCCCAGGACTTTATGTTCCTGGTCGATTACATGCACCAGAACGGGATCGGCGTGATCCTGGACTGGGTGCCGTCGCACTTCCCCGCCGACGAGTTCGGGCTGCAGAACTTCGACGGCACGCATCTGTTCGAGCACGCCGACCCTAGGCTGGGAGTGCACCCGGATTGGGGCAGCTCGATCTTCAACTACGGGCGGAACGAGGTGCGCGGATTCCTGTTGAGCAGCGCCCTGTGCTGGCTGGACCGGTATCACGCCGACGGGCTGCGCGTGGACGGGGTGGCGTCGATGCTGTATCTGGATTACTCGCGCAAGGCGGGCGAATGGATCCCGAACAAGTTCGGCGGCCGCGAGAACCTGGAGGCGGTCGATTTCCTGCGCCGCTTCAACATCGAGGTCTACAAAGAGCAGCCGGACGTGCAGACGATCGCGGAAGAGTCGACGGCGTGGCCGCTCGTTTCACGCCCGACGTATGTCGGCGGGCTCGGCTTCGGGATGAAGTGGGACATGGGATGGATGCACGACACGCTCTACTACTTCGAGCGCGAGCCGGTGCACCGCAAGTTCCACCACTCGAACCTCACGTTCCGGATGCTGTACGCGTGGGGCGAGAACTTCATGCTGCCGCTGTCGCACGACGAGGTGGTGCACGGAAAGGGCTCGCTGTTGTCAAAGATGCCGGGCGATGAGTGGCAGAAGTTCGCGAACCTGCGTCTGCTGTTCGGGTGGATGTACGCGCAGCCGGGCAAGAAGCTGGTGTTCATGGGCGGGGAGTTCGGTCAGTGGCGCGAGTGGGACGTCGAGTCGTCGCTGGATTGGCATCTGCTCGAGTATCCGATGCACGGCGGCTTGCGGCTGTGGGTGGGTGACCTGAACCGGGTTTTGCACGAGGAGGGCTCGCTGCACGATCTGGACTTCGACCCGGCGGGGTTTTCGTGGATTGATGTGACCGATGCGGAGCAGAGCGTGGTGTCTTTGATTCGGCGTGGCACCACACCGGACGACGTGCTCGTGGCGGTGTTCAACTTAACGCCGGTGCCGCGGCACAACTATCAGATCGGGATTCCGTTGGCTGGACGCTGGCGGGAGCTGTTGAACAGCGACGCGCCACTGTACGGGGGGAGTGGGCAGGGCAACATGGGAGCGGTGGAGGCGGTGCCCGTGGGGATGCACGGGCACCTGCACAGCATCACGCTCACGCTGCCGCCGCTGGCGGTGTTGTTCTTGAAGCCGGAGGGTCAGACAGCGGGCGAATCCGTGTCTTAAGCGCAAAACGCACCGAATGCCGGCAGGTATAGGTGCGTTTCGATCGGAGCGCACGTTTACAGGCTGGGTTGGCGGAACAAGACGCTTGGGCCACCCTTGAGCCGTGACCCGGACAGCACGGATCCCTCGGGAGTTGACCAGGCGCCCATTTACCCTTGGAGAAGCGCGTTCGGTCGGGCTCAGCCGGAGATCGCTGAGCGGTAGCTCCTGGCGCCGCCTCGGGACGGCGCTCTACTGCTGGAAGGGATTGCGAACTGACCCGTGGACGCTGCTCTCGGCCTGGCACCGACTTCTGCCGCCCTGCGCTGTTTACGGGGGCGCGACCGCAGGTTGGCTTCTGGGCCTCGATCTGGATCCGACGAATCCCATCGAGGTCATCGTCCCCGCCCGGTCCGGATGGCGCTCGCGGGCCGGCCTCAGCGTCCGCCACTGCAATCTTCCCGAGTGCGACGTGGCCACGATCCGAGGCCTGCCTGCGACGACGGTGCAGCGGACTCTGCGCGATCTATGCCTTCGCCTTCCCGCGGTCGAAGTGTTGGTGGCGATCGACGCGGCTGTTCGTCTGCGTCTCGTCGATGCGCGTGCTTTGCTGAGTCCTCGCCGCTTGCGTGAGCTTGCCGAGTTCGCTGCCCCTGCAGAGTCGCCGATGGAAACTCGACTTCGCTGGCTGCTGTTGCAGGCCGGGCTACCGCGCCCCGACGTTCAGACCGATCTGCGTGACGGCGAGGGCCGCTTCGTCGGTCGGGCCGACCTCTACTATCCGGCGGCGCGGCTGGCTATCGAGTACGACGGGGTCAACCATCGAGACCGGCTGATCGAAGACAATCGCCGCCAGAATCTTCTGATCAACGCCGGCTACGTCCTATTGCGATTCACGGCCGCTGACATCGAGAAGAGGGCCGACGTGATTGAAGCGCAGGTGCGTCGGGCGTTCAGACGATGACGTAAGCCCGAACCGGGAAGCTCGCCCCGCCGACCCACGCAATCGGCACCGCGTGGAGCCTGCCGCCTGACGCCGGCACCTCCGCCAGTTTCGTCATGTGCTCGCAGATGGGGATGCCGGCGCCTAGCAGTTTCGTGTGCGCGGGGCGGGACGGGTCGGCCGTGTCGTCGATGTTGAGGGAGTCGATACCGACGAACAACGCGCCCTGGCGCACCAGCATGTCGCTTGCCTCGGCGGTCAGATACGGGTTGGGGCCGAAATATTCCGGAGTGCCCCAGTGCTTGGAGAAATCGGTCCGGAGCAACACCGCGCGGTATCGCAGTTCGACTTCGGCGAGATCATTGGGTCCGATCGCCATGTCAGCGCCGGTGCAGTCGATGACGACCGTCTCGAGGTCCGCGAGCCGCTCGAGCGGTAACGAGGCCAGGTCGGCGCCACCCCTGTAACGATGGATCGGCGCGTCGACATACGTGCCTGTGTTGCCGCAGAGGTGGAGCGAAGCGATCCGGAACTCGGCCTTGCCCTGGTAGCGCTCGCGCGAGTCGTCGTAGTCGAAGACGACGTCGACCTCGGGCTCAGGCAGCCCGGGGTAGGTCTTCATGCCGGCGACGACCTGATGGCTTACCTCGACCAGCCTCTTCACGATCAAATTCTGAGGCCTGATTCGGTGCTGTTTGATCCGGGCGCACCCTTGAAAGGACGGATTAGGTGCGTTTTTGTGCAGAACGCACGGAATGTCCCGCGGCCCTTGATGCCGAAATTTGAGAGCGAATCGAGACGCGATCAGCTTCGAGACCGGCATTGCCGCGATCGACACAATCGACCAGCGCTACCGGTCTTTAGGCGCGGACGCGGACGGCGAGCGCCAGCTCGAGGCGCTTAGAGAGCTCGATCGGTAGCGGTCGCGACGCTGAGCTGATCGATCCGGCTGGCAACCAGCTCGAAGCCGTGATGCAGGCGGCGGTAGTAAGTCGGCCGGGTCATGTGCAGCCGCTCCATGATCACCTCGTGGCTGCCGACTCTCTTCACGTAGTAGTCGAGTAGCAGGTGGCCTGACTCCGCGTCACGCGGCGCGGGCGACGAGCAGATCTCACCGATCACGTCGACCAGGAGCGCGCGCAGCTCTGCGGCCGCCGATCCATCTTTGGACAGCACAGGAAGGTGGGACAGCGGACTCCGTCCCAGCGCC
>DATEGC010000002.1:0-9301 GCA_035280285.1 Candidatus Dormiibacterota bacterium | reverse complement strand
GGCTGCGCGGGGCCGGCGTCAGGAGCAGGCTTTCGAGCGTCTTCCGCTCGCGCTCGCCGGCCGATGTGTCGAGGGCCGCCGAGAGGCCGCCAGTCATGGTCATCACGATCAGGATGTAGGGCAGAAAGAAGCTGAGGAACGCATTCCCCGCCGCGAGCGCCGGCGAGCTCAAGGGATGCTGCCTCACCGGCAGGGGGTTGAGAACAGAGGGATCAACGCCTTTCTCCTGCAGCGCCGACGCAATCTTCGCCGCGTCGTACTTGCCGAGGATCTCCTGGAGGCGAACGTCGGCGATCTGGGCGCTCTGGCGCGTCGGGTCGTAGTACTCCTCGATCCCCGATGACGTGAAGACGAGACCGATGTCGACCTGCTGTTTGGCGGCTGTCGCGGGGTCGTCAACCGGCACGAGCTTCATCGCGGTCGCGCCGAACAGCGTCTCCAGGCCGGCTGGGATCGTTCCCGAGTAACCGACAGAGTACGTCTGAGCCGCGGTCCGGCCCGAGACCTGTCCGATCACCAGCAGCACAGCCGGCGTGGCGAGCGCCGCGAGCGCGATCGCTATCAGCGTGCGGCGGTCCCGCAGGATCTCGGTCAGCTCCTTCCTGAGCACGATCAAAACGTCGCTCACATCGCCGCTCCCACAAGGGCGAGAAAGGCGTCCTCGAGGTCTTGATGGTCGCCGCGGACTTTGGATGTCTGGCCGCTTGCGACGACGCGGCCCTCGTGGATGATCGTGACCCTGTCGCAAAGGCGCTCGGCGTCGTGCAGCACGTGAGTGGAGAAGATGACGCACTTGCCCCGCGCTCTCGACTCGACCATGAACTGCCGGATCTCTCGCGAGGCCAGCACGTCGAGGTTGGACGTCGGCTCGTCAAACATGAGAACCGGTGGGTCGTGCACGATGGCCCGCGCGATCGCGACCTTCTGCTTCTGCCCTGAGGAAAGCGCCTCCGCGCGCTGATTGGCGAACGACTCCATGTCGAGGCGCTCGAGCACCATGCCGACCTTGCGGTCGAGCTCGCCGTCGAGCACCCCGCTCAGCTCGGCGAAGTACGCGATGTTCTCCCGCGCCGTGAGCCGCGGGTAGACCCCGAACTCCGCCGTCACCACCCCGACGCGACGCCGAACCTCCTGGGGCGCCTTGCGCGTGTCGAAGCCGAGCACCTCGACCGAGCCTGTGTCTGGTGCGAGGAGGGTGCAGATGACGCGCAAGGTCGTCGTCTTGCCCGCGCCGTTGGGGCCGAGCAAGCCGAAAATCTCGCCCGCGCGCGCCTCGAGAGAGATGCCGCGGAGAACCTTGTTCGGCCCGAGCGCCTTTTCGAGGCGATCGACCTTGACCGCCTCCTGGCTCACTTGCTCCGGGTGGTCTTCCTCGCGCTGGACGCCGGTTTGCCGCCGGGGCGCGCCGCCGTTCTGGAAGGGGCCTTGGCTTTCGCGCGGGAGGGTTTGGCCGGTGTCGCTTTCTTGCTTGCCTGGAGGGGGGCTGCCTCGACTGGTGCTGCCTGTAGGGGGGCCGCCTCGACTTTCTCTTCCGACACCGTCTCCGGCTGCGCGACGCCGATCTCGCTCGACAGCGTGCGGTGGCACGTTTCGCAAGTGACGATCGTGCGAACGAGAGTCCCGAGCTGGTGCTCTTCGTGGCGCAGGTTGCGCGGCCGGCCGCAGAAGCCGCAGAAGCCAACCTCGTTCGTGACCTTCACATGTCCTGGTCGCTTGTTCACTGCTCGGGACAGGTTACCGGTTGGTGATAAACTCTCGCCCGAAGTCCTTTAAGTCCGATCCGGAGAGGTCGGGAAGGGGGTTTTTTCATGGCTGTCGGGTCGCGTTTGCGACACGTCGTCGAGAGTCAACAGTTTTCGCGAAGTCTCCTCGAGGACCTCTTCGCGCGCACGGACGAGATGAAGCTCGAACCGCACCGGTTCACCGGTCGCCTGTCGGGCAATGTGATGGCGGCCCTGTTCTACGAACCTTCCACCAGGACCCGGCTCTCGTTTGAGGCCGCGATGCTGCGCCTCGGCGGCAGCACGATGGGCACCGACAACGCCCGTGAGTTCTCGTCCGCCGCGAAGGGCGAGACGCTCGAAGACACGATCCGCATCGTCAGCGGTTACGCGGACGTGATCGTGCTGCGGCACAGCGAGGAAGGCGCGGCCCGGCGAGCTGCGGCCGTCAGCGCGGTCCCGATCATCAACGCCGGCGACGGACCAGGCCAGCACCCGACGCAGGCGTTGCTCGACCTCTACACCATCCGCGACGAGCTCAACCGCATCGATGGCGTGAAGGTGGCCATGGTCGGCGACCTCGCCAACGGCCGCACGGTGCGCTCGCTGACCTACCTGCTGAGCAAGTACAAGGAAATCAGTTTCTGGTTTGTCGCCCCGCCGCAGGTGGCGATGCGCGACGACTTGAAGGCGCACCTCGATGAGCATCATGTGCAGTGGGCCGAGACACAGGACCTCGAGGCGGTGCTGCCCGAGGTCGATGTCGTCTACATGACGCGAATCCAGAAGGAGCGCTTCAGCGACCCGGAGGCTTACAACGCGGTCAAGGGCGTCTACCGCATCGACAAGGACGCGATCTCGCGAATGCGCAAGCACGCGGTCCTTATGCATCCGCTTCCCCGGGTCGATGAGATCGCAGCCGAGGTCGATGACGACCCGCGTGCCGCGTACTTTCGGCAGGCACGCAATGGCCTGCACGTCCGCATGGCCCTGCTCGACAGGCTCCTCTCATGAGCACCACCCTCAAGGCCACCGTGATGGACGCGGACCAGATCCGCCGCTCGCTGCACCGGATCGCGCACGAGATCGTCGAGCGCAATCGTGGTGTTGAAGACGTCGTGCTCGTCGGCATCGTGAGCAAGGGCGACGTCCTCGCCAGACGCCTGGCGAACATCCTCAGCAAGCTCGAGAGATGCGACGTCCCGTTTGGGCGACTCGACGTGACCCTGCATCGGGACGACCTTCACCTCAGGCCGGCTGACGGTCACCGCTCGGCGACCGAGCTGCCAGACGTTGGCGCCCGGGTGATAGTGCTGGTCGACGACGTGATCCATCACGGCCGCACCGCACGCGCGGCGATGGACGCGCTGATGGACTTCGGCAGGCCTCGGGCGATCCAGCTCGCGGTGCTCCTCGACCGCGGTCACCGCGAGCTTCCAATCCGACCGGACTACGTCGGCAAGAACGTGCCCACCGCCGAAGGCGAGCGGATCGAGGTTCTCATTGAGGAAGAAGACGGGTTCGACCAGGCGGTGATCGTTGCCGGCTAAGCCCTTCGCGGCCCTGGTGCTGGAGGACGGCCGGTCGTTTGTCGGAGTGGCATTGGGGGCCGACGTAACGGGGCAGGGCGAGGTCGTCTTCAACACCGCGATGACCGGATACCAGGAGGTTCTCACCGACCCTTCGTACGCGGGCCAGATGATCTGCATGACGTATCCCCTGCAGGGCAACTACGGGGTGCGTGAAGCCGACGCCGAGTCGGCCCGGCCGTGGGTGCGCGCCCTGATCGTCCGCTGGGCGTGCCCGGCTCCGAGCCATCACTCGAGCGAGGGGTCGCTCGACGAGTACCTGCGACGGTGGAACGTGCCGGCGATCACCGACATCGACACCCGCGCGCTGACGAGGCACATCCGCACGCACGGAGCCTTGCGGGCCGTGCTGCTGCACGAGGCCGCAGCTCCATCTCCGGCGAGGCTCGCCGAGCTTGCCAGTGCGGCCCGCCGCGTCACTCCGATTGCCGAACAGGACCTGGTCGCCGAGACGTCGCGCGCCCGAAAAGAAGAGTGGTCCGAGCCATTGCCGCCCGAGTTGCGCACGCGCCGGCACAGCGACGGTGAGGGCTTGCTGGTCGCCGTGGTCGACTACGGCGTCAAGTCCAACATCCTTCGCTCGCTGCGCGAACGGGGGTGCCGCGTCGTCGTCCTGCCGCACACGGCCACGTGGAAAGACGTGCAGTCGGTCGGTGCAGACGGTCTCGTGCTCTCGAACGGCCCGGGTGACCCGGCCGTCCTCGATGGACCGGTGGAGCTGGCGCGCGAGGCGCTCGGACGCATGCCGCTGTTCGGCATCTGCCTCGGCCACCAGATCCTCGGCCGCGCCGCGGGCGCGACCACCTCGCGATTGCCGTACGGTCACCACGGCGCCAATCACCCGGTCAAGGATCTCGACGCCGGCCGCGTCCACATCACGAGCCAGAACCACGAGTTCCAGGTCGACGCGGCGTCCATTCCAGAAGGCGACTTCTACGTCTCCCACCGCAACCTGAACGACGGCTCAGTCGAAGGCCTCGGCCACCGCCGGCTGCCGGTGTTCAGCGTGCAGTACCACCCCGAGGGCTGTCCCGGCCCGCAGGACAACCAGCATCTTTACGACCGCTTCATCGACATGGTGCGCAGCCGCACGCCGGCGGTCAGAGCAGTGGTGGGAATGAAGGAAGAGCCGCGGCCGCGCAAGGTGCTGATCCTCGGCTCGGGGCCGATCGTGATCGGCCAGGCGGCGGAGTTCGACTACGCCGGAACCCAGGCCTGCAAGGCGCTCCGCGAGGAAGGTATCACCACAGTCCTTGTCAACTCGAACCCGGCGACGATCATGACCGATGAGGACGTCGCCGACCGCGTCTATCTCGAACCCCTCACGGTCGATGCGGTGGAGCGGATCATCGAGCGCGAGAAACCGGATGCCCTGCTGCCGACTCTTGGCGGGCAGACCGGCCTCAACCTGGCGACTGACCTCGCCAACGCAGGTGTCCTCGAGCGTCACCACGTGCGGCTGCTCGGCGCCTCGATCGACACGATACGCAAGGCCGAGGACCGGCAGGCCTTCAAGCAGATGCTCGAGGAGATCGGCGAACCGGTCCCAGTCTCGCGGGTGTGTGAGTCGATGCGCGATGTCCGCGCCTTCGCCGCGTCGACCGGATTGCCGCTCGTGATCCGGCCTGCCTACACACTCGGCGGCACGGGCGGCGGCTTTGTCACCACTGAGGCAGAGCTCGAGCAGGTCGCGGCCCGCGGCCTTGCCTCCTCGCCGATCCACCAGGTGCTCGTAGAGCGCTCGCTGTGGGGCTGGAAGGAGATCGAGTACGAGGTCATGCGTGACGGCGCCGACACGTGCATCACGGTCTGCAACATGGAAAACCTCGATCCGATGGGTGTCCACACCGGCGATTCCATCGTGGTCGCGCCGGCCCAGACGCTGACGGATCGCGACCACCAGATGCTGCGCTCGTCGGCGATCAGGATCATCCGCGCCTTGGGAATCGAGGGCGGCTGCAACATCCAGTTCGCGCTGGATCCCAAGAGCTCGCGGTACTACGTGATCGAGGTGAATCCGCGCGTCAGCCGGTCGTCGGCCCTGGCGTCGAAGGCGACGGGTTATCCGATCGCACGAGTGGCGGCCAAGGTCGCGGTGGGGCGCAGGCTGGAAGAAATACGCAACGAGATCACGGGCCGGACGTTCGCCGCTTTCGAGCCGGCGCTCGACTACTGCGTTGTGAAGATCCCGAGGTGGCCGTTCGACAAATTCCCCGTCGGCGACCGCCGGCTCGGGACGCAGATGGCCTCGACCGGCGAGGTGATGGCGATCGAACGCACCTTCGAGGCGGCGCTCACAAAGGCCATGCGCTCGCTCGAGCAAAAGCAGCCCGCCCAGTGGGAGCTAGGGCCTGAGACGATCGAGCAGCCGAACGACCGCCGGCTGTTCGCGCTGCTGAATGCGCTGCGCAACGGCGCCGACGCGGCGTATCTCGCGGAGCGCAGCGGCATCGATCGCTGGTTCATCGACAGGCTGGCGGCGATAACGCAGCTCGAGGCTTCGGGCGATGTGCGAGAGCTGCGGCGAGCCGGCTTTTCAGACTCGATGATCACCGCCCTGCGCGGCGAGGCGGTGGAGCCCGGCATGCCTACCTACAAGCTGGTCGACACCTGCGCGGGTGAGTTCGAGGCGGCGACTCCTTACTACTACTCGTGCTGGGAAGAGGAGACAGAGAGCCTGCCAGTGAACGGGCAGACTGAAGTCGTCATCGGGTCCGGGCCGATTCGAATTGGCCAGGGCATCGAGTTCGACTACTGCTCGGTCCACGCCGCCTGGGCCCTGCGCGAGGCCGGCGTGCGCGCTGTGCTCGTCAACTCCAACCCCGAGACCGTGTCCACCGATTTCGACACCTCAGACCGCCTGTACTTCGAGCCCCTCGACCTCGACGGCGCCCTGCACGTGGCCCGAACCGAGCACGCGTCAGGCGCGCTGGTGCAGTTCGGCGGCCAGACCGCGATCAACCTTGCCGAGCCGCTGAGCGGCAGTGGGCTCGCGATCATGGGCTCGAGCGTCGAAGCCATCGACCTGGCTGAGGACCGTCGCGCGTTCGCGCGCGCGCTCGACGCGATCGGCATCCCGCAGCCGGTGGGCGGCACGACGACGACGGTCCACGAGGCCGAGGGCATCGCGGAAGGGGCCGGGTACCCGGTCCTGGTGAGGCCTTCCTACGTGCTTGGCGGCCGGGCGATGGAGATCGTGCGCAATCGCGAGGAGCTGCGCCGCTACATGGTCTGGGCCATCGGGGCGATGCCGCGTGGCCAGGTGCTTGTCGACAAGTATCTGCAGGGTATGGAGGTCGAGGTCGACGCCATCTCCGACGGCGAGACGGTTGTCATCCCCGGTGTCATGCAGCATGTCGAGAGGGCGGGCGTTCACTCGGGCGATTCATACGCCGTCTACCCTGCGCAGCTCCTCGAACGCGACGAACTGGACCACATCGTCGATTACACCGTGCGCATCGCACGCCATCTGCGGCTGCGAGGGCTCGTCAACGTCCAGTACGTCGTGCATCGAGGCCACGTCTACGTCCTCGAGGTGAACCCGCGCGCGTCGCGAACAGTGCCGTTTCTATCCAAGGTCACGGGCGTGCCGATGGTCAACCTGGCGACCAACGTGATGCTCGGCCGGAAGCTCACGGCGATGGGATGGTCGACAGGTCTCGTGCCCCCGCCGCGCGACCTGGTGGCGGTCAAGGCGCCGGTGTTTTCGATGAACAAGCTGCCCGCGGTCGACTCGTACCTGGGGCCCGAGATGAAGTCGACGGGCGAGGCCATCGGGATGGCGCGCAACGTCAACGAGGCCCTGCGCAAAGCGTTCGTGGCGTCCGGGATGCACGTCGACCGCGGCAGCGCGGCCCTCCTCACCATCGCCGACGCCGACAAACCTGAGCTCTTTCCCATCGTGTCGCGCCTGGTGCAGCTGGGCTGCAAGCTGGTCGCAACCGATGGCACGGCCAAAGCTCTCCGGGCCGCCGGCTTCTCGCCACGCGTGGTGGCAAAGATCGGCGAGCCGGGACCGACCGTGGTGGACGTCATCGTCCGCGGCGAGGTGCAGCTGGTCATCAACACGATGTCCAACATCTATGAAGATCGCGGCGACGGGAACCCGGTCTTCAAGGACGGCTTCGAGATCCGGCGCGCAGCCGTCGAGCGACGCATCCCGTGCCTCACCTCGCTCGACACGGCGACAGCGCTGCTCGAGTCCGCGGTCGCGGCGCCCGAGGAGATGGAGGTCCGCACCATCGACGAGTGGAGGGTCGGTGTTCCTGCTTGACGCGCCGGTGACGGCGAAACGCCAGGTCGCGCAGGGCATGTTTGTAATCGCGATGCGTGCGCCTGAGATCGCGGCCACAGTCAGGGCAGGGCAGTTCGTGAACCTCGGCTGGTCGGGTGGGCCGCTGCTCCGGCGCCCGTTTTCCGTGTATCGCGCGGACGGGGAGGACATCGAGGTCGTGCTGAAGGCGGTCGGGGTAGGGACCGCGCAGCTGCTGGAGATGGAGGGCGGAGATCGCGTCAGCTGCCTCGGCCCGCTTGGCAGAGGTTTCGAGATCGCCGGCTCACGAGTGCTCGTGATCAGCGGCGGCCTTGGCGTAGCGCCCATGCCGCTGGCGGCTCGAGACGCGAGGAGTGCGGGTGCCCGCGTGACGTGGGTCCACGGCGCTCGCACCGCGGCTGAGCTCTGTTCAGAGGCCGACGGCGACGAAATCGTGTGGGCGACCGATGACGGGTCGCGGGGTTTTCACGGCACGGCGGTCGCCGCAGCGACCGATGCCGGCCTGGTTCTCGCTTGCGGACCGAACCGCATGCTTGCCGCCGTCGCCGAACGTTGGCCGGACGCCCAGGTCGCTGTCGAGACGTACATGGGCTGCGGCACAGGGGTGTGCCTCGGCTGTGCCGTGCCGCTGGCGCTAGGCGGCTACGACCGGGCCTGCAAGGAAGGCCCGGTCTACAGGGCCGCGGCTGTGAACTGGTCAGCGCTCCCGGCGCATCTGCCTTACGTCGCATGACGGTCGACATGTCGGTCGCGATCGGCGACCTGAGGTTGCGTGGACCGGTACTGGCCGCATCGGGTACCTTCGGCTACGGCACGGAGGTGCCCCTGCTGGAGCGCCGGGCGCTCGGCGGCATGGTTTCGAAAGGAATCTTCATTCGCCCACGCGAAGGCACCGCGCCACCGCGCATCGCTGAAACGCCGGCCGGGATGCTGAACGCGATTGGGCTTCAGGGACCCGGTGTCGAGGCCCTGATCCGCGACTACGCGCCGCAGTGGGCGGGGTGGGACTTCCCGATTCTCGTCAACATCAACGGCGAGTCGGCGTCCGAGTACGGCGAGCTGGCGGCGCGGCTCGATGGGGTGCCTGGCGTTGCCGGATTCGAGATCAACATCTCGTGCCCAAACGTCGAGCAGGGCGGGCTTTACTTTGGCAACGACCCTCGCGCGGCGGCCGCCGTCACCGACGCGGTACGACGGCGGACGAAGCTTCCGGTCTGGGTGAAGCTGACCCCCATGGTCAGCGACATCGGAGTCATCGCCCGCGCCGTCGAGTCGGTCGGCGCCGATGCGCTCTGCGCGATCAACACGTTCGTCGGCATGTCGATCGACCTCAACACCTACGGGCCTCGCTTGAGCTTCCGCACCGGCGGCCTGTCGGGGCCGGCCATCCGCCCGCTCGCCGTACATCTCGCCCACCAGGCGGCGCGCGCGGTACGGATTCCCGTGATCGGCATTGGGGGCATCACACGCGCGGAGGACGCTCTGGAGTTCCTCGTCGCGGGATGTGTTGCTGTTCAGGTGGGCACGGCAACATTCGTCAATCCAAAGGCGATCGAGGAGGTGCACGACGGGCTGGTGTCGTTCCTCGAGTCACGTGGCTTCAAAACGCTCGCGGACTTGCCTCGGTATCTTCCTCGAGACTAAATGTCGACCGAGATACCGCCGTCACGCAAAGACTCGGAAGCCCTGCAGATCCTTGCCACCGAGCACTGGAGCCT
>DATEGC010000001.1:0-6461 GCA_035280285.1 Candidatus Dormiibacterota bacterium | reverse complement strand
ACCATCGACGCGCTCTCGCGTCGCGGCTCAACCTCGGGCAGCGTTACACGCGTCTGAGCGCAGCCGCGCTGACTTGACAGGGTGTTTGTGAGCCCAGAGAATTCGCTGGTCGCCTGGGACAGAGTGGAGTAAGGCCTGCTGCCGGCGCACTCTCGCCCCGTGGCTGCGGCCCGGGAAGAAGGCAGCAGGGATCTGAGAGGTGAGGCGCATGACGCGACCGGCCTCGGAGGAGAGTGAATGAGCTCTAAGTGGACTCGTCGTGAGTTCGTGAAAACCACCGGAGCGGCGGCCGGGGCCCTCGTCTTCGGAGGCGCGTTTGTCGACTTTCTGGCTGCCTGTGGAGGCGGCACCACCACCACCACCGGCTCGAAGCAGCTCGAGATCTTCAGCTGGTGGACGGCCGGCGGTGAGGCGGACGGCCTCGCCGAGATGTTCAAGATCTACCAGGGCAAGTACCCGGACGTGAAGATCGTCAACTCGGCCGTGGCCGGCGGCGCGGGCACCAACGCCAAGGCCGTGCTCGCCACCCGCATGCAGGGCGGCAAGCCGCCCGACAGCTTCCAGGTTCACGCCGGCCAGGAGCTCATCAGCACCTGGGTCAAGGCGGACAAGATGGAGCCGATCACCAGCGTCTGGAACTCAGAGGGCTGGGACAGCGTCATGCCCAAGGACCTGAAGGCGATCGTCAGCAAGGGCAGCGACATCTGGTCGGTGCCGGTCAACGTCCACCGCGGCAACGCGCTGTGGGTGAACCTCGCCAAGGCCGGATCCTCCATTACGCCGGGAACGAGCAACAACCTGGACAACTTCCTGTCCGCCCTCGGCAAGGCAAAGTCAGCGGGAATCCAGGCTCCCCTCGCCCTCGGTTCGAACGGCAACTGGGAGGTCACGATGCTGCTCGAGAACAACATCGTGGCCGTGGGTGGAGCCGACTTCTACCGCGGGCTCTTCAACGGCAGGAGCTCGTGGACGGACAACAACGTGAAGCAGGCACTGACCTACATCAAGTCCATGCTCAACTACGTCAACTCGGACCACCCAACGCTCGGTTGGGACCAGGCGGCAGGTCGAGTGCAGGCAGGCACATCAGTGGCCACGATCATGGGCGACTGGGCCAAGGGCTACTTCACGTCCAACAACTGGAAGCCCGACACGGACTTTACGGGCATCGCGTCCCCCGGCACAGAGAAGACCTACATGATCGTCTGCGACACGTTCGGCCTTCCGAAGGGAGCGCCCGACCGAGCCAACGCGATCAACTGGATCAAGGTCTGCGGCTCCGAAGCCGGACAGGCCGCGTTCAACCCGAAGAAGGGCTCCATCCCGGCGCGCACCGACGTGCCGGCGAGCATCTTCGACTCCATCGCGCAGCGGTTCATCGGCGAGTTCAAGACCGCGGCGCTCACACCCAGCATCGCCCACGGTTCGGCGGCGCCGGAAGCATTTGCGAGCGGCGTCAACGACGAGATGGGCCAGTTCGTACAGAAGAAGGACGTCAACGCCAGCACCGCCAACCTGGCGAAACTGGCCGATCAGTTCCTGAAGTAAGGCCCAGTTGGCGGTAGCCTCAACTGGCGCCGCTACGAGGGAGCGACCCATTCGGGGCCGCTCCCTCGGCTCGTTTTCCTGGGATCGCTACACCCCGTTCATCCTGATCGCGCCGTCGATGCTATTGATCGCGGTCTTCGTCTACGTGTTCATCGGCTACACGGCGTTCGTGTCGACGACCAAGTGGTACGGGATCGTGCCGGACTACTCGTCGGCCGGACTGACCCAGTACACCGACCTTTTCGGACTGCCCCGCTTCCAGGCTGACATCAGCAACACGATCGAGTTCACGATCCTGTTCTTGATCGCGTGCATCGTCCTCGGGTTCGGCGCCGCGGTGCTGCTCGACCAGCATGTACGCGGCACGATCTTCTTTCAGAACATCTTCCTTTTCCCGCTCGCCATCTCCTTTGTGGTCACGGGCACTGTATGGCGCTGGATCTTCAATCCCAACTTCGGGATCAACCTGCTGCTCGACGACGTGCACCTCAGCTTCCTGAAATCGCCATGGCTGGCCGACACACGCACCGCATTGTTCGGCCTGGTGATCGCGGCCACGTGGCAGATGAGCGGCTTCTGCATGGCCATGTTCCTGGCTGGTCTTCGTGCCATTCCGGACGAGCTGCGCGAGGCGGCGCGCGTCGACGGAGCCAGCGAGGGCCGGATCTTCCTCCGAGTGATCCTGCCGCTGATGCGACCGATCACGCTGTCCGCCATCATCATCCTCGGCCACATCTCGCTGAAGATCTTCGACCTCGTTTACGTGATGACCTTTGGCGGGCCCGGGTACGCGACCGACATGCCGAGCCTCTACATGTGGGTCGCGGTTTTCAGGCAGAACCTCTACGGTCGGGGTGCGGCGATCGCGATGGTCTTGCTGCTGCTGGTCGCACTGCTGATCGTTCCCTACCTGATCTGGAGCCTGCGCCAGGAGGTCGAGCGATGAGCGCGGCCCAGGTCGCCCAGGTCGCCAGACCCAGCCCATTCCGCCTGTCGCGACTGATCACGTACGCGTTGCTGCTCGTCGTTGCAGCGGTCTACCTGCTGCCGATCTACGTCATCGTCGTCACTTCTCTCAAGTCGTTCGTCGAGGTGTCGCATTCCACCCCCTGGCAGCTCCCGGCGGCGCCGACGTTGGAGGCGTTCGGCAACGCCTTCGGGACCTTGGCGCCGAGCTTCTTCAACAGCGTGTTGCTCGTGGTTCCGGCAACGCTGTTGTCCGCGCTGCTCGGCTCGCTCAACGGATACGTGCTGTCGAAGTGGAGGTTCCGCGGCGCCGACCTCGTCTTCACGCTCCTTCTCTTTGGGATGTTCATCCCGTACCAGAGCATCCTGCTGCCGCTGGTGCTGGTCCTGCAGAAGATCCAGCTGTACGGCGGCATCCCTGGGCTGATCCTCACCCATGTCGTCTACGGCATACCGATCACGACCCTGATCTTCCGGAACTACTACGCCGCGGTGCCGACCGAGCTGATCGAAGCGGCGCGGATCGACGGCGCGAGCGTGCTGGGTGTGTACCGGCGCGTGCTGCTTCCGATCTCGATGCCCGGCTTCGTGGTGGTTCTGATCTGGCAGTTCACAAGCATCTGGAACGAGTTTCTGTTTGCCGTCACGCTCACGCTGTCCGACCAGTGGCCGATCACGGTGGCGCTGAACGGCCTCGCCGGCTCGCTGCTCGCTCACTACGAGGTCCAGATGGCAGGGGCGCTGCTCACGGCGCTGCCGCCGCTCGTGATCTACATCGTTCTCGGCCGGTACTTCATTCGCGGCTTGCTCGCCGGGGCCCTCAAGGGGTAGGCTCTCCCTTCGCAGCAGCGTTTCACCACAACGTCAAAGCAACGAGGTAGCCATGAAGTTCGCACGCTTCGCAGCGGTCGTGCTGACCGGTGTATGTCTTGCGGCATGCGGGTCCGGCCCCGCCAGCCAGGCCGTCCCACACAAGAAGCTCGCCTTCCTTGCGCCCGAGGTAGCGCCGCGCTTCGAGAGCCAGGACCGGCCGCTCTTCGGGGCGAAGCTCCAGTCACTGTGCGAGGACTGCGAGCTGATCTACCGCAACGCCGGCGGCGATCCGGTGACGCAGATGCAGCAAGCGCAGGCGGTGCTCGCGGCCGGGGTAAACGTCATAGTCCTGGATCCCGTTGATCCGGCGGGCGCGTCCGCGATCGTCGCGGCGGCGGCCAGGCGCCACGTCCCCGTGATCGCGTACGACCGCATGGTGCTGAACACCTCCGGCGTGTCTTACTTCATAGGTTTCGACAACGCGGCGGTCGGCGTCCTGCAGGCCGGCGCGTTGTTGAGGGCGATGAAGGGTGCGTCGATGCCGGCCGTGGTGATGATGCACGGCGACCCCGCGAATCCCGACTCGGCGGTGCTGAAGAAGGCGGTGCACACCACGCTCGACGGCAAGGTGACCATCGCCAAGGAGTTCGACACGCCGTCGGCGAGCGCGGAGAACGCCCAACTGGAGATGACGCAAGCGCTCGCGGCAACCAAGAACAAGGTCGACGGGGTCTATGCGGCCAATGACGACGTGGCCGCCGGCGCGATCCAGGCGTTGAAAACGGCGGGGCTAAAGGAGCTGCCGCCGGTCACCGGCGGCGACACCGAGCTGCCGGCCGTGCAGCGGATCATCGCCGGCGAGCAGTACATGACCATCTACCGCCCGGTCAAGCAGGAGGTGGAGGCGGCCGCGGTCATCGCCTACGACCTGGCGTTCGGCGTGCCGGTGCCGGTGACGATGACCGCCGGGGCGACGGTCAACAACAGCGCCCGAGACGTGCCGGCGGTGCTGATCGAGCCGCTGGCGGTGACCCGGAGGGAGCTCATCTCGACCGTGGTGGCCGACGGCTTCTGGACCCGGACCCAGATCTGCACGGCCGAGTACGCCAGGGCGTGCAGGGCGGCCGGCCTGAGCTGACGCGACCTTCGCGGCAAGCCGCGAGGTGAGAGCCTCACCAGGATTGGGAATTGCCGGTACGGGGTAAACGTTCTCTCGTACAGATGGCAACTCCCAAATCCGAACTGCTTCCCGTCCTCCCCATGGACGACGTCGTCGTCCTACCCCACATGTCGGTCACGCTGGCGGTCGAAGGCGACAGCCAGAAGGCCGCGATCGAGGCCGCCCGGCAGGGCAGCCGCCTGATCCTGCTGGTCCCCCGCATCGAGGGCAAGTTCGGCGCCATCGGCACGGTCGCCCGCCTGGGCGAGTCGGCCGAGCTGCCGACCGGGGCCGAAGCCTTCCTGATCCGCGGTGAGTACCGCGCCCGCCTCGGCAGCGGCCAGGCGGACATCGGCGGCGCCCTGTGGGTCAAGGCCGACCCGCTCGTCGACCCTGAGCCCCCGACCGAGAGGTCGCAGGAGCTGGCGCGCGAGTACCGTGCCCTCCTCGAGAACCTGGTCGAGTCGCGCGGCGTGCCGCAGGTCGTGCAGTTCCTGCGCGCCGCCCGGACTCCGGGCCACCTCGCCGACCTGGCCGGCTACTCGCCGGACCTGTCGACTGAGCAGAAGCTTGAGATCCTCGAGATGACCGACCTCGAGCAGAGGCTGGCCACGCTGATCGAATGGACGAAGGGCATCCTGGCCGAGGCATCGCTGAAGGAGAAGATCCGCAGCGACGTCGCCGAGGGCATGGAGAAGACGCAGCGCGAGTTCCTGCTCCGCCAGCAGCTCGAGGCGATCAAGAAGCAGCTCAACGAGGGCCAGACCGACGTGGTCTCGACCTACCGCGAGAGGATCGCGAAGGCCGGCATGCCCGAGGCCGTGCTGACCGAGGTGAATCGCGAGCTTGACCGCCTGGAGCGGACCAGCGAGCAGAACCCCGAGTACGGGTGGATCCGCACGTACCTCGACTGGATGCTCGACATCCCCTGGAACGTGCGCTCCGAGGACAACTACGACCTGGTCAAGGCTCGCCAGATCCTGGACGAAGACCACACCGGCCTGTCCGACGTGAAGGACCGCATCATCGAGTTCCTGGCCGTGCGCAAGCTGCGCAGCGAGCGTGGACTCGAGGTTCTGGGCGGCCGCGGCTCAGGCGCGATCATCACGCTGGTCGGGCCTCCAGGCGTCGGCAAGACGTCGCTGGGCGAGTCCGTGGCGCGCGCGCTGGGTCGCAAGTTCACCCGCGTGTCGCTGGGTGGCATCCGCGACGAGGCTGACATCCGCGGCCACCGGCGGACGTACGTCGGCGCGCTGCCGGGCCGCATCGTGCGCGCCTTGAAGGACGCCGGCACCAAGAACCCGGTGATCATGCTGGACGAGATCGACAAGGTCGGCAGCGACTGGCGGGGCGACCCGTCGGCGGCCCTGCTCGAGGTCTTGGACCCGGCGCAGAACCACACGTTCCGCGACCACTACCTGGAAGTCGATCTCGACCTGTCCGAGGTGTTGTTCATCCCGACCGCCAACGTGTCGGAGACGATCCCTGCACCGCTGCTGGACCGCATGGAGCTGATCCGCCTCGACGGCTACACCGAAGAGGAGAAGGTCGCGATTGCGCGCGACCACCTGCTCAAGCGGCAGGTCAAGCAGGCTGGATTGAAACCCGAGGAAGTCAGCGTGGACGACTCGGCGATCATGAAGGTGATCACAGAGCACACTCGCGAGGCCGGGGTTCGCAACCTCGAGCGCGAGCTGGGCAAGATCACGCGCAAGGTCGCGACGAAAGTCGCCACGGGCGCGCTCACGCCGCCTGTCGCGATCACGCCCGAACGGGTGCGCGAGTTCCTCGGCAAGCCGAAATTCGACAATGAGGTCGCGGCTCGCACCGCGGTGCCTGGCGTGGCGACCGGACTGGCTGTGACCGGAACCGGCGGCGACGTGCTCTTCGTGGAGGCGACCGCGACCGAAAGCAACGGCCACGGTCCGATGCTGACCCTGACCGGCCAGCTCGGCGACGTGATGAAGGAGTCGGC